>JBGCDM010000076.1:0-12936 GCA_045105395.1 Devosiaceae bacterium | reverse complement strand
ATCATGTTCGAAATCGATGGCGTATCGGAAGACGTAGCACGCGAGGCACTTCGCCTGGCTGCAATGAAACTGCCGGTCAAAACGCGCTTTGTGCAGCGCATTGGCGACTAGGCGGGAGAGATTAGACATGAAAGCCCAAGACGCAGCCCTTATGACCCCTGATCAGCTCACCGATGAGTTGGTGAAACTGAAGAAAGAGCAGTTCAATCTGCGCTTTCAGCGGGCCACAGGTCAGTTAGAAAACACAGCGCGGTTCCGGCAAGTTCGCCGTGCCATCGCGCGGATTAACACAGTGCTGAACGCCAAGCGGCGCGAGGCGGCGGGCGCTTAGGCGTTCGTCACGAGGAGAGACAGATATGCCAAAACGCGTTCTGCAAGGCACAGTGGTGAGTGACAAAACCAACCAGACAGTAACTGTCCTGGTTGAGCGTCGCTTTACGCACCCTTTGCTGAAGAAAACCGTGCGCCGTACGAAAAAGTATCACGCGCATGATGCTGACAATAACTTCAAAACTGGCGACATCGTTCTTATTGAAGAATGTCGCCCGCTTTCGAAGACTAAGAATTTCATGGTTCTGGCCGATGAGTCCCGCGCGCTGATGGCGTCGCACGGCTAATCTGGTCCTGAAGATTTTTAAGAAAGGCATACGGCCATGATTCAGATGCAAACAAACCTCGACGTTGCCGATAATTCCGGCGCACGCCGTGTTATGTGCATCAAGGTCCTGGGCGGCTCCAAGCGTAAATACGCTGGCGTAGGCGATATTATTGTTGTCTCCGTGAAGGAAGCCATCCCCCGGGGTCGGGTGAAAAAAGGCGACGTGATGAAGGCGGTTGTTGTACGCACCGCCAAAGACATCCGCCGTCCAGACGGTTCGGTCATCCGCTTCGACCGCAACGCGGCTGTTTTGGTGAACAACAACCAGGAGCCAGTTGGCACGCGTATCTTTGGCCCAGTGCCACGTGAGCTGCGCGGCAAGAAGCACATGAAGATCATCTCGCTTGCACCGGAGGTGCTGTAACTATGGCCGCTAAGATCAAAAAAGGCGACACCGTGGTTGTGCTCGCTGGCCGCGACAAAGGTCGTTCCGGCCAGGTCATGAAGGTGATGCCAACTGAGAACCGTGCTTTGGTGCAGGGTGTGAACCTGGTGAAGAAACACCAGCGTGCCACTCCTGGTACAGAAGCCGGTATCATCTCCAAAGAAGCACCCATTCAGCTATCCAACGTCGCCCTGCGTGACCCCAAGGATGGCAAGCCGACGCGTGTGCGTTTCCAAATCAAAGACGATGGCACAAAAGTGCGCGTCGCCAGCCGCTCGGGAGAAGCGATCGATGGCTGATTACACTCCACGAATGAAGTCGCTCTATGAGAGCGAAATCAAGGGTAAGCTCACCGAAGAGTTTTCCTATGCCAATCCAATGCAAGTTCCCGCGCTCGACAAGATCGTGCTGAATATGGGTGTTGGTGAAGCTGTTGGTGACTCCAAGAAAGTGCGTATTGCTGCAGACGATTTGACATCAATTGCTGGTCAAAAAGCTGTCATCACGCATGCTCGCAAATCGATTGCCGGTTTTAAAGTGCGTGAGGAAATGCCTCTTGGTGTGAAAGTTACACTGCGCAAAACCCGCATGTATGAGTTTCTTGATCGCTTGGTCACAATCGCGCTGCCGCGCGTTCGTGACTTCCGCGGCCTCAACCCAAAAAGCTTCGACGGTAATGGCAACTATGCCATGGGCATTAAAGAGCACATCGTTTTCCCAGAGATCGACTACGACAAGGTTGATCAAACATGGGGTTTTGATGTGATCGTTTGCACCACGGCAGCGAACGATGATGAAGCACGAGCTTTGCTCAAGCACTTCAACTTCCCGTTCCGTACCAACTGACGCGTTTTTCCAAAGGATACATGACAGATGGCTAAGAAAAGCGCCGTTGAAAAAAACAATACCCGCCGCAAGTTGGTGGACCATTACGCTACGAAGCGTTCCGAATTGAATGCAATTGTCCATGACAAAAGCGTCAGCCCGGAAGAACGCTTCACCGCAACGATGAAGCTGGCACAATTGCCTCGCGATTCATCGAAAACGCGTGTGCGTAACCGCTGCAACGTAACAGGCCGTCCGCGCGCCTATTATCGCAAAATGGGCATGTCGCGCATCGCGCTTCGTGAACTGGGTTTGGCCGGCGATGTGCCTGGCCTTGTGAAATCAAGCTGGTAGGGAGATCGCGTAGATGGCTATGACAGATCCCATTGGTGATATGCTCACCCGTATCCGCAATGCGCAGATGCGAAACAAAACAACCGTGGTAGCGCCTGCGTCCAAATTGCGTGAACGTGTGCTGCAAGTGTTGGCTGATGAAGGCTACATTCGTGGGTACTCGCGCACCGAAATGGGCGATGGCAAATCGGAGATCAACATCGAGTTGAAATACTTTGATGGCACTCCAGTAATCCGCAAAATTCAACGCGTTTCGAAGCCGGGCCGTCGTGTTTACACATCGGTTGGCAACATCCCAACTGTGAACAACGGTTTGGGCGTGTCGATCCTCTCTACACCTAAGGGTGTGATGGCGGATCACCAGGCGCGCGAAGAAAATGTTGGTGGCGAGGTTTTGTGCCAAGTCTTCTAAGCTAGCCTTAGAAGATACCGGTCAAACAGAAGGAAGAGATTTATGTCTCGTATCGGTAAGAAGCCGGTTGCGCTGCCTAGCGGTGTAACAGCAAGCATTGATGGTCAAACTATTTCAGTGAAGGGCCCGAAGGGCGAACTGGCAGTGACTGTCGTGTCGGAATGTAATGTTGCTATGGGCGATGATGGCATCGAAGTTACGCCACGCGGCCAGGACAAGCGCTCGCGTTCCATGTGGGGCATGTCCCGAACGTTGGTGGATAACATCGTTATTGGTGTATCCGATGGCTTTGAGAGAAAGCTTGAGCTGAACGGTGTTGGTTATCGTGCGCAAGCACAGGGCGCTAAGCTTACTCTGGCACTTGGGTATTCCAATGATGTGATTTACGACGTGCCAGAAGGTGTGTCTGTTGCTGTGCCAAAGCCAACCGAGATCGTTTTGTCGGGTATCGACAAGCAGCGTGTTGGTCAGGCTGCTGCGGAAATCCGTAAGTTCCGCCCACCTGAGCCTTACAAAGGTAAGGGTATTAAATATGCAGAAGAGTACATCTTCCGCAAAGAAGGCAAGAACAAGTAAGACCCTAGTTGCCGCCCGGATGTTTGTCTGGGCCGTCCCAAGCTGCTTGGGAGACGGTTTGCGGTGCACCATTTAAAAGAAGGCAGAGAATATGGCTCATATGACTTCAGAAGAGCGCCGCCGCGCACGCGTGCGTCGTCAGGTCCGCAAAGTTGCAAACGGTCGCCCTCGTTTGTCCGTTTATCGTTCTGGCCGGCACATTTATGCGCAGGTTATTGATGATCTCGCAGGCAACACGGTTGCTGCTGCTTCGTCCTTGGAAAAGGATATGCGCGGGTCTTTGAAAACCGGTGCTGACACGAATGCTGCTGCCGAGGTTGGCAAATTGGTCGCATCTCGCGCCAAAGAGGCCGGCATTGAAAGCGTTGTGTTTGATCGTGGTTCCTACCGCTATCATGGCCGCGTGAAAGCACTTGCTGATGCAGCACGCGAAGGCGGCTTGATCTTCTAACTCAATTGGGCGAAAGCCTAAAAGTCCCTCCGATCCAGCGTTGCTGGATCGCACTTGGCAGCAGGCCAAAACCCGGCCCCTGCAAGACATATAAGGAAAATATATATGGCACAGCGTGATCGTAACGATCGTCGCCGCGACGAAGAGCAGAGCGAGTTTGTTGACAAGCTTGTTCACATCAACCGCGTCTCCAAAACAGTGAAGGGCGGTAAGCGCTTCGGTTTCGCAGCATTGGTTGTTGTTGGTGATCAGAAGGGCCGCGTTGGCTTTGGCCACGGTAAAGCCCGTGAGGTGCCTGAGGCCATTCGTAAGGCAACTGAATCCGCTAAGCGCACCATGATTCGTGTGCCACTTCGTGAAGGTCGCACTTTGCATCATGATGTGAAGGGGCGTCACGGCGCAGGTAAAGTGCTTCTGCGTGCAGCGCCTGCTGGTACCGGTATCATTGCTGGTGGTCCAATGCGCGCGGTGTTCGAAACACTAGGCATTCAGGACATTGTGGCCAAGTCGCAGGGCACTTCAAATCCCTATAACATGGTGCGTGCAACGTTTGATGCACTGCGTGAAGAAGATAGCCCACGTTCGGTTGCTGCACGTCGCGGCCTGAAAGTTTCTGTGTTGCAGGCTCGCCGCGGTGATACCGCAGTTGAAGCCTAAGCGACCTATAGAGCGTAAGGAAGAAAACGATGGCACAGTCCAAGACCATCACTGTTGAGCAGACCGGCAGCCCTATTGGCCGCCAGCCAGACCAGCGTGCAACGCTTGTTGGCCTGGGTCTCAACAAGATGCGCCGCACCAAAACACTGGAAGATACACCTTCAGTGCGCGGCATGATCCACAAAGTGCGCCACTTGGTGCGTGTGGTAGAAGACAAGTAGTTTGAGACGAGGCTGCCCATTTGGCAGCCTCGTTCTCGTCTAGAAGCGAGCGGTGAGGGCACAAAACCCACCGCGCAAGTGGAGACAAGCCTATGAAACTCAATGAACTCGCCCCGATGCCAGGGTCCGCCAAAGCCAAACGTCGCGTCGGTCGCGGTATTGGTTCGGGCAAAGGCAAGAACACCGGTACTGGTGTTAAAGGTCAGAAATCGCGCTCAGGCGTTGCCATCAAAGGTTTTGAAGGTGGCCAGATGCCTATGTATCGCCGCCTACCAAAACGCGGCTTTAACAACATTTTCGCCAAGGCATTCTCTGAAGTGAATGTTGGCCGCATCCAACAGGCTATTGATGCTGGCAAATTGGACGCCAAAGCCAACATTGATGCTGCAGCACTGGTTGCAAGCGGCGTTGTTACCAAGCTTGAAAAAGACGGCGTTCGCCTGCTTGGTAACGGTGAGTTGAAGGCATCGGTAGAGATTACCGTTGCTGGCGCTTCAAAAGGTGCCATTGCCGCGGTTGAAAAGGCTGGTGGCAAGGTCCACATCGCAGAAACAAAAGAACCATCCGGCAAAGCTGGAGCAAGCAAGGCCCCTGCTAAGTAATTCTCACGGTGGCCCGTCTATCGCGGGCCACATAGTGTTGAATTGCACGCATTGGCTAAAGGACGTGAAGACGCATGGCATCAGCAGCTGAGCAGCTAGCCTCCAACTTCTCCTTCAAAGCATTCGGTAAGGCCGAAGAGCTGAAAAAGCGCATCTGGTTCACACTGGGTGCGCTTTTGGTCTATCGGCTTGGGACCTACATCCCGATGCCCGGTATTGAGCCAGACGCCTTCGCTGCGGCCTTTAACCAGGCAGCGCAAGGTGTGGTTGGCTTGTTCAATATGTTCACGGGCGGCGCTGTTGAGCGTATGGCCGTGTTTGCGTTGGGCATCATGCCTTACATCACCGCTTCAATTATCGTGCAGCTTATGACCACCGTTTCTCCAAAGCTTGAAGCTTTGAAGAAAGAGGGTGAGGCGGGCCGTAAGGTTATCAACCAGTACACGCGCTACGGCACCGTGTTCTTGGCTGCCATACAAGCCTACGGTATCTCGGTTGGCCTTGAGTCCTCTGGCACAATTGTGACCGATCCAGGCTGGTTCTTCCGCTTGACCACCGTGATCACGCTTGTTGGCGGCACGATGTTCCTGATGTGGTTGGGTGAACAGATCACCGCGCGCGGCGTGGGTAACGGCATCTCACTGATCATCTTTGCTGGCATTGTGGCTGAGCTGCCTCGTGCTCTTGCACAAACGCTTGAGCTTGGCCGTCAGGGCGCTATCGGCACTGGCATCATCCTCACGATTATCCTCCTGGCTATCGTGGTCATCGCATTCATCGTGTTTGTTGAGCGTGCACAGCGCCGCCTGCTGATCCAGTATCCTAAGCGTCAGGTGGGCAACCGTATGACGCAGGGCGAAAGCTCACATCTGCCGCTGAAGCTAAACACTGCCGGTGTTATTCCGCCGATTTTTGCTTCTTCACTGCTTTTGTTGCCCGCAACGCTTGCTGGCTTCTCTGATGGTACAGAGGCGACCGGGTGGATCACCACGCTTACCGCTTTGCTTGGCCATGGCCAGCCTGCCTACATGCTGCTTTACGCCGCTGGCATCATTTTCTTTGCGTTCTTCTACACCGCCATTGTGTTCAATCCGGCAGATACGGCAGACAATTTGCGCAAGCATGGTGGGTTCATTCCGGGCATTCGCCCAGGCGAGCGCACCGCCAATTATATCGATCATGTGCTCACGCGCATTACTGTGGCTGGTGCGGCCTACCTCACCATCGTCTGTCTTATACCCGAATTCCTCATTTCTTATTCCGGCGTTCCCTTCTATTTCGGTGGTACATCGCTTCTCATCGTGGTCTCGGTGACCATGGATACCGTTCAACAGGTGCAAGGCCATCTGCTTGCGCACCAGTATGAGGGGCTCGTTAAGAAGTCGAAACTTCGGGGGAAACGCAGATGAGAATGATCCTTCTTGGACCGCCAGGCGCGGGCAAGGGAACACAGGCACAGCGTCTTGTTGATGCCTATGACATCCCACAACTGTCCACTGGTGATATGCTGCGCGCGGCTGTTGCCGCTGGCACACCAACGGGCATCAAAGCCAAAGCGGTGATGGAAGCTGGTGATTTGGTTTCTGATGAGATCGTCAATCAGATCGTTTCAGATCGTATTTCTGAACCTGATTGTGCGCGTGGGTTCATTTTAGATGGGTATCCACGCACATTGGCGCAGGCTGATGCCGTTGAGGCCATCATGAAATCCAAAGGTCGCGTCATGGACGCGGTTGTTGAGTTGGTGGTGGATGATCGTGCTCTTGTTGGGCGTATCGTGAAGCGCGCCGAAGATGCTGCTGCTGCCGGTGAGCCTGTGCGCAAAGATGATACGCCAGAGGTGTTTGATGAGCGTCTTCGCGCCTATTACAAAAGCACAGCACCGCTAACCGGCTATTATTACGCCAAGCACAAGCTGAAGACTGTGGACGGTATGGACACAATCGACGGCGTGACAGCGCAGATTAGAAAAATTCTCGACGCGCATTAGCGATTTGCCCGCAGGTCGCTTTTTGAGAGTATCGCCCAATTGGATTTATCTCTAGGTGGCGGTGAAATGGCAATGTGTCAGGGCTGGCCCAAAACCTGGCGGTAGTTCTTGACAAATGCCTATGCAACCAATAGCTCGAAGCTCTTCCCGACAATCAGTCTGGCAGAGCCTTTTGGCTTGTCAGTTGTCATATGAAGAAATCGCAGGGGCCGGCCTCCACCGGACGCGGTTTAAGTTCCACTCGTCGTAGCCCTCTAGGCGCGGCTTTTACAATGGAGAGAGCGTATGGCCCGTATTTCCGGCGTCAACATTCCTACCAATAAGCGCGCGATCATCGCGTTGCAGTATATTCACGGCATTGGCGCGAAAAACGCTGCTGATATCGTTGAAAAAGTCGGCATCGACCCAACCCGTCGCGTGAACGAGCTGTCTGACCTTGAGGTTAGCCAGATCCGTGAAGTGATCGACCGTGACTATATGGTCGAGGGTGACCTTCGTCGCCAGACAAGCATGAATATCAAGCGTCTGATGGACCTTGGCTGCTATCGCGGTCTTCGCCATCGTCGTGGCCTGCCGGTACGCGGTCAGCGTACCCACACCAACGCACGCACCCGTAAGGGTCCTGCGAAGGCGATTGCAGGTAAGAAGAAGTAATTCAACGTAGATGCTGAGCGCGCTCATTGTGGGTGCGTTCTTCGGTGGAGCCAGCTGGGCTTTTCGCATTTTGCGGGTTGCAGCGGTTGGCGATGAGATCGATTTAAAGGACCAAAATGGCTAAAGAAGCTGGACGCGTTCGCCGCCGCGAACGAAAAAATATCACATCTGGCGTAGCGCATGTGCGCTCGTCTTTTAACAACACCATGATCACCATTACCGATGTGCAGGGCAACGCGATTTCGTGGTCGTCTTGTGGCACGATGGGTTTCAAGGGCTCACGTAAGTCAACGCCTTACGCGGCGCAGGTTGCTGCTGAAGATGCTGCCAAAAAGGCATCAGAGCATGGCGTGAAAACCCTTGAGGTTGAGGTGTCTGGTCCAGGTTCGGGCCGTGAGTCGGCGCTGCGCGCGTTGCAGGCTGCTGGGTTCACGATCACATCGATTCGCGATGTGACACCGATCCCACACAATGGCTGCCGCCCGCCAAAACGTCGTCGGGTGTAAGGAGCGCCAGTCTCCGTCACCATTCCCGGTCTGGCTATTGTCCAGGCTTTCCCTTCAAGCGCCGAGTTGGCTCCCTAAGCTTTCTCAATCATGCGCAAGGCCCAAAGGGGTGCACCCATGATCCATAAGAATTGGCAGAACCTGATTAAACCCAGCAAACTTGACGTAAAGACCAGCGAAGATGGTCGGATCGCCAAAGTTGTTGCTGAACCGCTTGAGCGTGGCTACGGCCTAACGCTTGGCAACGCACTGCGCCGTATCCTTCTCTCGTCCATCCAGGGCGCGTCGGTTACCGGCATGCAGATCGATGGCGTTCTTCACGAGTTTTCGTCTATCCCAGGCGTACGTGAAGACGTGACTGACATTGTGCTCAACGTGAAAGAAATTGCGCTGCGCATGGAAGGCGAAGGCCCAAAGCGCATGATCGTGCGCAAGCAAGGCCCTGGCATTGTTACCGCTGGTGATATTCAGACAGTTGGTGATGTTGAAATCCTCAACCCAGAGCACGTGCTTTGCACGCTGGATGAAGATTCAGAAGTTCGCATCGAGTTCACGGTGAACACCGGCAATGGCTATGTGGAAGCTGAGCGTAACCGCCCAGATGACGCGCCGATTGGCTTGGTGCCAGTGGATGCGTTGTTCTCGCCAGTGAAGCGTGTGGCCTACAAGGTGGAAAACACTCGTGAAGGTCAGATCCTCGACTATGACAAGCTGACCCTCGACATTGAGACAAATGGCGCCGTCACAGCCGAAGATGCGATTGCTTATGCTGCGCGCATTCTTCAGGACCAGCTTCAGATCTTCGTGAACTTCGAAGAGCCTGAAAAAGAGCAGGTTGAAGAAGAATTGCCTGATTTCCCATTCTCGCCAGAGCTTCTCAAGAAGGTTGACGAGCTGGAGCTTTCGGTGCGTTCGGCAAACTGCCTCAAGAACGACAACATCGTTTACATTGGTGACCTGATCCAGAAGACGGAAGCGGAAATGTTGCGCACGCCGAACTTTGGTCGTAAGTCGCTCAATGAAATCAAGGAAGTGCTCGCATCAATGGGTCTGCATCTGGGTATGGATGTGGTCAACTGGCCGCCAGAGAACATTGACGAGCTTTCCAAACGCTATGAAGAGCACCAGGTTTAGCCTGGGCACGTAACACGGTTGGGCTGAAAGCCCAGAGAGCCGTTATAAGTAAAGGAGAAGGGCCATGCGCCACGGTAAGTCAGGCCGCAAGCTCAATCGTACATCGAGCCACCGCAAGGCGATGTTTGCCAATATGGCAGCTTCGCTGATCACGCACGAGCAGATCAAAACGACGCTGCCTAAAGCCAAAGAGATGAAGCCTATCATGGATAAGCTGGTCACTTTGGCCAAACGAGGCGATCTGCATGCCCGCCGCCAAGCATTGGCGACAGTTCGTGATGAGGCTGCTGTGCGTAAGCTGTTCGGTGTACTGGGTGAGCGTTACACAGAGCGCCCAGGTGGTTACACCCGCGTGCTCAAAGCGGGCTTCCGCTTTGGTGATAACGCACCGGTTGCTATCATCGAATTGGTAGACCGCGATGTGGAAGCCAAAGGCGCAGGAGACCGCGCACGGGTTGAAGCTGAAGAGGCAGAAGAAGTCGCTGCGTAAGGCGCGACATACTTACAAGCCACTGATGGTAACTGATTGTAAGGGCGGCCTTTGAGCCGCCCTTCTTTTTTGTCTAAATGGAGGCATGAGAATCTATCTTTTGGTGCAAGAGGCAAGACATGGATATGCGTTTCAAAACTGGTTGTTTGGCAGCCTTTCTATGCTTGCTTGCAAGTGTTTCAGCCCATGCACAGGATGATTTGCCAGGGCAATTGCTGGACTTATTTCTCAACAACGCCCCGCAACTCTTAGACAACCAAGATAGCGATGTTACACCAGGCGATACTCTGCTAGAGCGCGAAACGCCGGAAAATCTAGCTCAAGTTCAGCTGTCATTTGCGCCGGTTGTGCGCCTGGCCGCCCCAGCGGTGGTGAACGTATACGCCACCCGAACCGAACAGGTGCGCGATCCGTTTTCCAACATGGACCCTTTCTTTCGCCGGTTCTTTGGCGATCAGATGCGCCCACGACAGGGGCAGCGACCACAAGAACGTATGGCATCCTCGCTTGGCTCCGGCGTTATCGTCGATGCAACCGGCCTCATTATCACCAACAATCATGTAATCGCGGAGGCAACGGATGTGCGTGTGTCGCTAGCGGACCGCCGTGAATATGATGCAGATATTTTGATCCGTGACGAGCGCACAGATTTGGCCATCCTTCAGGTGCGCGACCTTGATGAGGCATTGCCGTCGCTGCCAATTGGGGTGTCAGACTCGCTCCAGGTTGGCGATGTGGTTTTGGCCATGGGCAATCCATTTGGCGTTGGCCAGACTGTAACGCAGGGCATCGTGTCCGCGCTTGCCCGCACACAGGTTGGCGTGACTGACTTTCAGTTTTTTATCCAAACAGACGCTGCAATTAACCCTGGCAATTCGGGTGGGGCGCTGGTGAACTTATCGGGTCAACTGGTTGGTATCAACACCGCCATTTTCTCGCGGTCAGGTGGCTCAAACGGTATTGGTTTTGCTATCCCAACCGAGATGGTGAACGTGGTGTTGCAGCAGGCGGTGAGTGGCTCATCCTTTGTCGCGCGCCCCTATTTGGGCGCCGAGGTGCAGAATGTAACCGCGGCGATAGCGCAGAGCTTAGGTATGAACCGTCCACGCGGCGTCTTGGTCGCTGATTTGGTGCCGGACGGCCCAGCGGAGCAGGCGGGGTTGCGCCGCGGTGATGTGGTGGTGGCCATAGATGGCGTCCAGATCGATGATCCCGATGCTTTTGCCTATCGTTACGCAACCAAAGGCATTGGCGGTACCACCAATGTGCGCATCATCCGCGATGGGCGGCGGCGGAACCTTGAAATTGCGCTGGTTGGACCGCCCGAAACGGTGCCGCGTGATCTGCGCCTGATCGGTGGGCGTTCTCCCTTTGCTGGCCTGGAGGTGATCAACCTATCGCCTGCGGTGGCTCAGGAGTTTGGATTTGATGCCAGTGACGGCGTTATGGTGGTGTCTGTTGAGCAGGGGTCGACAGCCAACCAGGTTGGGTTTCGCCAGGGCGACATGATTATGCAAGTGAACGATCTGCGTATTGGCACCACACGTGAGCTTGAACAGGCCGCAGGCGTTCGCAACCGTCTTTGGCAGATCGTTTTTGAACGCGATGGCCGCATCCGTTCTGCCACTTTGCGGTTCTAGATGGCTGATCTGTTTGGCAGTCCCGAGGTTGCGTCCAGTGCTCCAGTGCCGCTGCCAGAACGGCTGCGCCCCACCACGATTGATGAAGTGGTTGGGCAAGACCATTTGCTTGGCGAGGACGGGAAACTAACCCGTCTGCTGACTGCCGTGGAGCACGGCGGCGCTCTGCCATCGCTTGTCCTATGGGGACCACCAGGTACAGGCAAAACCACGCTTGCCAGGCTTGTTGCCTCGCATATTGGTGCGACGACGCGCTTTGTGCAGCTTTCCGCGCTCACCAGTGGCGTAAAAGACCTCAAGGCTGCCTTTGACGGTGCGCGTGTTGCCCGCGGGCAAGGGCAGGCCACGGTTCTGTTTGTGGATGAGATCCATAGGTTCAACAAAGCTCAACTGGATAGCTTTTTGCCGGTGATGGAAGACGGTACAATCACGCTCATTGGCGCGACCACCGAAAACCCATCCTTTGAACTGAACCCCGCGCTGCTTTCGCGCTGCGATGTGCTGATCCTTCAGCCGCTAGAGCCGGACATGCTGACTGTTTTGGTTGGTCGCGCATTGGAGGCCTTGGGCAAAGCCAGCTTGGTGGATGAAGATGCGCGCAATGTGATTGCGCAGCGAGCTGATGGCGATGGTCGCCGATCTATTGCGCTTACCGAGCTGGTGGTAGCCGGGCAGGGTGATAACCCTTCCGATTATACAGCAACGGCGCTGGCGCAGCGGCTGGGCATGGCGCTTGCGCGCTATGATAAAGATCGCGATGGACATTATGATCTGATTTCGGCACTGCATAAATCTGTGCGCGGCTCAGACCCTGATGCGGCGCTCTATTGGTTCGCCCGCATGCTGGAGGGCGGAGAAGATCCGCTGTTTTTGGCTCGCCGGCTGATCCGCATGGCCAGTGAAGATATCGGCATGGCCGACCCTACCGCGCTCCAGGTCACAATGGCAGCGCGTGAGGCCTATCATGTGCTAGGTAGCCCAGAAGGCGAGCTGGCCTTGGCGCAGGCAGTGGTTCATGTGGCCACGGCGCCAAAGTCGAATGCTGTTTATACCGCTTATAAAGGCGCCCGTAAGCTTGCCAAAGACGCTGGTTCGCTGGCGCCGCCATCAGAAATTCTCAATGCTCCAACCAAACTCATGAAAGAGATTGGGCGTGGGTCTGGTTATATTTACGATCATGATACGCCTGATGGATTTTCAGGCCAGGACTACTTTCCAGAGAGCTTGGGTCGTCACACGCTTTACGATCCGCTAGAGCGCGGTTTTGAGCGAGAGGTTGTCAAGCGGCTGCGATACTGGCAGGGCTTGCGCCAGACATTGAATGATGGGGAAGAGTAGGCGTGGCAGTTAGCGCAGCAGCCTTGGTGTTTGTTGGTGGCGG
>JBGCDM010000075.1:0-5260 GCA_045105395.1 Devosiaceae bacterium | reverse complement strand
TCAGCACCGGTGCACCGGCCTGCCAACTGCCTTGCGTTTGGACCTGCAACCCATTGCCCAGCGCCTGCGCCACGCCAACCTCATTGCCCTCAAATCCTGTGGCCTCGCCCAGGCCATCAAAGGAGATGGCACGGGTTTGTGCGTCTGCAAGATTGCGCGTGGTGCCTGATAGATCGAGCGCTGTGCGCGCGACGCTAAGCGTGCCACTTTCTACATCTTGCAGCCGAAGTTGCGCTGTCCACGCGCCATTTTGCTGGTCCTCATCGCCATAATTAACCAGCAAACGCCCACCAGCAGCGCGAGTGCTCTCACCTGGCACCGGCAACAGAACCGAGCGCCCCGCATCACCGACAAAGCGCGCATCCAAAGCAAGACGTGTGGGGAAGCCATCAGGCGCCGTGGCGGCCGCAGCGGCAAGCGACAGCGCGCCACTTTCTACCGTCAGATCGTTGAGGATCATGCTACCCTCATCGGCCAAGAACCCATCAGCCATGACTGACGAACGGGCACCGAAGAACCCACGATATGTCGGTGCAATCAGCGCAGAAATTGGGCCTTCCAGCGCGGTGGCAAAGGCACGCCCGCCGGGCTGCTCCTGGGTCAACAATTGGCCAGAAAGAATGCGGCCAGCGTCGGTGTCCAGCGTCAGCTCCACATCCAGCGCATCCAACGGTCCGCCACCCTGCAGCGCCAAAGAAACAGGCGGCTGCCCTTCCAGGTTCAGCACGTTGGCGATCACGCCATCGGCTGGCTCGGTCAGCGATATATCCAGATCAAGCTGGGTGCTGGCATTGGCATAGGCCGCCTGCAGCGAAAGCTCACCGCCTGGGCCGTCCAGCCGGGTCACATCAAAGCGCGCATCCAGTGATCCATCTTCCAGCGACAGTGCGCCGGTGCCCGAAAGCTGGGCAGCCAAACCAAACAGCGGTTCGCCCAGATTGGCCTGCTCGATTTCTAGTGCACCAATCTCAATGGCCAGCGGTATCTCCGGCACCTCAAAACTGCCAGCTTCAGGCGCAGGCAAGCCCTCTGGCGGCACGGCCATGCGCGGCCAATCAATGCGCGCGGCTCGCAGGCTTTCAATCTCCAACCGCCCCCGGAACAGCGCGCTGCGCGTCCATTCAATCGCAGCATCTTCAATGCGCAACCACACACCTTCATCATCAGCAATGGTGATGGCGGCAATGGTGGCGCTGGAGGATAGCGCGCCCTCAATGCCTTCAATGCGGATGGTGCGGCCAGGGCCTGAGAGCTGCTCTTCCACATAGGAGAGGAACCGCGAGCGCTCTTGCTCTTCGGATTGGCCAAGCACAGGCATGGCAGCGGCCAGCGCAAGGCCAGCGAGCAGCATGAGCACCAGAATTGGAGTAATTTTCCTGGTCATCAGAACGCCTGCCCCATCAAAACGCCTGCCCAATGCCAAGATAGATCGCGAAATCAGGGTCGCCCGCCCGCTTGTCCAGCGGCACAGCAACATCCAGCCGGATAGGCCCCAGCGGGGTGAGATAGCGCACACCGGCACCAACGCCCACGCGCATATCCGCGTTAAAGGCGTCAAAGGAGGGCACGGGGTCAGCATCAACATAGCCAAAATCGGCAAACGCCACTGCGCCAATCACATCGGTGATGCGCGCGCGAAGTTCAGCGGAGCCCTCTAGCAGGAACCGACCGCCGGTGACCAAACCACCTGGTCGCTCCACACCAATGTTGCGATAGGCGTAGCCGCGAACTGAACCACCACCACCGGATAAAAACAGCCGGTCCGGCGCTGTTTCTGCGATGGACGGGCCAACCAATGTGCCAGCGCGCAAGCGGCCAGCCAGCACAATGCGATCATCATTGCCAAGGCCCACATAGGCACGGGCCTCAGCGGTGGTAGCTGCTCCCACATTGCCGCGTGAAAATTCGTAAAATGGCTCCACTGATGCATCTAGATAAAGGCCCGAAGAGGCATCGGCTGGCAGGTCGCGCGTGTCATAGGTTAGCCGCGCCTGGAACCCGGCGCTGGTGAAATCACGCTCGCCAAACACCTGATCATCAAACTGCGCATAGCGGCCATTGATGCTAAAGCGCCCGGTAAGCTCTGGCGAAAAGGGATGCTCTAGCCCCACCTCACCTGACACGCCGGTACGGGTGTAGGCTTCCAGCACTTCGCGCTGCGCGGCCAGCGCCGCAAACAGGTTGGTATCAGGTGTGATAAAGCCGGGGCGGGTGAACGTTGCACCAAAACGGTAGGTGAACTCTTCTGGGTCAAAACTGTTGGCGCCAGATATCCGCCCTTCTAGGCGCAGCCGTTCGGCGCGGCCAAACAGATTGCGGTGCAGCCAATAGGCCTCAAGGCCCGCGCCATCGATGGTGGAAAAGCTTGCCCCTGCCCCAATGCGACGCAGCGGGCGCTCTTGCACGAATATTGTCTGCTCAAGCTCGCCAGATGCACTGAGGCTTGCAGCCTCTTCAATGCGGATAGAGCGGAACACTTCCAGCGCTGCTAGGCGCGCGGTCGCCTCATCCACATCATCAGGGTCATAGGCCTCGCCCTCTGGCAAATCGGCCATGTAAGCGATGAACGCCGGATCCATGCGGTCTGCACCCTCAACCAACAGCGGACCATAGGTTGCAGGCGGGCCTGGCTGAACGATGATGTCCACATCCACCGTATGGCTTGGATGATCCGCGGAGACATTGCGATCAGCGATTTGTGCCAAAGCATGGCCCTGCTGGCGCCATGCATCAACGGTCAGCGTTTCAGCCTGCAAAACCAGGCCAGAGCGTGCTGGCTCGCCCGCCAGCAATCCAAGTTCACTTGGCGGGGTTACAAAGTCGCGCGGATCATTGGTAAACGGCGCCTGATTGGCGATTGTCACCTGGCCAAAGCGATAAAGCGGCCCAGGATCAACCGTGATGGAAACGGAGACGGGCGTGGCCAGCTCGCTATCGGCAGGCAGATCAGCCGCCTCACGGCCATTGAGGCGAATGTTGATCACCCCACCATAATGGCCCTGCACATAGAGCGCACCGAGCATGCGGCGGTAGTCGCTGCGCGCGCTTGCCAGCAGGCCAGGCATGCCGGCGGCAGGGTCATCGCGACCGCGCCAGAGCGAGGAGGCGTTGCGCACAGCTTCTTCATCAAAATCATCGCTTTGCGTGGCGCTGATTGTCACTTCGGCAACGTAGGGAACCGGCGTGCCGATCACCACATCGTCGGCACGCGCATCTTCGGCCTCACCAAAAAGTTGCACACCAAACAAATTTAAGGCATTGGCGGGCACGGCATACAGGCACGCAAGCGCAAGCCCCGCAGCCAAAAGGGCGCGGTTTAGACGTGCTCTGCGGTGCAAGTGGCAGGGCCACCAATTACTCATACTTTGAGCCTGCAAGGTGCGGCCAGAAAGCGGCCAATTCTCAGGTGCGGGTAAGGCTTATCATAACGCGGCAAAGGTTAGGGAGTTCCTGCCACTGCCTTTGTAACAAAATCATGGCGTGGCGTGCCTTCTGGTGCATATCAGCAACAGAGGCGAAGCGGCTTTCTAGCCACGCCAAAGCGCATTTTGCTCATGGCGCAGGATTGTGTCGGCCAAGCTTGTAAACTCGCGGATGATGAATTGGCGAAAACGCTTCACAGTTGGTCCAAGCGCCGCATCGGCATGGAGCAGCAAACCCAAGTTCCTTTCAGGGTGCCCAATTTTGATGGACAGAGCCGATAGCGCCTTTTGCCGCCGCAGCGTGAACACCACCGAATAGGGCAGCACGGTGAGCGAGTCGGACCGCTCCAAAATATTGATGATGGAGGTGAGCGAGCCACCGGAAAAACTGACCCGAAAATCAGTCATACCGATGGTCGTCAGCACGCTGCGCAAATCCTCATAGAGCGGGCTATCAGTTGGCGGTGCGATCCACGGATAGGCTTTAATGTCAGCCAGCTTTACCGAGGTACGGTTGGAAAGTGGATGGGTCGCACCACACGCGATCACATTGCGGCCTGGCAGAATATCGATGAAGGAAAAGCCTTCGGGAATGCCATCTGGCTTCATCGGGCAGATGGCCACATCCAACCTGCCCGCTGCCAGCTTCTCCATCAGATCGGGCGCATAATTGTAAGACTGATCGATGCGCACATCGGGGTGAGCTGTTTGAAACTCGGCGATCATACTGGAAATGACGCCATCCATGAAAATGGGCGAACCACCTACGCGCACAACGCCGGAACGACCATCCAGGTAGCGGCGAACAACATCAGATGCGGCCATGTTGGCCGATAGAATTTTCCGCCCCTCAGCGGCCAACGCCAAGCATAGTTCGGTGGGCTGTAGCGGTCTTTTGTTCTTTTCAAACAGGCGACTGCCAACCCGCGCTTCTAACTGCGCCAAGGTTCGCGAAACGCTGGGCTGGGATTTGCCAAGCGCTTCGGCACCTTCGGTGAGGCCACCGCGATCAACAATCGCTGCGACAAGTTCCAGGTGGCGCGGATCAAACTTCATACCATGAAGTTATATTAAGCCACGCAAATTCGATCAAGAGCGCATCTTTGCGGTGCTAGCTTACCTTCAACAACGCAACGCAGCACCCAAAGTAGGTGCGGGTTCGGAGGCAAAGTGGCCCATTTTCAAAGCAGCTTTGAGGCGCAAAGTGCCGCGGTTCGTGTGCGCTTTGGAACCGGCATTCGCGCACAAATCGATGCCGAAATCGAACGCTTGGGCTGCTCGCGTGCACTTGTTCTTTCCACACCACCGCAAGCCGACAGCGCAATGGACATGGCCGCAAAGCTAAACGGCAAGGCGGCGGGCGTTTACACCAAAGCAACAATGCACACACCGGTGGATGTAACCGCAGAAGCCATTGCCCATGCCAAAAGCGTGGACGCTGATTGCGTGGTTGCGCTGGGCGGCGGTTCCACCACCGGCCTTGGCAAAGCGATTGCCTATCAGACCGATCTACCGCAGATCGTGATCCCCACCACCTATGCGGGTTCTGAGGCGACAGCCATTCTGGGCCAAACTGAAGATGGTGTAAAAACCACCGTCACTGATCCCAAAATCCAACCCGATGTCATCCTCTACGACGCCGAGCTTGTTGCCACCCTGCCCGTTGCCATGACGGTAACCAGTGCGCTGAACGCGATGGCACACGCCGCTGAGGCGCTTTACGCAGTCAACCGAAACCCTGTTTCGACCATGCTGGCCATTGAGGGGCTTTCCGCCTTCCAGCGTGCCCTGCCCAAGGTCATCGACAACCCAAGCGATTTGGATGCACGCGGCGAGAC
>JBGCDM010000074.1:0-18402 GCA_045105395.1 Devosiaceae bacterium | reverse complement strand
TCCGGGTTCACTTCAGACACACCGGAACGGAAGGCATTGATCAACAGGTTCACCTCAGGAATGGGGAAGCCACCAACCGAGCCGAACGTGCCGGTTTCTGACATTTCACCAGCCAGCATACCGGCAAGGTAGGCCGCCTCGTGGTTGCGGGTGCCAAAAACGCCGAAATTATCGCCCTGCGGGCCGCCGGATGAGCCCATCAGGAAGGCAATATCGGGATAATCGTCAGCCACTTCACGCGCTTCATTTTCAACGGCGTAGGATTCACCCCAAATCAGCTGAACACCGGATTCGGCATATTCGCGCATCGCACGAGGATAGTCTGGCGCGGCCACAGCTTCAGAAAATTCGTACATGATTTTGCCAGCGTCAGCAGCTTCCTGAAGCGCAAGATGGATGCGGGAATTCCAGGCATTTTCAACAGGGCTGTTGTGAACACCGGCCACCTTTACGGCATCCATGGCGTAGGTGTTGCGCAAAATGGCAGGCATAGCCAGCGTGCTGGCAGCGCCCAAAAGCGCGGTGCGTCGTGTGATTTTAAAGGTCATATCGATCTTCCTTTTCTATGCAGTGATGTAAAAATTTATGGTGCTAAGCGCCATCAAGGGGCGGCGCATAATCAGCGGGGTTCAACGTTGCTGGGCGACCATCTAGGTGCAGCGTGGCAAGGCGCGCGGGCGTCTGCGCAACCACGACACCATTTTTGATCACGTGCAGGCGCGTGGGCTGCATGCGCACTGCTTCAATCGGGTCGCGCGCCTGCAAAACAACCATGCTGGCAGGACCACCAACGCGCAAGCTACTGTCAGGCAAGCCCATGGCTTTGACGCCGTTCACGGTCACCGCATCAAACGCCCAGGCCATACCCTCACGCGAGGTCATTGGCAGCGCATGCACCGCCATATGGGCCACACTGAGCATGTCGGCAGAGCCAAGCGGATACCAAGGGTCCATGCAGCAATCCTGCCCAAAGGCGACGTTTACCCCGGCAGCGCGCAACTCTGCCACGCGGGTTAGGCCACGCCGCTTGGGGTACGTATCCGAGCGCCCTTGCAGCGTGATGTTGATCAGCGGATTGGGAATGATCTGCATGCCGCTTTCAGCAATCAGCGGCATCAGCTTGGTCACATAGTAATTATCAAATGAGTGCATGGATGTGACGTGCGAGCCAACCACGCGGCTGCCCAGCCCCAGACGTGTGGCCTCATAGGCGAGGGTCTCGATGTGGCGCGAATTGGGATCATCTGTCTCATCGCAATGGATATCGACCATCAGATCGCGCTCAGCTGCCAACTCGCAAAGCGCCGTTAACGAGCGCGCACCGTCTGCCATAGTGCGTTCAAAATGCGGAATGCCCCCCACCACATCCACGCCCATATCAAGCGCGCGCACCAGATTGGCCTGCGCGTTGGGTGATCGATAGAACCCATCTTGCGGGAAGGCGACAAGCTGCAGGTCAATGGCGTGCGCCACCTTCTGCTTCACCTCCAGCAGCGCCTCAACGGCCAAAAGCCGGTCATCGCACACATCCACATGGCTGCGGATGCTAAGTAGCCCTTGTGAGATCGCCAGGTCGCAATAACGCAGCGCCCGTTCAATCACCGCATCTTGGGTTAGCTGCGGCTTTAGCTCGCCCCAAAGGGCAATGCCTTCCAGCAATGTACCTGAAACATTGAGCCGCGGAATGCCAAGGCTCAGCGTCGCATCCATATGAAAATGTGGGTCCACAAAGGGCGGAGCAACCAGATAGCCCTCTGCATCGATCTCCGTCTTAGAAGGTGCATCAAGATTAGGGGCAATAGCGTCTATCTGACCATCGCGGATGCCAATATCGAGAAGCGAAGCAACACCGGCAGCAGGCGAACGTCCAACTGGGCGATGAACCCGAGCGTTGCGAATGATCAGATCAAGCATGCTGTCCGCCAAACACGAGTGCAAGATGGTAGTTCAAAACGGTGCTGCGGAAGATGAACGCGGACAAACAGGACCTCAATTTCAGTGCGGTTCACATTCGCGCTGACATAAGGTCAAGTCAATGATGTGCAGTGCCTGCTATGCGCAAATCTTGGGCATGCCCAGAAACAAACCATGCGCTTTGTGCAGAAGCCTTTAGCGGAGGCTGCGCAGCAGTTCCGGCGAAGGATCACCCGTCACCGGCATATTGCGACTGCGCTGATAATCGCTGATGGCCGTGCGCGAGTTCGGACCGATCACACCATCCACACCATCAGTATCAAAGCCCGCCGCCGTAAGCCGCTGTTGAAGCTCCATACGATCATCTTTGGTCAGGCCATTGGCATCGGGTGGGAACGGCGTTTGCAGCGGCCCACCACCAGCAATGCGGTCTGCCAGATGACCAACACCGATCGCGTAAGAATCTGAATTGTTGTAGCGCTTGATGACGCGGAAATTGTCGGTCACCGCAAAGCGCGGGCCACCCGATTGTGGCTGAATAATCTGCCCACTCGCTGATCCGCCGGTCACCTCCTGGCCCCAGCGCACACCGCGGGTCCAACCCATCTGTTGCAAGTAGGCCGCCGCTGAAGCCAAGGCATCTGTCGGGTCATCAGCCCAAATATCGCGGCGCCCATCGCCGGTAAAGTCCACCGCATAGGCCTCATAGGTGGTGGGAATAAACTGTGTGTGGCCCATTGCGCCAGCCCAGCTACCAGCCAACAGGTTTGCCGGAATATCCCCGTTTTGTAGGATCTTCAGTGCTGCAATGAGCTGCGCTTCAAAAAACCTGCCCCTACGACCATCAAAGGCCAAAGTGGACGTGGCCGAGATGACCGAAATATTGCCGCGCCGATCACCATAGGAGCTTTCAAGTCCCCAAATAGCAGTGATGATTTCTGCATCCACACCATAGGTATCTTCCAGGCGTGCCAGCACATTGCGGTGAAAGGCAAAGGCTGTGCGCCCATTACGCACGCGCGCATCTGAGGCAGCGATGGCCAAATAATCTTCAAGCGTGCGGGTAAACTCGGTTTGGTTGCGGTCGCGGCTCACAACACCGGGTAAAAACCCAGCATCGGCAAAGGCCACATCTAGCGTCGCATCCGTAATGCCTGCTTGGCGCGCCCGCGGCAAAAACGATGCAACCCAGCTATCATACCCAGCATTGGGCGTTGGGCGCAGATCATCAGCCAATTGATTGCTGGCATAGCCATAGGCATCGGCCAGTCCGCCACCGGCACATCCGGCAAGTAACGTTGAAAGCAGCCCAAATCCAACTGTGCGACGTGTCAAAGTCATGCGCGTTCCCGTTAAGCTATCGGCCTTGTAAACCAGAAACAGGCCGGAATTATCCTTTCCCATTTCTAAACCAATAGTCTTAACCAAAATTAGACGGCTGGCGAGAGGTGCGCGACATAATCGCCTAAGCCGGGATGCGCGCCTCTATGGCCCGGTGCAGTTCGCCCAAACCTTCACCTATATTGTCGCCGTAGCGCAGCAGGTTGCCGCCCAGCAAAAACACAGCATCCTCGCCATACATATCGATCATGTCTGTGGCGCGTTCCACGCTCATGCCGCCACCAGGGGATGGGAATATGCCGGGCCCTGGCGCGCTGTTATCAAGGCAAGCATTGGCAATCGACAGGCACTCCTCCGCCGTGAAGCCAAAGCGACCGCCGACATTGGGAAACACGGAAATGTCGGACCCTGCAATGCGTTGCAGCGTGCCAAACATCATCGCGTGGCTAAGCCCCGTATCCTTGGAAAGCACATAGGGGCCCAGGAAACTGGGATGGGTCATAACTGGCATGTTAAGCGCATCATCGCGAGCAATGCGGCGCACCAGATCAAACCCAAAAAGCCCCGGCATGATGAGCAAGCCATGCACGCCATGGTCTTTGGCAAAGCGGGCGTTTTCCATCAGGTCTTCGCTGTGGCCAGCAAGGCCTGCAAAATAGAGCGTCTTGCGCCCGGTTTCGGCATTGGCTTTGGCCACCGCCTCACCAATGCGCTGTACCCGCTCGCGGAAGGGCGCGCAGGGCTGATCGGTGAGCCCGTGATCTTCCTTCACGATATGCGCCCCACCCACCGCACACCGGTAGGCGATATCGGCCAATGTTTGCGCGCTTGAACCTTGTGGTTTGAGCACCGGCGATAGCAGCGGCCCGCGCGAAGCACCGGCAAGTTCACGTATGCCAGCAATGCCATAGCGCGCACCTGGATGCGCCTGCGCCAATGGTCCAAGATCAATACCAATGGTTTTAACACCGGTTTGGATGGACGTGTTGCCCATGATCACGTTGAGAAGCTGCGGCACCTCATTGCCGGTACTTTCGCGGCTATAGCTGATGACAGCTTCAAACACGCCATCACTTGCCTGTGTTACATGTTCCACCTGGCCAACAATGGTGTCTTTGACGAACCCGTTAGGCACCACATCCATCGGGATTTCGACAGTCTGCTCCAAGGCGATGCCTTGCGCGCGTTCCTGCGCGTGGGTCTGCGAATTTGCAAACACTCGGTACGTAACACGGAACCTATCGGCCGCCATCTAGAGGCCCTCAGCCTTCACCGTTGAATGCACAGCTTCAACACGAGCAAGGGTCAGATCATCTTCGGTGATGCCAAGCTTTTCGCCCATCAAATCTTCCACACCAGCCACAAGAGCGGTGGCATCCAACCCGTAAAACTTCATCAAGTATGGCCGCGAGCCGCCATGGGCATAGGTGTCTTTCAGGCCCAAACGCACAAGCCGTTTGCCGACGCCGTTGTCCGCGATAATCTCCGCAACCAGCGAGCCAATACCACCCTCGGTCACATGATTTTCCAGCGTTACCACGCCGCCTTTGACCGATTGAATATGGTCCAACATGGCTTGGGCATCAAAAGGCTTGATGGTGTTGAGATGAAGATGGCGCACCGAAACACCCTTGGCCTCCAACGCGCCACGCGCACGCAACGCCTCTTCGGTGGTGATACCGGACGTGACAATCAGCACATCCTCACCCAGCGCCAACTCGCGCATGCGGCCAACCTCAATGGGGCTATCAAATAAGCGTGGCACGGACCCGCGCAACACCCGACAATAAACCGGCCCATCAATGCTGTCGGCAGCTTCGCAAATGCTCTCCACCTCGGTCGCATCGCCCGTTTCCAGGATCGTCATATTGGGGATGGAGCGCATGACAGAGATGTCTTCAATCGCCTGGTGGGTCATGCCGCCAGGGGTCGTAACGCCCGGCAAAAAGCCCATCAAACGCACCTTGCGGCGCGGATAGGCGATGGACGCCATGAGCTGATCATAAGGGCGGCGATAGAGGAACACGCCAAAGGTGTGCAGGAACGGGCGAAACCCGGCCATGCCCAATCCGCCAGCAAAGGACAGCATATTTTGTTCCGCCATGCCCAGCGAGAGGAACTTATCGGGGTGCTTATCGCGGAACTTATCGATCTCGCACGAGGAGGTTAGATCGGCTGAAAGACACAGCACTTCAGGATGAGCCATCGCATAGGTTTCGAACGCCCGCTCATAGGGGCGGCTTACCATCTCAGGTTTGAGATCTGGCATCAGTGCGCTCCATCATAATCAACGGGGTCAACGCCAAGGGCGCGGGCAATATCATGGTTCATTTCAGCCCGCTCCTCTTGCGATTTAAACCGCACATAATGTAGGCGCGGGAACCGCCGCTGCAGGGTTGGCATGCCACGGAACGGTGAGGTGTTCGCCAAAATGATAAGCGGCTTGCCCTTATGCTTTTCCTTCACCGCATCGCGCATTTCATCCAGCTTGTGGCCATCAATGGAGACCACAACCGCACCAAAATTTTCCATCTTGGCTTTGATGTCACCAACATCCATCACCGTGTGCATCGCGCCATCGCATTGCTGCCGGTTCACATCCATAATGGCGTACAGATTGTCGATGCCATGGTGGGCCGCGCACGAAATCGCCTCCCAAGTTTGGCCCTCTTGCACTTCACCATCGGACATAAAGACCCAGGTTTTACCGGTTTCTTTTTTGGTTTTACGCCCCCAGGCAAGACCAGCAGCAGTAGAGAACCCAATGCCCAGCGTACCGTTGTGCACTTCCATACCGGGCGAATGCTCTGCGCCAATCATCTCCACCGATGATCCATCCTTGTTGAACATTTCAAGACCTTCAGGGGCCATACGCTCAACCTCAATAAGGGTGGCATAAGCCACAAGCGCGTAGTGCGCTGGCGCAATGAAAAGCCGATCCAAATCACTGCGCTCGGGCCCATTGTAGCCTGCACCGGTGTGGTAGGTTGGATTGTCCGCCGCAGGCACGCCACCAAAGGGCTTGGGGATCATAGGCAGCGTTGGCGCGCCAAGCTCCAGCGCCTCGTTATAGAGCCAGGCAAGCTGCTCAGCAGCCGAGCACGCTTGGCTGAGATAACCGCCATTGTTGCGCATGGCATGCTCAAAAACGCGGCGGCGAATGCCCAGCGCGATCTCTTCAGTTGTTTTTGCGTTCCGACGGGACATCACCATCGTCACCTTTTCTTCCAGAAACTCGTCAATATATTTTGCATAAGTCAATTGTACTGACAATTGTCAAATTCTAATTGTTTGGCAGAAAACGCAACAAGGGGGCCAGTGGCCCCCTTGCAATTCGCGGGATCAGACATCCTTAGCGTGGCGGTAAAGGCATCCAGTCCGTCATCGCCACATCGGCGTGGGAGAACTGGGGCATCGCCGAGGAAAGATCTTCCATGTTGGAAATATCGTTCTCGTTCAGGAAATCTTGCGTAATAAGAGTTGGTGGCACAACAACTTGCGCACCTGGATCACCGCCCGCTAGCATAATGGCCAGGGCACGCACTGATACTTCGCCCACAACAGCTGGGTTGGTGGCAACAGTCGCCTTCCATGGGCTGTCTGGCTCACGCATCACAGAAATATCCGCCGTTGAAACGTCAGCCGAATAGATCGACACATCCGAAGACATGCCAGCCTCATTGACCGCGATCACCACACCTTTGGCGAACTCATCATACGGCGCAAACACAACGCTTATGTTGGGGTTGGCCTGCAGAACAGAGCGCGCTTGGTTGGCGTTGGAGTTGGCGATTGGATTGTCGAGTGTGCCAAAGCGGGCAACCTCTTCAATGCCGGGGTTTTCGGCCCGCACTTCTTCCCAAGCAACATCGCGGCGATCAAGCGGCGCGATGCCTGGCACATAAACATAGCCAGCGGTCCACTCGGTGCCATTGTCTTCAATCGCCTGATCCAGCGCCATGCGACCCAGCAGGTAATCTGACTGCTCAATCTGCGGGATCATGTCGTTTTCAACGTTCACATCGAACGCAACAACACGAATGCCGGCATCCACAGCACGTTGCGCGGCTTCGCTCATCGACTCAGTAAGGCCGTGCTGGATGATGATGCCATCGACGCCCAGCGCAATAGCCTGGTCCACCATATCAGCCTGCAGTGCTGCATCCTGGCGGCTATCAAACACGCGCAAATCCACGCCAATGGCTTCAGCCTGGGCTTCCACACCAGACAGATAGGCCTGGAAAAAGTCACCGGTGGAAAGGTAACGCACCAGCGCAATTTGCACATCGCCCGCATTGTCAAACGGGGCTGGCATATCGTCCATTGCCATCGCGGCGCCGGTCATGCCGGTGGAAGCGACAAGTGCACCTGCCAGCATTTTCATAAAGGTTCGTTTCGTGCCGATCATTGGAGTTTCTCCCTTTTGGTTCGGTCTTTTTTGCGGGCGACTGCCCGGTTAGTGTCCCCCACCACGCCTGCGCGTGGAAAGAGCAAAGGTGAACATAAGCGCGACGACAAGCACCGCGCCTTTGACGAAATCTTGGGTGTAATAGGGCGCGTTCATCATGGTGAGGCCCTGCAGCAAAATACCAACAAACAGCGCGCCGATCGCCGTGCCAAACGCGTTGGGTTTGGCAGCGCCCAGCACCGCAAAGCCGATAAGAGCCGCCGCCACACTATCAAGCAGCAAATTGTTGCCCGAGGCGATATCACCGCGCCCCAAACGCGCAGCCAGCAAAATACCGCCAATAGAGGCCATAACGCCGGAGATCATATAGGCGGTGATTTTGTAGCGATTAACATTGGTGCCAGCCAGCGCTGTGGCCCGCTCATTGGAGCCAATGGCGTACATCAAACGGCCATGGCGGGTGAGCTCTAGGAACACCCAAACCAGCAGGCCAACAATGAGGAAAATAATCACCGGCACGGGGATCAAATCTTCCAGCACAAAATCAAACCGGTGGCGGCCAAGCCAAAGGAAAGCTGCTGAAAATGTGCCCTCAGCAACCTCGCCGCCAGGCAGGGTCATACCAGTAGAAATAGAACGTCCCTCGGTGGGTATACGCTGAAGACCGATGAGTAAGAACATCATACCAAGCGTTGCCAAAAGGTCCGGCACGCGCATTTTCACGATCAGCAAACCATTGATCAGTCCAACAAATGCACCCATCGCCAAGCAGGCCAGCACAGCCACAAACGCTGATTGCTCCAGCACCACCATCATATAGGCCGAGAGCATCAGCGCGGACGTCGCAACCGACCCGATGGACAGATCAAATCCGCCAACAACCAGCGTGCAGGTAACTCCAAGGGCAAGGATGCCGGTGATCGCCACCGATTGAAAAATAAACGCAGCTGATCGTGGACCCGCAAACCCATTGGTGGCCAGCGAGAAGAACACAATCAGCCCCAGCAACAGGCACAAAAACCCATACCGGATCGCAAGATTGAGCAAGGTCTGCGAACCATCAACGCTTGGGGGAACAGGTTGGTTACCTTGGGTATCAGTGGTCATTGGGCTTGCATCTCAATTGGGGTGTCTTGAATAGCTTGGCCGGAAACCTGAGCAAGGATCGCGGTCAGGTCCACCGCCTCATTGCGATGTTCGCCAACCAAGCTGTGCTCGTAAAGCACCAAAATACGATCTGCGATCTCAAAAGCCTCATCCAGCTCCGCGGCAAAAACGATGGTTGCGCGGTCACCGGCGGTCTGGCGAATGGAGCGACCAATGTCGCGGCGTGCACGGATATCAACGCCTTGAAACGGCTCATCCAACACCAAAAGTTGGCTGGCTTCCGCCATCCACCGGCCCACCATAACCTTCTGCTGGTTGCCGCCCGAAAGCGTGCCAATATCATCACCGGGTGACTGGCAAACCACACCCAACCTATCAATCATCTCACGTGTTTTGCCGCGCTCGCTGCGCTTGCTTAGAAACGACAGTGGAGCGTGCCGCGCGGTGAACGGCAAGGTTAGATTTTGCGTGATATCGAAGGTTGGGATAACGCCATTCGATGCCCGGTCCTTAGGCGACATAAACACACCCTTAGCAATCGCATCGTGCGGTGAAGTAGGCGTATAGGGCTTGCCAGCCAAGCGCATTTGGCCAGCGATAGGCGCTTCCATTCCAAACAAAAGCGAGGCCAGCTTGGTTTTGCCGCTGCCCAAAAGACCCGTGATCGCCACCACTTCGTTGCGGTGAACTTTTAGTGTGATCGGTGCGCCCGTTGGCGACAGCTGTACGCCCTGCAACTCCAACACAGGCTCGCCGGGGGCAGCAACTTCAATGTCAGCCGCCGTCATCGCATGGCCAAGCATGGCCGTTACAGCGCCCTCGTAATCAAGCGGCTCAGTCTCAAACGTACCGGAAATCTGCCCGTCGCGCATGGAAATGATGCGATCGGCAATGCGCCGAATGTCCGACATGCGATGGGAGATATAAAGGATCGCCACGCCCGTTTCGCGCAAATGATCAAGCAGTTTGAACAGGCGCTCAGCTTCGGTGGCTGAAAGCGAAGAGGTTGGCTCATCCAAAATCAGAACTTTGGGATCCTTGGCCATCGCGCGCGCAATGGCGATAAGCTGGCGCTCAGCCACCCCCAGATCCGCCACTTGGGTGCGCACATCAATCTCAAGGCCCATGGCTGAGGCTATTTTGCGGGCATCAGAGCGTAACTTGCTGCGATTGACAAAGAAGCCAGCACCCGGCGCATTCAGCCGGTCGAGCATCAGGTTGGAGGCAACATCCAAATCGGGGATCACCCCATCATTGATGGATTGGTGAACGGTCACCACGCCTGCTTCAATCGCCTGCGATGGTGAGGCAGGAGAAAAAGGCTCGCCGAACAGCTCAACCCTGCCGCTATCAAGCGTGTGAACACCGCATAAAATTTTGACCAGCGTGGATTTACCCGCACCGTTGGCACCCATAAGCACCGTGATCTGGCCAGCTGGAATGGTCAGATCGATACCCCGCAATACGCGGTTAGGCCCAAAGGCTTTTTCAATGCCGATAACCCGGCATGCGGCGTGTGTCATAGGCTTTTTGCCCGTTTGTTGTTCGCCCATGTTTGACCAAAACTGGCCCATGGTTGCTCCCTGTTTTGAATGGTGATGGGCTGCCTGTCAAAAGTCAAGACCACTTGACAAATGGCGAATTGCGCGGCCAACTTAGCTCACCGAAAATGAGGTTCGCGCAGGCACGTCCACCAAATGAGACGTGCAGCACAGGAGGAACCAAACCGTGGCAAACGTGCAAACACCTGCATCCTATGAACCGCTAACCGTCGATGCGCTACCTTCGCGATTGATAGGCTTGGCTGACCTAGCCGCGCGCGTGGGGACTGATCCTTCCGCATGGACGGTACATGAGGTTGGTGATGGCAACCTCAATCTTGTGTTCATCGTGTCGGGCCCGGCAGGCAAAGTGATCGTGAAGCAGGCCCTGCCCTACGTGCGCCTTGTGGGTGATAGCTGGCCACTGCCTCTTAAGCGGGCGTTTTTTGAGTATCACGCGCTAACCCGCCAAGCCGCCCGCGACCCTGGTATGGTGCCAGAGATTTATCATTTCGATGAGGCCCAAGCGCTGATTGTGATGGAATATCTATCTCCCCACATCATTTTGCGCGGCAAGCTGATTAAGGGCGAACGGGTGGAAGGCCTTGGCCAAGCACTCGGGCTTTTCTGCGCGCGCACAGCCTTTCGCGGCTCTGATCTTTCGATGGATGCAGGCCAGAAGAAAGCAGATACGGCTCTTTTCAGTGGCAATGTGGAGCTTTGCGACATCACCGAACAGCTCGTGTTCACCGACAGCTATTATGACGCTGAGCGCAACCACTACACACCTGAACTTGGCCCCATCGTGGCTGAGCTGCGCGCCGATCCTGGCTTAAAAGCTGCAGCCCAATATATGCTGATGCGCTTCACCTCTGGCGGCGAAACGCTGATGCATGGCGACTTGCACACAGGCTCGGCCATGTGCACCGACACCGATACCAAAGTGATCGATCCAGAATTTGCCTTTTACGGCCCGCTGGGCTTCGATCTTGGCATGCTGATCGCCAACTATTTGATGGCCTATTTCAGCCAACCAGCACACCGAACTGCTGATGAATTGGATGGCTATCAAAACTGGCTGTTGTCGATCATCGAAGAAACATGCGCGACATTTACCAGCGAGTTCAAACATCTCTGGGCTACCGAGCGTACCGGCATTCTTTACTCCCCTGCCCTTTGGGAAGATCAGGGCCAATCCTCTGATGGTGCTCGCAACGCCATGCTCGATCATATCTGGAACGATGCAATGGGTTTTTGTGGCGTAGAACTGCACCGGCGCATCCTGACGCTAGCTCACAATGCCGATTTTGAAACCATTGAAGACACAGCCCAGCGTGCACCGCTGGAGGCGCGCAGCTTAGATCTTGGCCGCACACTCCTGCTGCAACGCCCATCATCCACCGAAGATTTGATCGCGCTGGCGCGTTCTACCAATGCAAAGGATTTGCTATGAAAGTCAATGGCACGCACTACCGCTCCATCTGGTATGATGCCAGCGCCGATGAGGTGCGCATTATCGACCAGCGCTGGCTGCCACACGCTTTCAAAATCGAGTCGCTAAAAAGCTTGGAAAGCTTTGCCACCGCCATCCGCGATATGTGGGTGCGCGGCGCCCCGCTCATTGGCGCCACCGCTGCCTATGGCATGGCAGAGGAGATGCGGCGCGATCCGTCTGATAGCGCGCTTAATAACGCCTGGGACGTGCTGCACAACACCCGCCCAACCGCGATCAACCTGAAATGGGCGCTTGATCGTTGCCGCACGCACTTGCAACCCCTTCCTCCATCTGACCGCGCCCATGCAGCCATGCAACTGGCCCACGACATTGCCGATGAAGATGTTGAGATTAACCGCATGATCGGTGTGCACGGCCTGGAAATTATCAAACAGATCGCGGCAAAAAAACCTGCTGGTGAACCGGTACGCCTGCTCACCCATTGCAATGCGGGTTGGCTGGCCACCGTGGACTGGGGCACCGCAACCAGCCCTATGTATCACGCGGCCAATGCCGGTGTGCCCATCCATGTGTGGGTGGATGAAACACGTCCGCGCAACCAAGGTGCACTGACCGCATGGGAAGTGGGCAGCCACGGCATTGATCATGCCTACATCACCGACAATGCCGGCGGTCATTTGATGCAGCACGGCATGGTGGACATGGTGATCACTGGCACCGACCGCACAACCGCGCGTGGTGATGTGTGCAACAAAATTGGCACGTATCTGAAGGCGCTCGCTGCGCACGATAATGGTGTGCCGTTTTACGTTGGCCTGCCCTCGCCCACTATCGACTGGACGGTGCAGGATGGCGTGAAGGAAATCCCCATAGAGGAACGTCCAGGGCGTGAAGTTTCGCACATTCAAGGTGTGCTTGCAGATGGTTCAATCGGCGAGGCTATGGTCTCGCCTGCTGACTCACCAACCGGCAACCCAGCCTTTGATGTGACCCCGGCGCGGCTGGTAACAGGCCTCATCACCGAGCGCGGCGTGTGTGAAGCTTCGCCAGAAGGCTTGGCAACACTCTTCCCCGAACGCGCGGTGGCTTAAACCCGATGATTGAAAACACGTGGCGCGATGCAGATGCGCAAGCCTGGGTTGATGAACTTGGCCCAAATCCAAGCGCGGCAGATGTTGCGCTAGCGCATCGCGTCTACACCAGCCGCATCATCGGCCAAAATCCTGATTTGGTGATGCATGGTGGCGGCAACACCTCGGTTAAGGTGATGCGGCCTGATCTGTTTGGACAGGACCAACGTGTACTGCACGTGAAAGGCTCAGGCTGGGATCTTGATACGATTAAGGCCCCTGGGTTGCCAGGTGTGCGACTTGATCCGCTGCAAAAATTGCGTGCCCTTCAAGCCCTGACTGATGAAGAGATGGTGAACGTTCAGCGCAACAATCTACTGGATTCAACTGCGCCCAATCCATCCGTTGAAACGCTGCTACACGCCTTCCTGCCGCACACATTTGTCGATCACACGCACGCAACACCCTTCCTAGTGCTAGCCAATATGCCGTGCGCCGAGGACGTGTGCCGTGAGATTTTTGGGCAACGATTGGCCATCGTACCTTACATTATGCCCGGGTTCGCGCTCGCCAATACAGCCGCCACAATCTACGAGCAAAACCCAGATGTGGAAGGCATTTTGCTGCTTAAGCACGGACATTTTGCCTTCGGACCAGATGCAAAATCCAGCTACGACCTGATTGTGCAGCACACCAATGAGGCCGCAGATTATCTCAAAATGCGCGAGACCACCTCGCTACAGGTGCGCCTACCAGCGAGCATGTCCGACAGTTTGACCGCCTTGCGTGGTGCGCTGGCCGACGATGATCCAGATGCGGCCATGCCGGTGATGGCGCTGCGCAACGGCCCGGAGGTGATGGCGTTCTTTGAGCGTAGTGATGTGGATGCGCTTGCCACGCGCGGTGTCGGCTCGCCAGATCATGTGATCCGCACCAAGGCCAAACCGCTGGTGTTGGAGGCAAGCGATATGACCTCACAAGCGGCCATCAAAACCAAAATCGATGCGTTCAAAGCTGACTATCAGGCCTATTTCACGCGGCAAAACCATCGCGTCGGCAATGATCGCACTATGCTGGACGCAAGCCCAAAACTTGTGTGGGCGCATGGCCTGGGTCTTATCGGCCTTGGAGCCAATGACAAAGCGGCAAAGGTGGCTGCGGATCTAGGCGAGCAGAACCTTCGCGTGCGTTCAGTGGGAGAGGATGCAGGCGGCTTCTACCCCATTGACGAGGATCACCTGTTCGACATGGAATATTGGTCGCTTGAGCAGGCCAAACTTGGCAAAGGCAAGCCGCCAAAAATGGCTGGACGCATTGTGATGCTGACCGGTGGAGCAGGCGCTATTGGATTGGCCACAGCTCAGGCATTTGCGGCACTTGGAGCAAGCGTGTTTCTGGTGGATCGTGACGAAGCACCACTAACAGCGGCGCTAGAAAAACTTGGCAGCGCCCATGATGGCATTGCCCTGGATGTTACCAACCCAGCAGCGGCGCAGAGCGCCATGGATGCGGTTGCCCAGCGCTTTGGCGGGCTGGATATTCTGGTTTCCAATGCAGGCGCTGCTCTTGCCGGATCCTTGGCAGATCTGGAAGAGGATGACTTGCGAGCAGCCTTTGAGCTTAATTTCTTCTCCCACCAACGCTTTGCAAAGCAGGCAGCCCAGCTGTTTGCCGCGCAAGGCCGCGGTGGGCAAATTCTCTTCAACATCTCCAAGCAAGCAGTGAACCCGGGCAAGAATTTCGGCGCCTATGGTCTGCCAAAAGCCACCACCTTGTTCCTTATGCGCCAGCTTGCCCTTGAGCTTGGCGAGCAGGGCATTCGTGTAAATGGCGTCAATGCTGACCGCATTCGTTCCGGTCTTCTGACCGACAGCTTTATTGCACAACGTGCCAAAGCACGCGGCACTGATGAGGCCAGCTATATGGCAGGCAACTTGCTCAAGCGCGAAGTTGAAGCGGCGCATGTGGCAGACGCTTTTGTGGCGCTATCACAGATGGAACGCACCACCGCGCATGTGGTAACGGTAGATGGCGGCAACATAGAAGCTGCACTGCGCTAGGAAAATAGGGGTCACATGCCAGACGCAAAGACGGTCAAAGACCCCAGCCATTCTGAGGCGCAGTTGGCCCATGTGGCCATGCTTTACTACCGTGAAGGCCTAACCCAGAGCGAGATTGCCCAGCGTATCGGCCTATCACGCGCAACGATCGTCAACTATCTGCGGCTCGCCCGTGACCTTGGCATTGTCGATATTCGCATCCGCGGCGAGAGCTTCACCGCATCGCCGCTGTCGCGCAAGCTAACCGAGCAATACGGCCTGACCGATTGCTACATAGCCCATGATGATTTGGAGCCACAAAACGAGGAAGCAGCGCTGGAACGCGTTGCGCAATTGGCGGCCTCTGCCATGCGCGATCTGCTGGAACCTCGCGACAAACTGGGCGTTGCATGGGGCGAAACTGTACAACATGTTGCGCGCAAATTTCCCAATGGCCCAGTTCCAAACCTCACCGTGTACCAGCTTATTGGGTCGATGGATTTCAATGCGCTGTTTGCGCCAGAGGCCTGCACAATTGAGATTGGCCGCCGCACCCTTGCACCCTGTCGAACCCTGCATGCGCCAGCCGTGGTATCGTCCGATGCGCTTGCCAGCCAATTGCGCAAAGAACCGATCATCGCACGACAGCTAGAGGCGCTCTCGCAGCTCACAAAGGCGCTCTTTTCGGTAGGTAGCTTAAGCCACCCCCTCACTCTTGTTGGCTCAGGTATGGCCACACAAGAGGAGCTTGACGCCTATGTGGCCATGGGCGCCAAGGGCGTCTTCTGGGGTCATTTCTTCGACCAAGACGGCAAAGCGTTGGATGGCCCACTGACAGGCCGCCTTATCGGTGCATCCCTCGATGATTTGCGCGCCATTGATGTGCGCATGCTGGTGGCGTGCGGGCAAAGCAAGCGCGAGGCCATCCAGGCGGCAATGCGCGGTGGTTACGCCACACATCTGGTAACAGATGAAGAAACCGCATCCTGGTTACTGCGCGCACCCTAAAAGCCCTAGCACCAAAGAAAAACCCGGCACCACAAGGCGCCGGGTTGGTAACACTCATAAAGGCTTGGAGTTTACTCAGCAGGAGCTGGGCTAGCTGCAACCTCATCATCGTCTGTGAATGTGGTTGGCAGGCCCTGCTTCTCACGCTGACCATCGCGATAAATCGCGCGCAGCAACGCTATGCCCATCAACACCATCACGAAGCTGAACGGCAAAGCGCCAATGACCATGGCTGTCTGGATCGCGCCCAGACCACCAGCGATAATCAGGCCACCCACAACAAACGCCAACGCAGCACCCCAGAACAGGATGTGCGGACGCGCTTTGGGTCCTTCATCGCCAGCAGCGTTGATCGTGTTGATGATCAACACTGCACTATCGGCTGAGGTTACCAGGTAGGTCAGCAGCAAGATCACCACAATGATCGACATGATGTAGGCAAGACCATCGGTCAGCATCACGTTGAGCATGGCGAACAGCTGATCGGATTGACCAGCACCAGCAATCGCGCCTTCAGCAACACCTTGCAGCTCAAGATCAATGGCAGTGCCACCCACAAGAGCAAACCACACAAAGCACATCAGCGCTGGGATGATCATAGCACCGAGCACATATTCGCGCACTGTGCGACCCTTGGAGATACGCGCCAAGAACACGCCAACAAACGGCGCAAAGGCAATCCACCAAGCCCAGTAGAAGATGGTCCAAGCACCCTGCCAACCGGACAAGCGGCTTTCAGTTGCTGCTGAGTAGGCTGCAGCAATGTCAGCGGCAGGCAGTGAAGCAGCGGCTTCAGGCAAGCCTTCGGTGAACGAGGAAAGTGTTCCCCATGGGCTTGTTGCTGACTCGTACATCGCGCCCAAAACCTCAGGCGGCAAGGCTTGAACTGCAGCAGGAACATTACCTGTGAAAGCATCAAGCGATGTTGATGACCAGACAGTGAAAATGTTGCCCGGGATCGAGATGATGTAATCCCAAATGCCCACAAACAAAGTGGTGAAACCAAAGAAGGTGGAGCCAAAGATAATGAAGAACGCCAGGATAAAGAAGCTAAGGCCCATATTGATATTGGAGAGCCACTTAATGCCTTTACCAACGCCCGAAAGCGCCGACAAAGTGGAAAGCCCCATGATGATCACGAGCGCCAAAATGATACCCATAGTCGAGGGTGATTGACCACCATCTGCGTCAACAGCAAACAACCAGTCGCCAAAACCAATGCGCGAAAGGCCAGATAGGAACTGCTCCACACCAAAGCCAAGCGTCTGTGACACACCAAGAACAGTGGCAACAACAGCCACAACATCCACAACGTGCCCGATTGGACCAGAAAGCTTAGCGCCGAAAATTGGCGTCAAAGCCGAGCGAATGGTCAGCGGCAGGCCCCGGCGATAAGAAAAATAAGCCAGTGCAAGACCAACAATGGCGTAAGAAGCCCAAGCTGCTAGGCCCCAATGGGTAAACGACCAAATGTACGCATCACGTACATTGCCCGCAGTGCTGCCTTCGGTCAGGCCCTGGATCGTCGCAGGGTTTGCGCCGAAATGATACATGGGCTCGGCGGTCGCAAAGGTCAGCATGCCAATACCGATACCGGCACCGAACATCATGGAAAACCACGAGAAATTGGAAAACTCTGGCTTATCCTCTTCAAGACCTAGCTTCAAACGCCCGGCTGTAGGCCATAATGCAAGCGCGAAACACAGGATCACAAAGAACGCCATTGCATAGACGTACCAGTAGCTAAATGTCGCTGTGATAATTGTATTGAGTGAGCCAAGAACGGACGCTGCTTGATCGGGAAAGGCAATCGCCCACAAAATCAATGCACCAACCAAAATTTTGGCGGTGATGGTCACGTCTTTAGTGAACCCACGATAGAAGCCACTCTCGGCAACACGGATGGGTAGATCGGTAATAGGCGGCTTAATTGGCATTGGTCCTCACGATTTTTCGGCAGCCAGCCATAAGCAGACTTTCGAAGCAGTTGCGTTATTAGATTTAGATCACCGAGCGGTGTCGTGCGGAAGCACTTAGCAACTCAAACCGGTTTTGGCAAAAAGCCAAGCCTATGCCTGTGTATGACATCAGTATTTCGTGGGCCAAATACCATCCCAAATGGCCTGCTGATCATAATCAAAGTTTGACAGTCAGGGCGCTGTATTTGAAACAACATCTGATCGCAAACGCACTGTTTGCCAGATCAAGACTATCGTTGATTTGATTGGATCTACAGCTGACCGTAGCGTCAAGGTCGTCGCACGCAATGCGTCGGACTAAGCATGAGAGCGATCAGCCTGACAAGGCAGGCACGCTTGGCGTATCGCTCAGCGGCGCCCTAACCGGCCCGCGCGCAAACATGGTCATGGTATTGAGAGCTGGTATGGGCGCGGAGAACAGATAACCCTGGAGATCATCACAGTTAAGGTCGCGCAGCATCTCTTGCTGCATTTGTGTTTCCACACCTTCCGCCACAACGCTGAGGCCCATGCTGCGGCCTAAATCTACGATGGTTTTT
>JBGCDM010000073.1:0-30149 GCA_045105395.1 Devosiaceae bacterium | reverse complement strand
GGCGAGCGCCGCAAGAAGTTTGATCTGCGGGTGGACGCCTACGGAACGGTGGATGAAACCAACGCTGCCGTTGGCATGGTGCGCCTTTCTACCGGCGCTGATCCAGCGCTCAAAGCCATCGATGATATGCTGATGCGCATCCAGAATGATCTGTTTGATTTAGGCGCTGATCTTTCCACACCACCAACCGATGAAGACCTTGGCTACGAGCCTTTGCGCGTTGTTGAAGCGCAAGTGGCGCGCCTTGAAAGTGAAATTGACCAGCTCAATGCGGACCTCTCACCCCTTAATTCCTTTGTTTTGCCAGGCGGTTGCCCAGCTGCTGCGGCCTTGCATGTTGCCCGCACAGTTAGCCGACGCGCCGAACGCCTGTCGGTTGAGCTGGCCGAGCAAGAACCCGGCAAGGTAAGCGAGCATGTGCGCAAATATTTGAACCGCTTGTCAGATTTTTTGTTCGTTGCCTCACGCTGGGTCAACGATAAGGGTGCGGCTGATGTCTTGTGGGTACCGGGTAAAAACCGCTAGGAAAGCAGCACCCAAGCCGCAAATGAGCCCCGCTGATGTTTCTGCCTTTTTTTGATTCCAACCCCAAAAAACGCATCACCTTTCAAGCGGTCACGGTTGGACTCATTGTCATTAATGTCCTGATTTTTCTCCTCTTCCAGGGCGCAGTGATGGACTATCCAGATTTTCGTCTGGCGTTGATTCCCATCACCTTTTTCGCCGAACAAACCCGACCTGCCGATCTTATCTTCGTACCTGAAGAAATCACGGTGCTCAGCTATTCCTTCTTGCACGGCGGCTGGCTGCATCTGGCGGGCAATATGCTGTTCCTGTGGGTGTTTGGAGACAATGTTGAAGATGCAATGGGACACATCAAGTTCCTCCTCTTCTTCCTGCTCTGCGGCATTGCAGGTGGCATCGCCTATGCAGTGATGACGCCCGATCCATCGGCGCCCCTGGTGGGCGCATCAGGGGCAACATCAGGCGTGGTGGCGGCCTATTTGATGCTGCATCCCAAGGTTAAAGTTTGGGTACTGGTCACCCTGCTGATCAAGTTCCCATTTCAGTTGCCAGCCTGGATTGTGCTTGGCGCCTATGTGGCGTGGAATGTCTTTATGGTGTTATCGGGCGAAAACGGCTCCAACACTGCCTGGTGGGCCCATATTGGCGGCTTGGTGGCTGGCGCAGCGCTCACGCCCTTGTTTAAGCACCGTGATGTGAAACTGTTTGACCAAGGTCTGCCAAAACCCGCCCAAGCAGATCATTCCTAAGCGCCCATAAGCCAACGCCCGACTTTGGGATCGTTGACAGCTCACTGACCCATACGTAGCGTGTTTTTCTAGATTTTGCTGCGCCGCACAAAATGTGCTTTAAGGGCCACAGCGTAAAACGTGCAAGATCCGATACAAACAACAGCAGGACGTAAGCGGTGAAGATATTGGTGCCGGTCAAACGGGTGGTTGATTACAATGTGACCATCACGGTGAAGGAAGACGGATCTGGGGTGAACCTGGCCAACGTCAAAATGTCGATGAACCCCTTTGATGAGATAGCCGTGGAAGAAGCGCTGCGCATCAAAGCCGCGGGCAATGCCGCAGAAATTATCGCTGTTTCCATCGGACCGGACAAAGCGCAAGAGACCCTGCGCACTGCGCTCGCTATGGGTGCAGACCGGGCCATTCTTGTCAAAACTGAAGAAACGATTGAACCCCTGGCTGTCGCCAAGGCACTCAAAGCTATTGTGAATGAGGAAACCCCACAGCTTGTGATCATGGGCAAACAAGCCATTGATGATGATTTCAACCAACCCGGCCAGATGCTGGCCGCGCTTTTGGGTTGGGGCCAAGGCACTTTCGCGTCCAATGTGGATATGGATGGCGATAGCGTGTCGGTGACCCGCGAAGTGGATGGTGGCTTGGAAACAGTGAAGCTGGCGCTGCCTGCCATCGTCACCACGGATCTGCGCCTCAATGAGCCGCGCTATGCCTCATTGCCCAACATCATGAAGGCCAAGAAAAAGCCGCTGGATGTGAAAACACCTGAGGATATGGGTGTCGATTTTGCCCCGCGCCTCCAGGTGCTCAGCACCGCCGCGCCTGTTAAACGCGAGGCGGGTGTGAAGGTTTCAAACGTGGCGGAGCTTGTTGAAAAGCTCAAAGCCGAAACAGATGTGCTTTAAGGAAAGCGACCATGACAACTTTGCTTATTGCTGATCACGACAACAAAGCGCTTTCCGCTGAAACCGCCAAGGCACTCACCGCTGCCAAAGAGCTTGGCGCACCTGTTGATATCTTAGTTGCTGGCGCAGGTGCTGCTGATGTGGCAACGCAGGCAGCAGCTCTGGATGGCGTGGCCAAAGTGCTGCACGCTGATGATGCAGGCCTGGAACATGCGCTGGCCGAACCGATGGCAGCGCTTATCTTGTCGCTGGCTGACGGCTATGATGCTTTCGTTGCGGCGGCGACCACAACAGGCAAAAATATTATGCCCCGCGTGGCTGCACTCCTGGATGTGATGCAGATCTCTGACATCATCAAAGTTGAAAGCGCCGACACGTTCCAGCGTCCCATTTATGCCGGCAACGCCATCCAAACGGTCAAATCAACAGACACTAAAAAGGTGATCACGGTGCGCGGCACGGCCTTCGCTTCGGCAGGCACAGGTGGTGCTGCCAGCGTTGAGGCTATTGCAACCCCTGATCTTCCTAGCGTTTCTAGCTTTGTATCGGCTGATCTTGCCGACAGTGAGCGCCCGGAACTCACCAGCGCCAAAGTTATCCTATCGGGTGGCCGCGCACTTGGGTCCAAAGAAGAATTTGAACGGGTCATTCTGCCGCTTGCCGATAGCCTGGGCGCGGCCGTTGGCGCATCACGCGCAGCGGTGGATGCGGGCTATGCCCCTAATGATTGGCAGGTTGGACAAACCGGCAAAGTGGTTGCACCAGACCTTTACATTGCCGCTGGCATTTCTGGTGCGATCCAGCACTTGGCAGGCATGAAAGATAGCCGCATCATTGTGGCGATCAACAAGGATGAAGACGCACCGATTTTTGATGTGGCAGATTATGGACTGGTCGCAGATCTGTTCGACGTTCTGCCAGAGTTGAAATCAGCCGTTGAATCCTAGAAGAGTACTCCTACAGCCAAGCGGCCGCATAAGTGGCCAGAGCTACGGAAAGAACAGATACGCATGAGTGGCATTCAAAAGGTCGGCATTGTTGGGGCCGGACAAATGGGATCGGGCATTGCCCATGTTTGCTCCCTCTCGGGCATGGACGTGGTGTTGCAAGACTTGTCGCTAGACAAAGTTGAAGAGGGCCTAGCCACCATTGCTGGCAATATGACCCGTCAAGCAGGCAAGGGCATCATCAAAGACGATGAAGTGAAGCCAGCCCTTGCACGCATCACAGCCTCTGACGCCTATGAAAATATGGGCGACTGCGACTTGGTGATCGAATCAGCTACCGAAGATGAAACGGTAAAGCGCAAAATCTTAGCGCAGCTTGCTCCGTTCATTAAGCCAAGCTCTATTTTAGCCACCAACACCTCCTCCATTTCTATTACGCGCCTTGCAGCCTCCACCGAGCGGCCCGAGAAGTTCATCGGCATCCACTTCATGAACCCTGTGCCATTGATGGAGCTGGTGGAAGTGGTGCGCGGCATAGCCACCGATGATGAAACCTATGAAGCCTCGCGCGGTTTTGTTGCCAATATTGGCAAGCAAATCACCGTGGCCGAGGATTTCCCCGCGTTCATCGTGAACCGCATTTTGCTGCCCATGATCAACGAAGCGATTTACACGCTGTATGAAGGCGTGGGCTCAGTTGAGAGCATTGATACGGCGATGAAACTGGGTGCCAACCACCCGATGGGCCCGTTACAACTGGCGGATTTCATTGGTTTGGACACATGCCTTTCAGTCATGCAGGTGCTGTATGATGGCCTGGCAGACACCAAATATCGCCCCTGCCCACTGCTGGTAAAATATGTTGAAGCTGGCTGGGTTGGCCGCAAAGCTGGCCGTGGCTTCTATGATTATCGTGGCGAAGTGCCTGTGCCGACCAGATAAGAAGCCGCCATGGCTGTAGGAGCGACAAAGAGGACGCACATCTTTTGAACCTCCTCATCAACCGATCATAAAGCTTTCCATTGTAGCGTTTTCCGTCTGATAGCGGAGCAAAACCTTGGAACCGATTGCAATTGCATCATCGGCGATGGCCAACAACCAAGCGCAAATTGGCGCAGCAGCAGCCCAAAAGGTCATGAAAATGAACCAGGAAGCTGCCCAGCAGCTTGTTGCAATGATCGATCAGGCATCAGCAAATTCAGCAGCGCTGGCAGATGCCCAGTCCGTTGGCTCGGCAACCGCAGCAGGCGTCGGTACTCGCCTCGATCGTCAGGCTTAAAGCACTGCGATGACCGGCATTATTCTCATCGGCATACTTTCAGGCATGGTTTTTGGCACGCTTGCCATGCTTCTCCCGCGGCTGGCTGTGGGCGTTATATTGCTGCCCATCGTTCTAGCACCGGTTGGATACCTTATCGTGTGGCGCGATGCGTTAATTGGCCCCTGTTTCTTTGCCAGCAACTTTAACACAGACCAGTGCGCGCCCTTTCGCACTTTTATCGGGCTTACGCTTGATCATGCAGGCGATGCCATTGTGATAACAGCAACCCACCTGGTCCTTGCCTTTGTCACGTTCATGGCGCTGTCGGTTGCCCGCAAAACCATTGCTCGCGTTGACCTTTCCTCCCCAGAGGAAAAAGAAGCAAAGCGCAAAGCTGAGGAGCATGTTCGCCAAGCCCATGCTGAACTGAAGCAAAAAATGGAAGATGACCTTGCTGCGGCCACAGCAGCGTTGCACGCCTCAAGGCAATCTCGGGCAGCCTCTTCTTAAGCTTAAGGCGCTTATGGCACGCGCGCGGCATTCACTAGGGCCACAGCGTCAGCATGGTCCCAATGGGCAGCACCGGCCAAAAAGCCCTGCAAACAACCATCGCTATCAATCAGCAGTGTTGTCGGCATGCCAAACGCCAAACCTTCGGCGCGCAAATCTTGAAACAAATCCGCTGTGCTATCCTGATAAAAGGACAGAGCTGCCACCTCGATCTCATCCAAAAAGCCCTGCGGATCGGCACTCTCGCGGGTATCAATATTGACCGCAACAACCTCAAAGGTGCGCCCACCCATATTGGCCTGTAGCCGATCAAGCGCTGGCATCTCTTCACGGCATGGCGCACACCAGGTGGCCCAAAGGTTGAAAAGCACAGTGCTTCCAGCCCAATCGTCCATTGTGCGCGGTGTGCCGTCACCATCAACAAAAGCCATCATGGGCGCAGGGCGGGCATCATCGACCACTGCAAAAGCAGCCACTTGGCCTTGGGCGGCTGCATTCAGAGCAGCGCGCCTTTCATCCGATAGGGTGCAGGTTGCCGCCGTTTCATCATTGTCAGGGTTGGCATTGTTGAGATAGACCGCAAGCCCACCGGACGTAATGCCCAAAATAGCAGCGACCAACAGCAATACCGAGAGCCGCATTTTGCCGCTGCCCGTCTTTGCAGGCTGGCTATCGGGGTTTTGCGGTGACGACATAAAACGTTCCTTTGAACTGAAGCGATTGTGGCCAGATGACTGATACAGCCAAAAACACAGGTAAAAACACAGGCAAAAACAGCATGTGGGGCGGGCGCTTTGCCGCAGGCCCAGCGGCTATTATGGAAGACATAAACGCCTCGATAGGCTTCGATCAAAAGCTGTATGCCCAAGATATTCAAGGCTCCAAAGCCCACGCAACCATGTTAGCCGAGGTGGGCATTCTAACCAGCGATGATCGCGACGCCATCATCAAAGGCCTTAGCCAAATTGGCGAAGAGATCGAACACGGTCACTTCACATTTTCGCGTGGTCTTGAAGATATTCATATGAACATTGAAGCACGGCTGCGCGAACTGATCGGCGATGCCGCTGGTCGTTTGCACACCGCCCGCTCGCGCAATGATCAGGTGGCCACCGATACCAAGCTTTATGTCCGCGCTGCCATTGATGGCATCGATGCCGCCCTGGCTGGCCTGCAAGAGGCGCTGGCGACAAAAGCACTGGAACATGCTGGCACCGTCATGCCCGGTTTCACGCACCTACAAAGTGCGCAGCCGGTAACCTTTGGCCATCATCTGCTTGCCTATGTGGAAATGGTGGGCCGTGACCGTGGTAGGTTCCAAGATGCGCGCAAGCGGCTCAACGAGTCCCCTCTGGGCGCAGCCGCGTTGGCTGGCACAAGTTTTCCTATCGACCGACAGATGACCGCCAAAGCCTTGGGTTTTGACCGGCCAACTGCCAACTCGCTGGATTCGGTCTCTGACCGTGACTATGCACTGGAGACCCTCGCCGCTGCCAGCATCCTCTCAATGCACCTCTCACGCTTTGCCGAAGAGATCGTGATTTGGTCCAGCGCGCAGTTTGATTTCATCCAACTCTCTGATGCGCTTACCACCGGCTCTTCGATCATGCCGCAAAAGAAAAACCCTGATGCAGCAGAGCTGGTGCGCGCCAAAATTGGCCGTGTGATGGGCGCTTTCACCGCGCTCATGGTGGTGATGAAGGGCCTACCCATGGCTTACGCCAAGGACATGCAGGAAGACAAAGAACCCATCTTCGATGCATTGGAAACACTGGAACTGACCATCGCGGCGACCACTGGCATGGTGGCCGATATGGTGCCCAACGCCAAAACGCTGAAAAAGGCTGCTGGATCAGGCTACGCCACAGCCACCGATCTTGCTGACTGGCTGGTACGGGTGCTGAACATGCCGTTTCGCGATGCGCATCATGTCACCGGCACGCTGGTGGGCATGGCGGCAGAGCGCGGCATTGATCTGCACAAGCTGAGCCTGGAGGATATGCAAAGCGTTGAGCCACGCATCACTGACGACGTGTTCACGGTGCTATCGGTGGACAAATCCATCCGCTCACGCACCAGCTATGGCGGCACCGCGCCGCAAAATGTGCGCAAGCAGGCAAGGCGGTGGCTAAAACAGCTGGGCTAACGCACCCAGACAATACGCGCTTTGGAGCAACCTATGCCTTATCTTGTTATCGTCTACGACCACCTGGATAAGCAGGGTGACAAGAAACCCCATCGCGATGCCCACCATGCCTACCTGGCCGCGCAGGGCACTCGGCTGCTTTCCTCAGGTGCACTGCTGGATGAGAGTGGAACGCAGACCATTGGCGGCGTTGCGCTGCTGGACACAGATGAGCGTGAGGATGCCGTGCGGTTCGAAGCCGAAGACCCCTACGCCATTGCTGGTATTCGCCAAAGTGTAGAGATCATACCGTGGCGCTTGAACTGGTGGCTTGGGAACTTTGAGCGCCAAGGCCACCATCCCTCACAAAAACAGGCGTGAAAGCGCCATAAGAGGCGCTCTATCGCCGCACTCACGGCTCGGCGTCCTTGAAACCTCATCAGAACCCGTCATAACCTTCACCAACGCAACAGTTCAAAGATGCTCGCCATGCGCCTTCGTACATTGATCCTAACGGGCCTTTTGGCCCTAACCCTGGCCGGCTGCGGCGTACGCGGCACGCTCGAACGACCTTCCGCAGCCAGCGCACCTGATGATGCACCGGTCGAGGACGTAGAGCCACAGCCAGACCGCCCCTTTATCCTTGATGGCTTGCTTCTCTAGCGACCACGGAGCCCTTACTTGCATCATTTCAGCTATCGTGATGGCCGCCTCTTTGCCGAGGATGTGCCCGTTGAAACGCTCGCGCGCGAGGTAGGCACGCCGTTTTACGTCTATTCCTCAGCCACGCTCACCCGCCACTATGAGGTGTTCACCGCTGCTTTTGGCGAACTGCCAGTTCTGGTCTGCTACGCGCTAAAAGCCAATTCCAACCAAGCGGTTATGGAAACTTTGGCGCGGCTGGGTTCAGGCGCAGATGTGGTATCGGGCGGCGAGCTTGCCCGGGCCTTGCGGGCTGGGGTACCAGCAAGCAAGATCATGTTCTCAGGCGTGGGTAAAACCCGCCAAGAAATGGAAGATGCCATCAGTGCTGGCATCTTATGTTTTAACGTTGAAAGCGAGCCAGAGCTAGAACGCCTGTCCATTGTGGCCACCGCAATGGGGCGTGATGCGCCCGTATCCTTGCGCATAAACCCAGATGTGGACGCCAAAACGCACGCAAAAATCACCACAGGCCTTTCGGAAAACAAGTTCGGCATCCCTTGGATACGCGCCCGTGACGCCTATGCCCGTGCCGCCAGCCTGCCCGGCATCAAGGTGATTGGTATCGATATGCATATCGGCTCGCAGATCACGCAGCTGGAACCGTTCGATCAGGCGTTTGGTAAACTGGGCACGCTTATAGGGTCTTTGCGCGCTGATGGTCATGTGATCGAGCACGTGGATTTGGGCGGCGGCCTTGGTATTCCTTATGCCGATGACAATGATCCACCACCGCACCCAGATGATTATGCTGCGGTTGTAAAAAAGCATGTCGATGCGCTGGACTGCGACATCATTTTTGAACCAGGTCGGTTGATCGCGGGCAATGCTGGCATTCTGGTGACCAAGGTTGAGTATGTGAAACCGGCTGATGGGAAAACGTTCATCATCATTGATGCAGCGATGAACGATCTCATTCGGCCAACACTGTACGATGCGTACCACACGATAAAACCAGTGGTCGAACCGACCTCACCCGAGCTTTGGCCAGTGGTCGATCTGGTCGGGCCCGTGTGTGAAACCGGCGATTACATCGCCAAGGATCGCTCATTCCCGCCGGTTAAAGAAAATGATCTGATCGGGGTTTTCTCAGCGGGCGCGTATGGCGCGGTGCAGGCTGGCACCTACAATTCGCGTATGCTGATACCCGAAGTGATGGTGAACGGTGATCAGTTTCACGTTGTGCGCCCGCGCACCAGCATTGACGATTTGATTGGTTTGGACTCGCGCCCTACCTGGTTTGATTAAGGCTTTGCCTTGCCTTGACCACAGGCGCGCGCCACACTCTATCCATGCCAAACACCGACCCTCAGTCTAAGCTCCTAAAACGGATCGACCGCGCAAAGCAGCGCGCGGGCGCCTTTGCAGCTGTTGAGCGCCTGTGGCCACGACTGGTGCTACCGCTCAGTGTGGTAGGCCTGTTTCTCATTGTGTCCTGGCTTGGCGTGTGGCCAGTGCTACCAGATCTCGTGCGGTTTGCCGTGGTTGGGCTGCTGGCTATCTCGCTAATTGCGGCCAGTGTTTGGGCTTTGCGCATTGCCCCCCTATCAGACGAAGACAGCCTCAAACGCGTTGAACAGGCCTCCGGCCTTACCGGACGCCCGCTTTCAACGCTGTCTGACGCGCCCTTTGATACCAGTGACCCACAGAGCCTAGATCTTTGGCAAGCCCATCAGAAACGCGTGGCCGAGCAAGTAAAGCGGCTATCGGCTGGTGCACCTGCCCCGCGCACCGAGCTGCTAGACCGATGGGCGCTACGCGCGCCTGTGCTGCTTCTGTTGGTGGTTGCATTCTTTGTGGCTGGGCCACAACGCACCGAGCGCGTAACACAGGCTTTTGCGCCCTTGCAAAGCGCACCCAGCGTGCCCGTGCGCATTGATGTGTGGGCAACGCCGCCAGCCTATACCGGCCTGCCACCGCGCACCCTGTTGGCCGATGCTAACTTTGAAACGGTTGGCCAAGAGCCCCATCAAAGCCCTCTTGGTGCTATGCTACCCATTGGCAGCCGTCTGACCATCCTGCTCAGCGATCCACTTACCATCACCAGCAGCCTCATGCCTATGGATGGATCCTCGCCGCTGGACCTTACGCACAATGAAGACCAACCCGGCAGCCTAGAAACTATGCTGCAATCAGATGCGACGTTGGAGCTTTCTGCACGCGCCAGCACAATCACCATTCCGCTTTTGATCACGCCAGATGCCCCGCCGCTTATTCGCTATGCTGGCGAGCCGGAAACAACAGCCGTTGGCGCCCTTACCCTGCATTACCACGCCGAGGATGACTATGCGGTCATCTCCACCCATGCGGATGTGGAGCCGGCCAATGAACGTTATGCCGATGCCACCGCGCTGATTGAAGCTCCGCGCATTGATCTTGTTCTACCGCAAGAGCGCACAGGTGGTACGGTTGAAACCACCCGCGATCTATCCGCCCACCCCTGGGCAGGCCTTGAAGTGGATATGACGCTGGTGGCCATCGATGCCGCAGGGCAGGAAGCGACCAGTGAAACGATAGTGCTCACCTTGCCGCAGCGGCCTTTCCGCGAGGATTTGGCCCGCGCACTGGTTGAACAGCGACGTTTGCTGGCTGTCGACACACGCACACGTCCGCAGGTGCTCACTGCCTTAGAAGGCCTGGCCCTTGGGCCGCAAGAGTTCATGGAGAATGATTATTCCACTTTCCTAGCGCTGACTGTGACCACGCAGCGACTGCGCCTGGCTGACGAGCGCCAAGAGCTGTTGGCGGTGCTCGATATGCTTTGGCAGTTGGCACTGCAGGTTGAAGACGGCGATCTTTCACTTGCAGCAGAGCGGCTGCGCGAAGCGGAAGAAAACCTGTCTGATGCGCTAGAAAATGGTGCATCAGATGAAGAAATCGCCGCGCTTATGGATGAACTGCGTGAGGCTTTCCAGGAGTACATGCAAGCCTTGGCAGAGCGGTTGCAGAACAGCGACACCGCACAAATGCCGCAAGACATGCCAATGCAAAACCTTGACCCGCTGGCAATGCAGGAGCTGATGGATCAGATCCAAGAACTGGCTGAGCTGGGTGCTGCCGACGCTGCCCGCGCGCTTATGGAAGAGCTGCGCCAACAACTCGACCAGTTGCGCGGCGCGCAGGCAATGCAACCGCAAGAACCAAGCCCGCAACAACAGGCGCTAAGTGAAGCGGTACAGGAGTTGCAGGCCATCACACGTGAACAGCAGCGCTTGCTAGATGAGACTTTTCCATTTTCTTCAGACGCGCAGCGCCGCGAAGTTATGCCACCACGCATGTTCACCCCGCCTAGCGCGGAGGATGACGAGCAGGAACGCGGACAAACGGAGCAACCCAATCCGAACCCTGATGCAGAACCAAGTGACCCCAACCAGGGCGATCCACTGGAGGATTTGGCGCAGCAGCAGCGCAACCTAGCGCAGCAACTTGAAGCACTGATGGATGCACTGCGCGACCTAGGTCTTGATCCAAACCAGTTTGGTGAAGCTGGTGAAGCGATGGAAGGCGCAGGCGATATGCTGGAGCGCGGCAGTGCCACCAATGCTTTGCCACAACAAGGCGAGGCCCTAGAGGCGCTGCGCCAAGGCGCTCAGGATATGATGGAACAGTTGGCACAAGGCCAGGGCCAAGGTGGGCAAGGTGAAGGACAGGCGCAAGGCCCTGGACAAAGCCCTGGGCCGCCAGGACAGGGCATGCCGCGGCTTAGCTTTGGCCCTGGCGATACCGGCCCGCGCGGCACAGACCCGCTGGGGCGCCCCCAGCGTGCCACGGGCCCGCAAGAAGATGGGCGTGTGCGAATACCTGAGGAGAGCGACATTCAGCGTGCGCGTGATATTTTAAGCGAAATTCAGCGCCGTTTGGGCGAACGCGTGCGCCCACAACAAGAGCTAGACTATCTGGATCGGCTTATTGAGCGGTTCTAATTCGGTTGGGCGCTAGCCCAGAGAAAAGATAGGGACGGTTGTGCCGAAGGCACAGAGCAAAGAGAAATGATGGTTGTGCCGAAGGCGCAGAGTTGGAAGTACGCGTTTTGCCCAAAGGCTTGCTAAGCTGCCCGCTTCTCCAGCACGCCACCAACAGCCTCACGGATATCAGCGAGCGAAAAAGGCTTCATAATCACGTCTTCCACCAAGCTATCGAGACCATGGGCACGCTCGCGCTGGTTGGCGTAACCGGTCATCAACAAAACGGGCAGCTGGGGATAATCGCGCACGGTAGAAAGCGCTAGGGCTATACCGTCCATAACAGGCATCTGGATATCGGTGAGCAGCAGATCAAACGCGCCACCTTCATCCGCCAAGACTTCGAGCGCCATCGCGCCGTCCTCGGCGGTCAACACTTCATGGCCATCCAGTTCAAACGCTTTCTCTAGGAACGCGCGAACTGCCTCGTCATCTTCTGCTACCAAAAGCCGTGCCATGCCGCGCGATCCTGTTCTGCACTGTGAGAACACAAAAACTGATTCTTTATTAGCGTAACACGCTCAAAAAAGAAAATGAGATAACCCATTGGGTCCACAAGTAAATACTTATCCGGCCGGGCTACATTGCCTCACCTGGCAGCTGCTCACCATCTTGTAAAAAGCGCACCGCCACGCTAGCAACGCTTTCCGGTGGCGCGGTCAATTCACTGCTAATGGGCAGGCTTTGACCCGGCATAAGGCCAATTGCATCTGGTTCAATGCGCCAAACAAAAAGCTCCGATCCAGTGTCTGATAGCAGCGCTAGACGCAGCGGTGACAACGGCACATCAGCGCCCTCCAAATTGGTCATCGCACCTTCAATGCGCAACAAAGCAACGCCCGCCACTGTGGAGCGTTCGGCCGTAAACTGCGAAAATTCAACGCCGCGCACATTCACATCCAGGCCCACCAGGGCGTAAAGCGGGGCAAGATCGGGGATCATGCGCACCACCGCATCCCGTTGCGGAATGGCAGCAATCAAAACAACAAAACCCACCACCACACCTACCGGAGCAGCCACCTTCAGCAGCTTTCGCACCCATATTTCAAACAGCGATGGCCCAGTGCGTATGCCCTTGAGCTGAACTTTACCTGGCTTGCGAAAGCGCAGGCCTGCAATGCCAGCATCCACCGGACCTGAGGCCAACGCCTCATCCACATGCTCATCGGAAACGACGTCAACCAAACGGCCAAGGTCAGCATCCCCATTGGCTTGGATCGCATCACGCGCCACGGCCAGATCCGGGCTATCAAAGGGATCAGCATCGTCCTGCGCAAAAACATCGTCCACTGCAGCCTGGCTTGCAGGCGCCTCAGCTGACATCTCAACAGGATCGGGTTTAGAGGCCATTGGTTCAGGAGGCATGGCCCGCCACACATTGGCGCAGCTTGCACACTTTACCTTGCGGCCGGATGCCCCGAGCATAGAATCGGGGACCGAAAAGTCAGAGCTACATTTGGGGCAGACGATTTTCACGGGCAACAAATCTCAAGGGTTAAAAGCGCAAAACACTGTTTCTTCGCACCCTAGCGTGCGAGCGTTAAAGGGCTGTTAACCATGACGGGTGCGTGTGGTGCATAAGATCAATCAACCCACCAGCCAAACGGCAGGAGCTTAATGCTGTGCTGAACATGGAAAATGTTGGTCTGCGCTATGAAGGCGGTCCGGAGGTTCTCTCCGACCTGTCCTTCAGTGTTGAACCGCGCAGCTTCCAATATCTCACCGGGCCCTCAGGCGCGGGTAAAACATCCATGCTCAAGCTTATGTCGCTGGCCATGCGGCCAACGCGCGGCGTGGTAACCGCCTTTGGCAAAAACACGGCCCGCACCAGCGCCCGCGAAATTCCAGCCCTGCGCCAGCGCATTGGCGTGGTGTTCCAAGATTTTCGCCTGCTGGATCACCTTACCACGTTTGAGAATGTAGCCCTTCCCCTGCGTGTGCAGGGCAAGGATGAGTCCAGCTATGGCGCTGATGTACGCGAGCTTTTGGGCTGGGTTGGCCTTGGCGAGCGCATGTATGCCATGCCGCCGGTGCTTTCTGGCGGTGAAAAGCAGCGCGCTGCCATCGCCCGTGCCGTGATAGGACAGCCCGATCTGTTGTTGGCAGATGAGCCAACCGGCAATGTGGATCCGCAACTTGGCCGTCGCCTACTGCGCCTATTTGTGGAGCTTAACAAGCTTGGCACATCCATTGTTATCGCCACGCATGATGTGCTGCTTATGCAGCAGCATCAAGCACGCCGCCTGGTGCTGCACGATGGCCGGGTGCAAGTTTATGACTAAGGTAACGAGCCTTCGAGAGCGCCCATGTTGAAACCTGAACGCGCCAGCACCAAGCTGGCCAACAAGCTGAGCCAAGTTGGCACGAAAGCCACTGAAAAAGTGGTGCGCGACACCTCCAAACCAGAACCGATTGTGCCTGAACGTTCCATTGCTGGAACAGCGCTCATGTTGGTTATCGCCATTATGGGTTGCTTGGCCTGCCTGTCTGTTGGAGCCGTTACACTGGTGGACCGTGCTGCCAAAGATTGGAGCGCCGACATTGGCCGCGAACTGACAATTGAAGTCACCAGCATTGACCCGTCAACCATGCAGGAGCGCCTGGAACGCGCAGCAGACCTTGCCCGCGTCTCACCGGGCCTGGGCTCCGTGCGCATCGTCAGCGAAGCAGAAACGCGCGCACTATTAGAGCCTTGGCTTGGCGTGCTCGGCTCCGAAGCTGCCCTTGAAGAGTTGCCAATCCCGCGCCTTATCGCCATCGCCGTTACCGAACCCACCTTGCTTAACATCGAAACGCTGCAAGCAGCGCTCGACCAGGAAGTACCTGGCGCCACGGTGGATGACCACCGGGTGTGGACCGATCAATTGGCCCGTATGGCCGGGGCCATGGTGCTTGGTGGCTTGGGCATACTCGTCTTGGTACTCAGTGCCACAATCCTTTGCGTTATTTTTGCAACGCGCGCAGCCATGGCTGGCAACAAGGATGTGGTGGAAGTGCTTCACTTTGTGGGGGCGAGCCACACCTTCATTGCCGGTCAGTTTCAGCGCCACTTTTTGATGCTCGGCATGCGTGGCGGCTTAATCGGTGGGGTCAGCGCCATCGCGCTTTTCTTGATCTTTCAGGTCTGGGTTTTTGCACGGCGTGGTGCTGCCGATGCAGCGCAAGTTGAAGCCCTTATCGGCTCACCAGCACTGGGGCTATATGGCTATGCCGGTTGTTCGCTCGTGGTGTTTCTCATCGCGTTCCTCACCGCTGCCACATCGCGCATAACCGTCAGCCGTTTTCTGCGCGGCCATGCCTAAATGTGTGCCTAAAACAGTGCCGACGTCTTGATTCAAGCGCAAAGGTGCCAAGTTCGCACCACACTTTCACCCAATGCACCCGTTAAGCATTCACCTGGATTTGACCCAAGAGCCGCGCAGAGCGACACTTAAAACTTCTTCACGTTTGTGATTCCTTATGATGGCAACGCAAGAGACCACACAGGACAGCTTTCAAGGCATCGCGGCGCCCCCGCGCAAGCGCCGGGTTGCTCCTCGCCTGGCTGGCACGGTGCTACTAGGCGGCGCACTGGTTTGGGCCTTGATCAGCTTTGCCGGGTTCATTCGTGATGTGAATGCCCTGGCCGCACCAAGTCCTGTAACCGCAGATGGCATTGTGGTTGTCACCGGAGGCTCAGCGCGCATCGAGGTTGCATTGCAATTGCTGCAAGATGGCGCAGCGCAGCGCTTGCTCATTTCTGGCGTTCACAACCAAACCGACGCTGCAATTTTGGCGCGGCGCACGCACACAGACCCATCACTGTTTGATTGTTGCGTAGATCTTGATCATGCGGCCTTAGATACTGCAGGCAATGCCCGCGAGGCAGCCAATTGGGCGCAGTCCCATGGTTTCTCGACGCTCTTGGTGGTCACATCCTCCTACCACATTCCGCGCACCACCCGCGAGATTGAGCACTTGTTGCCAGGGGTTGATCTGGTGGCCTTTCCTATTGACCCAGCAAGCGAAACACAGCGGGCTGTTGCCCGCCAAAGCAGCAGTTGGCCGGTGAGCCTTTTGGCGCGCGAATTTATGAAATTACAGCTTGCCCGCATGCGCCACCTTGTCGGCGCGATCGGTTAGGCCGATAAAGCAGCTCGTTTCCCTTTCGCTGCCATCTCACGAGCCTTATGCCCCAGTTTCGCGCTCTTGCCGCTAATGCGGTTTTTTATCTCAATACACTTGTGTGGCTGATCATATGTTTGCCGCTATTGGCTGGGCCACCGCGCTGGTCACTGTTGGCTGTGCAAGCTTGGGCAAAAATGACCATGTGGCTGCTGCGTATCATTGCTGGCATCAAATGGGAGATACGAGGACTGGAGAATTTGCCGCGCGAGAACGGCAAAATGCAAGGTTGCATCATAGCCTCTAAGCACCAATCCACGTGGGAAACCTTTGGGCTTTTCCCGTATTTAGAGAACCCTGTTTACATCCTCAAACAGGAATTAATGAGCATCCCCATTTTTGGGTGGTTTTCTACCCGCGCTGGCATGATCTCAGTGGATCGTAAAAAGGGCGCAAGCGCTTTACGGGAGATGACAAAGGACGCGCGCGAAGCTGTCGCCAATGGCCGTCAGCTCATCATTTTTCCAGAAGGCACGCGCAAACCCGTTGGTGCAGAGCCGGAGTATAAGTCCGGCGTTACCCACCTTTACAAGCAGCTTGAGGTTCCGTTGGTGCCAACGGCGTTAAACGCTGGGCTGTTTTGGCCGCGCCGCAAAATGGAGCGCTACCCAGGCACGCTTGTTGTCTCGATCCTGCCAGCCATACCAGCCGGGCAAGACCCCAAAGCAACAGCGCAATTGCTGCAAGAGCGTATTGAAGCTGAAACTGATAAGTTGGTGGCCGATGAGCGCGCGATAAACCCGCAATTGCCGCCAGCCTAGGCCTCTCTTCTGGCCTGAAGGCGGGTGGTCAGCCAGTGCAGTGTTGCATCGTGCACGCCTAGACCTTCAAGCGCTTTTGTTGTCTGCGTCACATAATCAGGGTTTACACCGGACTGGCCTTGCGCATCACGCACAATGTTCAGCTGGTCTTCCCGTGGCAACGCGCCGGCGTATTGCTCATGCGTTCGGTCAACGCAGTAGGTAAGCGCCTCAACATGATTTGGAAGACCTTCACCACGGTTCATCAGGTGCACGCGTTGGCGTCGCTCTTGATACACCATCGTCGCCTGCTCGCGTTCGCGCAGATAATGGATCACCTCAGCAGCGTGGGCGCCATCCACATGAAACGCCACACCATGGCAAGATCCACCACGATCCAGCCCCATAACAAGGCCAGGGTGTTCCGGCGTGCCGCGATGCACATAGCTGTAAACGCAAAGCGAGCGGTGATAGCCATAAAGTCGTGCAGGATAAGCACCACGGTGCGCAAACCCTGGTCGCCAGATCAGCGATCCATATCCAAATACCCAAAGATCATCCAAAGGCTTCAGTCTCCATGCTTTGTGTCGTGCTTGTAACCAACGCTTGAGCGTGGTGGAAGAACAGATCAAATGAAACACAGGACGTGTCTACCATGACCAACACTGCCACCAATTCCAGCTTCGGGCGCAAGATCAAGTGGATGGCAGCCTTTCTCATTGGCTTGGTTATATTGGTGTCGGCAGCTTGGTTCATCGCGGCACATTTTTATCGCCAAGCCATCGATCAAGGCCGTGAGGCACTGACCAATGAAGGGGTAAGCATCACGTGCGAGCAAGAAACGCTTGGTGGTTTTCCTGCCCGTTTTGAATGGCGATGCGATAGCTTACAAATAGCCTTTGCCAATGGGGCACGTCTTTCAGGTGGCCACCTGATAACCGTTGCACCGGCCTGGAACCCGTTGTTCACTATTGCCGAATGGGCTGGGCCTTTCCAAACTGTGACATCGCAAGGTCTGGATGCAGATATTGCAAGTGAGCTGATGCGTGCCAGTATCCGTCTAAACAGTGGCTTGCAGCTCACCCGGTTGTCGGCAGTTCTTGATCCATTTCAGGTCACCCTACAAGGCGCGCCGCAAGCCATCGCATCTGGTAATCAGGCCGAATTGCACATCCGCCAACCGGTGGAAGAAACAACCGATACTGGCGACCTGGATGTCGCCTTGCTTGTGTTAGGCTTTGAAAGCCTTCTCTTGGGCGGCGTTGATCAAATTGATCTGTCACTCTCTGGCATGGTGGACGAGTTGGGCAATGTTCAGGCCAGATCCATGCAAGATGCCGTTGCCAATTGGGTGGCGCTATCTGGCCAGATCACGCCGCTGGAAACGCGTTTGCGCCTGGATAATCACGCGATCAATTTGGATGGTGATCTTACCATTGCACCAACGGGCCTGGTGGATTTTGACGGTACAATTGCCACCAATGATGTGCCTGCCCTTGTGGAGCTATTTGGCATTGATGATCAGCGCGCGGCCACGGCCATCAGCGCTGGCGCGGCCCTTTTTGGCCAGCAAACCACCATTGGCGAGGATGCCGCAACCCAGCTGCCACTGCGTGTAGAGAGTGGTGAGCTGCGTGTTGGCCCGGTGTCACTGGGCCGCTTGCCACCCCTAAACTTCTAGTCAGACCCGTAAGGTTTTGGCATGGGTTCAGGCCCTCGGCGACCGAAATCCACGGCGTCCGTGTCCTGACCAAGCTCCACAATACCAGCACGAATGGCCCGTGTTCGCACAAACCATTCCTCCAGCTTATCGCCATCACCCTGCCGGATGGCCTTTTGTAGGGCGGTCAAATCTTCAGAGAAGCGGCCCAACACCTCAATCACAGCATCCTTATTGTGCAGAAAGACATCACGCCACATCACCGGATCAGAAGCTGCAATGCGGGTGAAATCACGGAAGCCACCGGCAGAATATTTGATGACTTCGCTCTGCACGCCGCCTTCAAGTTCAGAGGCGGTGCCCACTATGGTGTAAGCGATAAGATGCGGCAAATGTGATGTAATGGCCAACACCAGATCATGGTGCTTAGGATCCATAATCTCCACCATAGCGCCCAGCTTACGCCAAAAGCGGGTGAGGTTTTGCATGGCTTCGATGTTGAAATCATCGCCAGGCGTCAAAATCACATAACGGTTTTCAAACAACTGCGCGAAGCCAGCACGCGGACCGGATTTCTCCGTACCGGCAATGGGGTGCCCAGCAATCACATGCACGTGCGGGCCAAACGCATCGCGCATGGCTTGCATGACAGAGCCCTTGACTGAGCCCACATCGCTCACCGTCGCGCCAGGTTTTACGTGCGCGGCCACTTGCCCGCTTACAACACCCACCACACCAACTGGCACACACAGCATAATCAGATCTGCATCGCGCACAGCCTTGGCGGGGTCGGTGCTGGACAAGCAATCGGGAAACAGCTCACCAAGCGTAGCGACCGTCTGCGGATCAGCGTCGGCAAACTGGATTAAGCAATCAGGGTCTTTAGCGCGAACAGCATGAGCAATGGAGGTGCCTTGAAGGCCACCACCAATGATGGCGATACGCTTGTAGGGCAGCGCGCTAATCACGGCGCAGCCATAAACTGGCCAAGCGCATCGATAAGCAGCGCATTGGCTTCGTCTGATCCGATGGTGATGCGCAAAGCACCGGGCAATTTGTAAGCGCCCACTTTGCGCGTGACCAATCCACGCTCAAGCAGAAAGGCATCAGCATCATCGGCTGTCTTACCAGGCGTTCCAGGGAAGTGAGCCAGCACAAAATTTCCGACGCTCGGTGTCACCTGCAAGCCCATCCCTTCCAGCGCACTGGTGAGTTTGGGCAGCCAGCGCTCATTGTGGGCCACGGCCTGTTCAATAAAGCCAATGTCACCCATCGCAGCAGCGCCAGCGGCAATAGCAGGGCCTGTCATGTTGAAAGGACCACGCACCCGGTTCACCGCGTCGATCACATGGGCTGGGCCATACATCCAACCGATGCGTAGTTTGGCCAGGCCATAAATTTTGGAGAATGTGCGCGTCATCACAACATTGGGCGCTGTGGCAGCAAGCTCCATGCCGCTTTCATAATCATTACGGCGCACATATTCCGCGTAAGCCGCATCCAACACCAAGAGCACATGCTTGGGCAGCGCTTCGTGCAGGCGCCGAACCTCTTTAAACGGCACATAGGTGCCTGTTGGATTGTTGGGGTTGGCCAAAAACACTATTTTTGTGCGCGGTGTTATCGCAGCCAAAAAACCATCCATGTCAGCCGTCAGGTCAACATCGCGCACCTCTACCGGCTTGGCACCAGAGGCTTTGGTGACAATAGGATAGACCAAAAACCCATGCTCAGAAAACACCGCCTCATCGCCAGGTGAAAGATATGTCTGCGCAAGCAGCGACAGCAACTCATCAGACCCATTGCCGCACACAATACGATCAGCGGCGATGCCGTGGCGCTTGGCGATAGCCTCGCGCAACGCCAGCGCGGACCCATCGGGATATGCAGCCAAATTATCAGCCATATCGCGATAAGCATCCACCGCTTTGGGGCTTGGTCCAAGCGGGGTTTCATTGGAGGAGAGCTTGTAGAGCTTTACACCCGGCGCGGCTTTGGCACGGCCAGGCACGTAAGCTGCAATATCAAGAACACCAGCACGCGGCTGAGGAAAATCGTGGGGGGGCATAATCGATTACCAAAACAAGATGGGCCCATTTTGGGCCAAAAACATTAGAGCAATGAGATACTATTGAAATGCCGCTTGTGCCGCGTTCTCATGCGCTTGTCCATGTACAAAGACGCGCTAAGGAGCGAGCATTCGCCCCCAAATATTATGGGCGAAACACTGGCGCGTGGCTGCCAACAACAACCATGGCATCCTGCCCTAAGGTCATTTGAAGTTTGCTGTGAGCCTCCTGATCGACGGCACTGAGCAACATATGCATGCCCTCTTGTGCCAGCACATCAATGCCTTCAGGCAGTGTTGCACCAGATGCCATGGTGGCAGATATCACAGTTGCGGCCATCACTTCACGGTCAATAGGCGCATTGGCTACCAGCAGGCATGGCATACCAGCGGGATGATCAGCTCGCTCAACAAACGGTAAGCGCGCAATCACATTGGGCGCATCTTCTGCCTCAAGCGCCCGCCACCACGTCCCACGGCTTGCTAAGGGTATAACGCCCAGCGCATCACCGCGCGTGCCCACAGCGCTGAGCACATGATCTGGCCCATCAACGGCATCAACGGGCACCGTGTAGCCAAAATGAAACCGCGCCACATCGCGCATCGCCAAGCCATCACCATCGCCACCGCGCGCATAAATCACATCGTAAGGCGCTTGCACGTAGGTAAAGGTGGAAATGATCACCCGCCAAATGCTCTCCACAGTATCAAGCGGCAACAGCCCTGCATGGCGTTCAACAATCTCGCGCATCATTGAGGCTTCGCGCGCAGGCCGAAAGGCTGAAGTGCGCCGTGCTGGATCATCACCAGGTTGCACAGCTTGAACTTTTTTAATGGCAATGAGATCAGAGATAACAGCGCTACGCTCAATCAATAGCGCATGCATGGCCGCATCAATACGGTCAATCTCTTCACGGATGTCTGCCAAAGATGTTGGGCGCGCGCGCGCTTGAGGCTCTTGCATGCAATCCCTTTACTGCCCATGGCGCAAAACGCCAAGCCACGCGGTTGTGCCTCAGGCCCAGAGCAAACTCAGCTCTTTCACCAAACGGCCAAAGGGTTTAGGGCAGAACGTCCAAAAGATCGTGTCACCAGCATTGCGTCAATGTCAGCATCTCAGTCTCCCTCGCCAAACTTTCCATCTACCTCTGCCACCTTGGAGGTTAGCGAACCTGTTGTGCTTGCATCCGGGCAAACTCTGGCGCGCTGCCACATTGCCTACACAACCTATGGCGCGCTGAACGCTGATCAATCCAACGCCATCCTCGTATGCCACGCGCTAACCGGCGACCAATATATGCTTGGCACGCATCCGATAACGGGAAAGGGCGGTTGGTGGGAAACGCTGGCGGGACCTGGCAAACCGCTGGACACAGATCGGTATTTTCTCATTTGCGCCAACGTGCTGGGCGGTTGCATGGGCTCCACCGGGCCTGGATCGCCAGACCCTACCAGCGGTGAAATCTACGGCCTTGATTTTCCATTGGTCACCATTGCCGACATGGTGGATGTGCAGGCACGCCTGATCGATCATTTGGGCATTGATCGGCTGCTCAGTGTGGTCGGTGGATCCATGGGCGGCATGCAAGTGCTGCAATGGGCGGCGCGCTATCCAGATAGGGTAGTAAGCGCGGTGCCGATTGCGACCGCGGCCAAGCATTCCTCGCAAAACATCGCCTTTCACGAAGTTGGTCGTCAGGCCGTCATGGCCGACCCAGACTGGCAGGGCGGCACCTATGCCAAAAGCGGAACACGCCCAACCAAAGGTCTATCCGTCGCGCGGATGGGTGCACACATCACCTATATGTCTGATGAGGCATTGCACGGAAAGTTTGGGCGTAGCTTACAAAACCGCGCCAATATTTCCTTTGGCTTTGATGCTGATTTTCAGATCGAGAGCTACCTGCGCCATCAAGGTATGACGTTTGTGGATCGCTTTGATGCGAACTCATACCTGTATGTGACCCGCGCCATGGATTATTTTGATTTGGCCGCGGATCATGATGAGGTGCTGGCCAACGCCTTTGCGGGCACCAACACCAGATTTTGCGTGATATCCTTTACCTCCGACTGGCTTTTCCCAACATCAGAAAGCCGCGCCATTGTGCACGCTCTCAATGCCACGACTGCGAAAGTATCGTTCGTCGAAATTGAGAGCGACCGAGGGCACGATTCCTTTTTGCTCGAGGAGCCGGAACTGTTTGCCACAGTGCGAGCTTTTCTCTCAAGTGTGGCCAAGCAACGAGGGCTTGCAGCGTGAGCGTCCCAGCCAACCGCATCGATTACGCTATCATTGAGGACTATGTGCCCCAAGGCGCACGCGTGCTGGACGTTGGCTGTCAGAACGGAACTTTGCTGGCCTTTCTGGAAGCACGCAAAGGCATTGATGGGCGCGGGCTGGAACTGTCACAAGACCATGTGAACGAAGCGGTGGCGCGCGGCCTTTCGGTGGTGCAAGGCGATGCGGACACTGATCTCTCCACCTACCCCGACAAGTCTTTCGATGTGGTGATCTTAAGCCAAACGCTGCAGGCCACACAGGCGCCAAAAAATGTCTTGGAAGAAATGCTGCGCATTGGCAGCAAAGTGATCGTTACCATTCCCAATTTCGGCAATTGGCGCGCCCGGCTGCACCTGCTGTTTCAGGGCCGCATGCCGGTCACCAAATCACTGCCCTATTCTTGGTACGACACGCCCAACATTCACTTTTGCACATTGCTTGATTTTCTTAGTTTAGCCGACGCTGTTGGCGCAGAGGTTGAACAATCAACCGCGCTTAACAGTTCCGGCCAGCCGCTAACACTGAATATGCCATGGGCCGTGTGGAATTTGATCGGCGCGCAAGGGATATTTGTGCTCAGCAAAGAGAAAGCTTGATGGCTTGAACGATCCCTCAGGCCAAACACAGGCGAGCGATAATCTTAAAGCCATCTTCTTGATGGCAGGCTCCATGGTCCTCTTCGCGGTCGATGATGCAGCGATCAAAGCCGCAGGCAATGTGCCCACCGGCGGGGCGGCCAGCCCTGGTGAAATTTTGATCATCAAGGGACTGTTGGGCTTGGCCGTCTATGGCGCGCTTATGCTGCGTGAAGGCAACATGCTTACCCCCAGCTTACTGCGCGCCATGTACAGCGACAAAGCCATCATTTGGCGTACCATTGGTGATTTGGTGGGTGCAGGGGCCATCGTTACCGCGCTTACTTTGTTACCGCTTTCCAATGTTGCATCCATTTTGCAGGTGCTGCCCTTGGTGGTGACCTTGGGCGCGGCACTGGTGCTGCGCGAAACTGTTGGCTGGCGCCGTTGGACGGCGATTATGGTTGGGTTTTTAGGGGTGATGATTATCATCAGACCCGGCCCAACAGGCTATGATATCAACACCATTTGGGCGCTGCTTGCAGTGCTAGGGCTTGCAGTACGCGACCTTGCAACCCGCCGTGTGCAGGTGCGCTTTTCCACCTTCTCTATCGTCACCATGGTGTCGGCTTTGCTGATCCCAACCGGCCTGGCCCTGCATGGCACCATGGCAGATGGGCCGCTTCTCATCGGCATCGCGCCCACAGCATGGGCCTATATTATTGGAGGTGGTTTTTTCGGCATGGCTGCCTACTACGCCATCACGCTATCGACCCGTATGGGCGAGCTATCAGCAGTGGCACCCTATCGCTATACGCGGCTGGTGGCGGCGCTTATCCTGGCCTATTTCATCTTCGATGAAGTGCCCGATGCGCCTATGATTTTTGGTGCAAGTCTGGTCATAGGCGCTGGACTTTTTACACTCTATCGCGAGCGCAAGTTAAGGGCCCAATAGGGCCTTAGCCTCTAATGCGTGGCGCCTGCGGCCACCATCAGCTCTGCCCCGGCAGAGTACGAATGGGATCGGCGCGCCATGGAAGCTTCGCGTGCCTTACGTGCAATCTGGCGATTGACAGCTGATATTTTGCGCAGCTCCCGTGAGAGCTTAACAATTTCAGCATTGCGCTCATGACTGGGCAGAGCAGATTCTAAACCCTGGAGCTTTTTTTGAAGGTCCTTCAGGGTCAAAGAAATGAAGGACTGAGAGGAAATGTCAGCGGACATCGACACACTTTCTTGCTTTTCTTGTCTACGCAGAAATAGCTACTTTTTTATGGTTAATGAAAGGTAACTCGCAAGCAAGAATATGTGTCCCAAAACATTTTTTATCTGGCAGCCTCCCGCTGCTAGTTCGGCACCGCCCCAACGGGCACCATCACAGGCTTGGCGCGCACTTTTTTGCCTTCACGCACAGGCAGCCCCCGGAACATGTGCTTGGTTGCTTCAAGGATGATCACGCCACCAAGTGGTGAGACAACACTTTTACCCATCCGCTCAAAAAAACCTGACGTACGCAACGCCACCCGGTTTTGAAACGGAAAGAAGTGCAGCGCCTCTGACCAGCCGGTGGGAGAAAACTGCGTATCGCGGCATAGCCGCATCATCTGGCCTTTAGAAAAAGGCCTGCCATGGCCAAACGGTGTGCCATCAACGCGCGCCAAAAGCCCACGCCGATTGGGCACCACGGCAATCATCCGGCCACCAGGCGCAAGCACGCGCCACACCTCTTCCAAAAGCTTGGCGGGGTGGGGAGAAAACTCCAAAGCATGCACCAAAAGCACACGGTCAAGCGTTGCGTTGGCAATCGGCAGAGCATCCTCGTCCACCAGCGCCGACGCATTGGGCCCCTGCGATGGCCAATTCACGCAACCTTGCACCGCTGGCATAAAGCTTGCCAGCCGCTCAGCTTCCTCACGAAACTGACCCAGATAAGGGTTAGCAAAGCCAACGCCAGCAAGGTCCATACCCTTTGCATTAGGAAGGTGCTTGCGCAGGGCCGAGCACAGATAGCCGCGCGTGCGCAAACCCAGCTGGCTGGTGTAAAAATCGCGAAGATCAATAATATCAACTTGCATGCGAGCCGTTCTACCGCGAACCTAAGGCAAGAACCATAAAGGCGAGTTGCAAAATGTCGGTAAACTGCCACCTCTACCTCTGCGGATCAGACAATTACGGTGTTTTGGTACGCGATGATGCAACCGGCGCTGTCGCCCTGATCGATGTGCCCGACGAGATGGCAACCCGTGAAGCGATTGCGCAAACCGACTGGACGCCAACACATATTTTCCTCACCCACCACCATAGTGACCATGTGGATGGCGTGGGAGGGATACGCTCCAGCTATGATGTTAAGGTTGTGGGCAATGAAGCCGACAGCGCTCGCCTGCCCCGCTTAACCCATCCGGTGAACCCCGGAGCGTCAGTGATGCTGGGGCAAACACGCTTTGAGGTGATCGATACGCCAGGCCATACGGTTGGTCACATCGCTTATATTGCGCGAGATGAGAAGCTAGCCTTTGTCGGCGATACGCTGTTTGCGCTGGGCTGTGGGCGCATGTTTGAAGGCACGCCGCAACAGTTTCATGCAAGCCTACAAGCGCTCGCCAAGCTTGATCCAGATACCAAAATCTATTGCGGCCATGAATACACCCAGACCAATGCCCAGTTTGCGCTGGCCATGGACCCAAATAGCTCAGCCCTTGCCGACCACACCCGCCAGATTGATGGTCTGCGCGCCAGCGGCATGCCCACCATACCAACAACCTTGGAAAAAGAGCTGGCGTTCAATCCGTTCCTAAAGGCAGACAGCGTGGACGCGTTTGCAAAGCTGCGCGCTGCCAAAGATAGCTTCTAAAGAGATGACCCCAGCGTGAACGATCCTTCAACACCGCCAGAAGCAGCACCCCACTCGCGTAGCAAACTCATCACCCTGTTTGAGGTGACAGGCTCAGTTTCGGCCATGGCCTATGCCCTGCTCATTGCCTCCAACACGGGTAATGAGGTGCTCGGATTTAGCCTGCTGCTCATCTCCGCCCTGCTGTTTGCAGCATGGGGCTTTATAGACCGACGGTGGGCTTTTCTTACGCTGCAAGTCTTCTACGCTGCCTCGGCCATCATCGGCCTGGTTCGCTGGGGCTAAACCATTGGAATGTTTTTCATGAGCCTTGAGTTTTTCGTCACATCCCTGGTTGTTGTGCTGCTGCCAGGCACTGGCGTTCTCTATACGCTGGCCATTGGCCTTGGCCGCGGCTTTCGCGCCAGCATCGCCGCCGCGGTAGGGTGCACCCTTGGCATTGTGCCAGCCATGCTCGCCAGCATTGTTGGGCTGGCCGCATTGTTCCACACCTCAGCTTTGGCCTTCCAGCTGATCAAATATGCAGGTGTGATCTATCTGTTTTACATGGCGTGGAACATTCTGCGAGAAGGTGGCGCTTTGGATGTATCCGAAGATCGCCGCCCCCTCAGTGCGTTTCAAACTGCACGCGATGGCGCGGTCATCAACGTTCTTAACCCTAAGCTCTCGCTGTTCTTCCTGGCGTTTCTGCCACAATTTGTGCCAGCCACTGCCACCAACACAACGCTCAGCATGATCATACTTGGCAGTGTCTTTATGGCGCTCACCTTTGTCGTGTTTGTCGGCTACGGCGCATGTGCAGCCCTGGCCCGCGACTATGTGGTATCCAAACCCAATGTCATGGTTTGGCTGCGACGCTCGTTCGCGGCCACATTTGGTCTTCTTGGCCTACGTTTGGCGCTGGCGGAGCGATGAATTTTGACCAGCTTGTTCAGTCGCTGAACCTGCAGCCACACCCTGAAGGCGGCTATTATCGCGAGACCTTTCGAGATAAACGGCAAGTGGATGGTCGCTCAGTGAGCACATCCATCTACTACGCACTGGGTATTGGCGATTGTTCTGCCTGGCATAGAGTGGACGCCACTGAGATTTTCCACTGGTATGCTGGCAGCCCGCTAGCCCTTACTCTTTCACCCAATGGCCATGATGCGCACGCTCACCGGCTGGGGCCAAACATTGCTCAGGGCGAACGCCCGCAGGTGGTGGTGCCCGCCAATTGCTGGCAAACAGCAGAAAGCTTGGGCGCATGGACCCTGGTGGGTTGCACAGTTTCTCCAGGCTTTACCTTTGAAGGGTTTGAAATGGCCCCTCCAAACTGGCGACCGACACCACGTGGCCCGTCCAACTAGAACGGCAAGCGCGCACCATCACACTGTGTGACACAGCCTGACACAAGTACGCTAGCGCACCGAAACAGTGCAAATTCACGCCAGGTCAAGTGCAACCAATCTCAATTTTGCCGTGTTCTAAGTTCCCCATAAACACCGATGGCTTGCAGGGTCATCGCAATAAGGTGGGTTAACTGCATGCATTGGCCGCGCTTGCCGCGAGGGCCATGCTGTCATATGTGGCCCATAGGCGGACACCGTTTTGGTGCACCAATATAAAGAGGGCCACCCCCATGATGACCAGCCTTTTGCTCGTCGATGTCCAGGGCTTTGAAGCATTGGCCAAAGGCCAAGCCAAACCAGCTAAGTTGATCGAATATTTAAGTGAAAGCATGCCTGGCCTTACCCGCCAAGTGGCCGTGATGCGCGCCTATTGCTCCAACCGTGTGTCCAGCTATCGCCGCACCGCTTATCGCGAGGCTGGCTTTGAGATCATCGAAACCAATAGCCCCGATGAAACGCTGATTTTGATGACGCTGGATCTGGCCGACCTATCCTATGGCGACGCCACATACGAAGAAGCGATCCTGCTGGGGGGCAAAACCGATTACACCGCCCTTGCCCGTGTTGCCCGCGAACGCCTTATGATGGTGTCAGTTGCCAGCCATGACGATGTGCCATCCAGTTTGGAAGCATTGGCCGACGGTCTTATTGATTTGAACGAGCTGGACATTGACCGCTCGAGCACAATGAGCCCCAATCTTCGCTCGCGCGATGCAGCACCAGCATCACCACCCAAACAAACGGCACCTGAACCTGCCAGAGAAACTAGCGATAAACCTGCGCAGGAAAAACAGGGCGAGGATGCCCAAGAGGGCGATGCTTGGCCTGATCCCAAAACCGGCACGATTTTGGTGGCCGGTTCCGGCGCCGCTGTGGCCAGTGGTGTTGCAGCCATGAGCGCGCGCAGCAGCAATAGTGCAGCGCCATCTCCGACGCCCCCAGTATCTGCGGGTGAGAACTCGGCCAACGACAAATCCGTAGGCGAGAAACAAAGCGCGCCTGCCTCTGAGTCGAGCAAGGCTGAAACTGCACCCAGCGCATCGGATAACCCTACACAGGTAGGCTCTGAAGCTGCATCTGACGGCGCAGAAACAGTGGCAACCAAAGCAGATGCATCGAAATCTGATGGGGCCAAGCCTGACGAGACACAAGCAGATCAGGGGAAAGCAGAGCCAGGCAAGCAAGCCGCGAGCAAAGACACCAAAGAACCATCACTGGATGATGATTTGGCAGCGTCCATCGATGAAGAGATCGGCGCCGAGTTGGAAGCAGAACTTCTGGCCGATATAGCTCCGGCAAGCGCAGCGCCTGCAAAACCCGCCCCGACGCCCACATCTGTGCCCACAGAAAATCCGGTGGCCCAATCAGCCAGCAAAAACGAAGCGCCGGTTAAGGTCGCAGAGACAGAAGCGGCCAAAAATATTCCACCCGTTGAAGATGATAGCAGCATTGATGCGCTGTTTGCCGACCTTGCCTCGGCCCCGGCCTCTGAAACACCTGATCAGAAGGTTGAAACCTCAAGCGTTGCACCAGCGGTAACGGCCGCGCTTATGGGCGATGCCAAGGCGGATGCTGATGTGGATGAATTACTGTCGCGCCTCATGTCTGATGATTTGGCCAGCGAGTCGGCGGGTGGCAAGAAAGCTGAACTTGACGTGGTGCCTGAGCGCTAACCTAGCGGCTGGGCCGCAGGCCCAGAGCAAGAGTTCATGCCGCGGTTGGGCATCGGCCCAGACGGCTAGACTCAGCTTCCGTCTAGGTCAAAACGAGCAATCAGTCCGCGATGATTTGAGCCCAACGGGTCTTCAATCACGCCGACACTAACTGGCGTAATAGCCCCGCGCACCAACACATGGTCGATCGCGAAGCCTGCCATACTCAGTGGAAGCGAAGGCAGCGCAGGCCATGTTGGCACCATGCCGGAGGCAAGCTGCATCTGCGCGCCATCCATCACGTGCTCGCGGAATGTTGCAACAAAAGCCTGGCTGTTGAAATCACCTGCCAGCACCACCGGCCCGTCAATCGACTGTAAAAGATCGACCAACTGGTCCATTTGCACCTCATGCCACACGCCCCAATAGGGCTTGGTAAGATGGGCCGCGACCAGGGTGATTTGCCCTTCAGGCAGCATTACCTGCGCACGCACAAGGCGGCCATTGATCGGGTCAAATGGCACAATTTCCACCTCACCAAAGGGGTGTTTGGAGAAAAGCGCCATGTCGCAGCGCGGTCCAGGCCAGCAGCCGGCGCGGTGGGGAAATACCGCTGCCATTGCATCCAGATCATCGCGCAACGCCAACGCCTCCAGCGCGAACACAACATCCGGGGCCTCGTTAGTAAGATAGGTAGCTATCTCCTGCCCGCGCGCATTGGAGCCGAGCATGTTGAACGAGATGAGGGTAAATTCGCTGGTGCGTTGAGGCGCATGATCAGCGGATGATTGCCAAACAAACCATCCAATCGAGCTCAGCAATAGACAAGCAAAAACACTCGATAGCGCCCCGCGCCGAGGCGCCCTTAAAAGGAAGAACACCAGCGCGCACAGAACAAAGCCAACTCCTGCGTGCAAGCGGCCTTGCTGCAAATGCACAAGCTGCGTGCCGGGCAGCAGGGAGGGAACAAGTGTGGCAAGCACAAGCGCCAGAAAGCCCACCATAACAACGCCAATGGCTTCCTCGCGCCAGCGCCACATGGTGCGCTGCGTGTTTTGTTGGGTTTGCTGGTTTG
>JBGCDM010000072.1:0-11219 GCA_045105395.1 Devosiaceae bacterium | reverse complement strand
AACAAGCGCACCGATGAAGCGATGCTGCTGCAACGGCTGGTTGCCATGGCAGACCTTAGCGATATCTCCCGCAAGCAGATATCGGGTCATGCAGCAGACCTGGTTACACGCATTCGCGGTACCTCTCAGCCTGGCCTGATGGAATCCTTTTTGTCGGAATATGGATTGTCGACCGATGAGGGCGTGGCGCTTATGTGCCTGGCTGAGGCATTGCTGCGTGTGCCCGATCAGGTGACGATTGACGAACTGATTGAGGACAAGATTGTTGCCTCTGATTGGTCTCGTCACTTGGGCCAATCGTCGTCTCCGCTGGTCAATGCCTCCACCTGGGGGCTGATGTTGACAGGCAAGGTTCTGGAAGAAAACGAACCTGGCGTCGCGAGCACCCTAAAAAGCATGCTGCGCCGTCTTGGTGAGCCGGTCATCCGCACATCGGTTGGCGCAGCGATGCGCGAGATGGGCCGTCAGTTTGTGCTTGGTCAAACAATTGAAGATGCGATCAAGCGTGCCTCAATCCAGGAAGCCAAAGGCTATACCTATTCCTATGATATGCTGGGCGAGGGGGCGATGACGGCGCCTGATGCTGCCCGCTATGGCGAAAATTATGCCCAGGCCATCGATGCTATTGCGGCGTCCTGCACACATAGTGATATCGCGCAAAATCCTGGTATTTCGGTCAAGCTGTCTGCGCTGCATCCGCGCTATGAAGTGGCGCAAAGCGAGCGTGTCATCGCGGAGTTGGTTCCTATTGTGACGATGCTTGCGCGCAAGGCTGCTGATGCGCGTATTGGCTTTAACGTTGATGCCGAAGAGGCTGACAGGCTTGGGCTATCCCTGGCGGTTATCGACAAAGTTCTTGCTGACGATAAGCTCGCCGGATGGGACGGTTTCGGCATCGTGGTGCAGGCCTATAGTCGGCGTGCGGGTGATGTGATTGCCGGGCTGTATGAGATGGCCGAGCGGCACGATCGGCGCGTTATGGTTCGGCTGGTGAAAGGTGCTTATTGGGACACCGAAATCAAGCACGCACAAACGCAGGGGCTGGAGGGCAGCCCGGTCTTTACCCGCAAGGTTGCAACCGACATTAGCTACATTGCCCATGCGCGCACATTGCTTTCTATGACCGACCGCATCTATCCGCAATTTGCCACCCATAATGCCCACACGATGGCCGCCGTGCTGCACATGGCGCAAGATGTTGGGCCACAGGCTTATGAGTTTCAGCGGCTGCACGGCATGGGCGAAACGCTGCATGGCCTGGTTAAGGATGATTCGGGAACACGGTGCCGAATTTACGCGCCAGTTGGTGCCCACCGCGATCTGCTTGCCTACCTCGTTCGGCGACTGCTTGAGAACGGGGCCAACTCATCCTTCGTCAACCAGATTGTCGATGAGAGTGTGCCGCCTGAACAGGTGGCCAGTTGCCCATTTGATGCGCTTGAGACACCGCCTTTGGCAGAAGAACCACGTGTTATTGATGGCCGTGATGTGTTCATGCCTGAGCGCATCAATGCCAAGGGCTTCGATCTGAGTGATGTTACTGAACTTACTCAGATTATCGCGCTGCGCGCAAAGCGAACAGATGCGCGCGTTACGCCGATCTTAGCGGGCAAAGTTGTAGGTGCTGAAATTGAACCGTTGCTGAACCCTGCCGATGGATCAACGATTGGTACGGTCCTGTTGGCAAGTGAACATGATGTTGAAACCGCGCTCGCAAGTGCCAAGCCTTGGGATGCGACTTCAGCGCAGCGCGCAGCGGTGCTTAGCAAAGCGGCAGATCTTTATGAGGCCACCTACAGCGAGATATTCTCACTTCTTTGTCTGGAAGCTGGAAAAACGCTTGCTGATAGCGTGGCTGAGTTGCGCGAGGCTGTCGATTTTTTGCGCTATTACAGCGCGCGCTGCCAGGAACTCACCGGAGCGCCGCGCGGTATCTTTGCTTGCGTCAGCCCATGGAATTTTCCGTTGGCGATTTTTTCTGGCCAAATTGCAGCCGCCCTTTCCGCTGGCAATGCGGTGCTTGCCAAACCTGCTGAAACCACCCCAGCGATTGCCGCCTTGGGCGTCCAGCTTATGCACCAAGCTGGCGTGCCAAAAACTGCGTTGCAATTGCTTCCAGGCCTCGGAGCAACTGTGGGCAAGGCTGTAACATCTGATCGACGCATTGCGGGTGTGGCGTTCACCGGTTCAACGGCAACTGCGCGGCGTATTCAGCGCGCCATGGCAAACACTTGTGCGCCCGGCACACCGCTTATTGCCGAAACGGGCGGGTTGAACGCGATGGTTGTGGATTCCACCGCGCTACCGGAACAAACAATCCGCGACATTGTTACATCGGCCTTTCAGTCGGCTGGCCAAAGATGCTCGGCTTTGCGTTGTCTTTATGTGCAAGCGGATGTGGCCGATCTTTTCAAAGATATGCTGATCGGTGCGATGAACGAGCTTGCGCTTGGCGATCCATGGGACCTTTCAACTGATATTGGTCCTGTGATCACCAAAACCGCGCAGGCCGACATCCAGCGTTATATTGCGACCGCCAAACAAGATGGCCGTCTTATCCATGCGTTGGAGACACCCAGCCGGGGTAATTTCATTGGTCCGGCGCTTGTTGCGGTGGACGGTATTGCCGACCTCAGCCATGAGGTTTTTGGCCCCGTCTTGCACTTTGCAACGTTCAAGGCGGATGAACTGGACCGCGTGATCCATGCCATCAATGCGACCGGTTATGGCCTAACGTTCGGTATGCATAGCCGGATTGATGATCGTGTGCAGGCCGCAGCGGACACGGTGACGGCAGGCAATATTTATATCAATCGCAATCAGATCGGCGCGATTGTTGGCTCGCAGCCGTTTGGTGGCGAGGGTTTGTCGGGCACAGGGCCTAAGGCGGGTGGGCCGCACTATTTGCAGCGCTTTGTTAAGCACGTGGCGGGCATAGTTGGGGATGGAGATGAGGATGGTGTGCCCTCTCAAGAGGAAGCGTCTTTCAGCGCTCTAACGGCTGATTTGCAGCAAGCAAATGCTGAGGTTGCAACACCTTCATCGCAAGAGCTTCCCGGACCAACCGGTGAGCTTAATATCCTGTACAGTGCGCCTCGTGAGCCAATCCTTTGCCTTGGGCCAGGTGCCGCAAATAGAGCAGCGCAATGCGCTGGTGTGGAGGCTTTGGGTGGGCGTGCCGTGGTGGCCAATGGCGCATTGGATCCGAATGCGCTGGTAAACTTGCAGCCCTTAGGCGGTGCCGTTTGGTGGGGCGATGCTGATGCTGGGCGCAGGTTTGCCAAGGCACTGGCGCAGCGTGAGGGGGCTATCGTGCCGCTCATCTGCGACATGCCTGATCAGGCCCATGTTTTGCTTGAACGGCATTTATGCGTTGATACGACCGCAGCGGGCGGAAACGCCAGCCTGCTTGCCGGTGAGCCAGGCTGATAGGACACTGGAAAGGGCGTGAACCGGGCAGCCATTCGCCGCCCGGTCGCTGTTTGAAATAAAGAGTGCCTAGGCTGCTAGATCAAAGCGATCTGCGTTCATGACCTTTGTCCAAGCAGCCACGAAATCACGAACGAACTTCTCGCCATTATCGTCTTGGGCATACACTTCGGCATAGGCACGCAGCACCGAGTTGGAACCGAACACCAGGTCTGCACTGGTTGCAGTCCATTTCACGGTGCCAGTTTTGCGATCACGAATTTCATACGTGCCGTCTTCCACCGGGTGCCAGCTGTTGGCCATGTCGGTAAGATTGACGAAGAAATCGTTCGTCAGTTGACCTTCGCGATCGGTAAACACACCATGCTTGGCGCCAGCATAATTGGCACCCACAACACGCATGCCGCCCAGCAGCACGGCCATCTCATTGGCGGTGAGGCCAAGAAGCTGCGCCTTATCCAGCATCATTTCTTCAGGGCTGACCGCGTAATCGGTTTTCTGCCAATTGCGGAAACCATCGGCCAGCGGCTCAAGCACATCAAAGGATGGGGCATCGGTATGCTCAGCGGTGGCATCGCCACGACCGGGAGCAAACGGCACATCCATGCTGTGGCCAGCCGCGGCGATAGACTGCTCAATCCCGACATTACCTGCCAGCACGATGACATCAGCAAGTGAGGCTCTGGTCTCTGCCGCGATGGGTTCGAGAGCGGCAAGTACCTTGGCCAAACGGGCTGGCTCATTAGCTTCCCAGTCTTTTTGCGGCGCCAAGCGAATGCGAGCACCATTGGCACCACCACGCTTGTCTGATCCGCGGAAGGTGCGCGCACTATCCCAAGCGGTGGCGATCATCTCAGCTGAGGTGAGGCCACTTGCTGCAATTTTTGCCTTCACCGTGGCAACATCATATCCCGTTGAACCGGCTGGGATTGGATCCTGCCAGATCAGGTCTTCAGCGGGCACATCTGGACCAAGATAGTTGTTTTTTGGGCCCATATCGCGGTGCGTAAGCTTGAACCAAGCACGCGCAAAAGCATCCTCGAAATAGGACTGGTCGGCCATAAATTTTTGGCAGATATCATGATAGATCGGGTCGATCTTCATGGCCATATCCGCATCGGTCATCAGCGGCATGGCACGGCCTGATGGATCGGTGGGATCAAGCGGATACTCAGATTCGGGCATGTTGACTGGTTTCCACTGGTTTGCACCAGCCGGTGATTTGGTCAGTTCCCACTCATAGCCGAACAGATAGGCAAAATAGCCCATATCCCATTTGGTTGGGTGCTGGGTCCATGCGCCCTCAATGCCAGAGGTAAAGGCATTGGTGGCCTTGCCCTGTTGGCCGGGGTTGGCCCAGCCAAAGCCTTGCGCTTCGATGCCAGCAGCTTCAGGCTCAGCACCGATTGCATCGTGCGCGCCGCCGCCGCCATGAGCCTTGCCAACTGTGTGTCCACCGCAGGTTAGCGCTGCAGTTTCAACATCATCCATTGCCATGCGGGCAAAGGTTTCGCGAATGTGCAGCGCTGTGCGCGCTGGGTCAGGGTTTCCGTTTACCCCTTCTGGGTTCACGTAGATGAGGCCCATGTGGACCGCCGCTAGCGGGTTTTCCAGCGTAGAGGTGTCATCCAGATCGCCGTAACGATTCTCACTTGGTGCAAGCCACTCACTCTCTGCACCCCAATATACGTCCGTTTCTGGGCCCCAAATGTCCTCACGGCCAAAGCCAAAGCCAAAGGTTTTAAAGCCCATGCTTTCATAGGCGGCATTGCCTGCAAGAATGATCAGATCAGCCCAGCTAAGCGCGTTGCCATATTTCTTTTTAATCGGCCACAGAAGGCGGCGGGCCTTATCAAGGCTTGCATTGTCTGGCCATGAGTTAAGCGGGGCAAAACGGATATTGCCAGAGCCAGCGCCGCCGCGGCCATCGCCCATGCGGTAGGAGCCAGCTGAGTGCCAGGCCAAGCGGATCATCAAGCCGCCATAATGGCCCCAGTCGGCTGGCCACCAGTCTTGGCTTTCGGTCATCAGCGCTTTGAGATCGCTTTTCACACCTTCAAAATCTAGGCCCTTCACCGCCTCACGATGGTTATAGTCAGAGTCCATTGGGTTGGTGCGGGCGCCGTGCTGGTGCAGAATGTCGAGGTTGAGCGCATTGGGCCACCATTTGGTTACCGGCTTGTCGGTGGCTGTGTTGCCGCCATGCATAACCGGGCAACCGGCTTTTGCGTTTACATCATAAGCGTCCATGAGAGCCTCCAAATGGCGTGATCAAATTGATTGTCGTAGATTGAACATAGGCATATCAGCCGCCATTCAATGGCTCTAATTGATTATTCTGAGGGCGCTGATAAGCAAAGCTTATGATAAATGTCACCCTCAAACAGCTTCGTTATTTTGATGCACTGGCCCGCCACAAGCATTTTGGGCGTGCTGCGGAGGCGTGCGCCATTTCGCAACCAGCTTTGTCGCAACAAATCAAAGAGTTGGAAGAGACCATTGGCGCACCTTTGGTTGAGCGGGCTGCACGGCGTACCCGCTTAACGGAGCTGGGCGAAGCATTGGTTGAACGGTTGCAACCAATTTTGCTGCGCATTGATGAGCTTGGCGATTTGGTGCGCGCATCAAAGGGTCCGCTATCTGGGCGCTTGCGGATGGGCGTTATCCCAACGGTTGCGCCCTATCTCCTTCCCACGATCATGGCGGCGTTGGGCAAACGCTTTCCCGATCTTGATCTTGAACTGCGTGAATCGGTCACCCGTTCACTCATCGATGATTTGCTGGAGGGTAATTTGGATGTTGCTATCGTCGCGCTGCCGGTCTCAGAACCAGCGCTACAAGAGCTTGCGTTGTTTGATGAGGACTTTGTTCTGGTGCGCCCCAAAAGCGATGCCAACAAACCCGTTCCAAGCCCCCAAATGCTTCAAACGATGCGCTTGCTTTTGCTGGAGGAGGGACATTGTTTTCGCGATCAAGCGCTCTCTTTTTGCAAGTTCAATGCTGCCGAACCCAAGCGCGTTATGGAGGGCAGTTCTCTTTCCACATTAGTGCAGATGGTGGGTGCGGGCTTGGGCGTCACGCTCATACCGGAGATGGCATTGGCACTTGAGGGGCGCTCAGCCAATGTTGCGGTAACGCGGTTCCCAGCCGCCAGCCCGTCTCGCACCATTGGTATGGTGTGGCGGCGCACAAACCCATTGGCTGACCAGTTGGTGGAACTTGGCGATGTTGTTAAACGGGTTGGGCGCGCTGCGCCTTAAGAGGCCAGTTGCAGAGGCTGTTCTTCGTTTTGGTTGTCAGTTGCAAGCCATTGGATGAAATCATCTGATGCCATTGGCTTGCCCCCAAAATACCCTTGGTAATAGTGGCAACCAGTGGTCTTGAGAAATGCGAGCTGCCCATCGGTTTCCACGCCTTCGGCGACAACATCAGCGCCGATGGCGTTAGCCATATCAAGGATGGTTGTCAGCAAGCTTTCAGAGGCTGGATCTTCACCAAGCCCGGTCATAAGGCTCCGGTCGACTTTAATCGTCTGGAAGGCCAGCGCTTTCAAGCGGCCAAGGTTGGAGTATCCCATACCAAAATCATCAATGGCAAAGCGAACGCCATTGGCATGAAGCCGGGCAACCTGCTTTTCGACAATCTTGCTTTCCTCCATGGCTGTCCCTTCGGTGATCTCAATCTCTAGATCGCTAGGGTCTGCACCATATTGGTCGAGTAGAGCCATGATAGTGTCGGCGAAAGTTTCCTCATTGAGTTCTTCAACGCCAACGTTCACAGCGATGGTTAGCCGGTCAGTGCGGCCTTTGTTAATTTGTGCCGCTGCTTGGATCGCGCGGGTCAACATCATGCTACCAATCTCTGGCAAGTGACCATTTGTGGCGGCCAGCGGTAGAAACAGGCTGGGCGAGACGATCCCACGTTCATGGTGGTTCCAGCGAATGAGCGCTTCGGCGCCAACGATTTTGCCACTCTGCACGTTGAACTGCGGTTGCAGGTGCATCTCAAAGTCTTTGTTGGCCACGGCCTGGCTGATGTCACGTTCCAGTGCAGAACGTTCTATTAGCTTGGTGTGGGTTTCGTGATTGTAATAGGCATAGCGGATCGTGCTGTTGTTCTTGGCCTGGTACATAGCTACGTCAGCGCATTTTAGCAGGTGCTCGCGCGTGACTGCATGCAGCGGAAACAGTGCGATACCCATACTGGAGGCAGATTGAAGTTGGCACCCTTCCAGACGGAATGGCGATTCCATGGCTTGGGTGATGCGCTGTGCAACCTCTTCGGCTCTTGCTGCAGGAATGATAATTGTAAATTCATCGCCCCCAAGGCGGCCTAGTATGGCTTCGGTTTTCGTAACGCAGGCCGCGCGTTTGTCGTCTGCGTTTATGCCGCGCACCGTCAGGCCAGCCTCTTTGAGGCAGCGCGCCAAACGGCGTGAGAAGGCACGCAACAAAAGGTCGCCAATATGATGGCCATAGGTGTCGTTGACGTCCTTAAATTTGTCCAAATCCAAGAACATGACTGCAAAGCTGGCTTCAGAATGGGCATGGCGCAGGGCCAGTTGTTCCAGCTGATTGTTGAGCCAACTGCGGTTGGGGATAGCGGTAAGCTTGTCGATATAGGCAACACGGTGGATCTCATCCATCGATGTTTTTAGGTTGTCGAGCATACTATTGAAGGCCGAACCAACCTGCGCAAACTCATCCGTTGAGCGCAGTTCAATGTGCTGGTCCAAATCGCCTTGCGCTACTTTGCCAGCTGCTGCGGCCAATTCCTCAAGGGGTGCTGCAAGTTTTTTTGCGAGCAGTCGGCTGGCAATAAAGCCAAAGCCAAGAAAGAGCACGCCGAGCAGTAGGTTGCTGGTCCAAACCACTTTACTGCTGGCTGAGAAGGCTTTCAGACATAGCTCAAGTCTTGCAACCCCGATGAGTTCCCCGGCGACTTCGATCGGTCCAACAATGGTTAGCAGCTGGTCGCCGAATTCAACTAGGCGCTCGCCGGTTCCCAGCACCGTTTGAATGCGTGGATCATCCACTTGGCTTAAGAACGGCACGTCAATGCTCTGACCTGCCATGAGCAAAGCGCCGCTCGGGTCAACCAGGAGTGCCGACTCTACATCTGTTCGCTTTTCCAGTTCTTCAAAAAAGACCTCTAGCTCGGCAGGTTGATTGGCCAGGATGTGCGGAATGGAAACCTCTTTGGCCAATACAATGAGGTGATTGGCGTTGAGCAAAGCACGTTCGCGTTGATCGGCGTTATGCCCGATAACATTGGTTGCTACCGTCGCGATGACAAAGGTCATTACCAGCGCAGTAAACGCCAATGTTAGACGGCCAGAGAGACCGGTCAGTAAGCCACCGGCCCAGGATACCGTTGGCGCGGGGGATGCCGTGGTTTTTTCAGGCTTGCTCATGATCAGATCATCCGAGCTTGGGATAGTGCATCAAGCACATCATGGATGGGTGTGAAGGTCGCCCTCACCCCGTAAGGAAAGTGGTCAAAACGCGTTGTTTCATCAAACATTGCCATGGCATGCGTTCCCTCAGGGGTGTCAGCCATACCGAGCATGGTATCCTGGATAGCGCCAGCAAGTGTCGGGTCCAGCGCGTTGCGCTGCATCACCACTTCGCGTGGGACAAACATGCTACGCGAGAGCACTCGAAACTCTCCCGGGCGCGCCTGATTTAGCAGGCTCCAGCTTTGCTGGTCGACTGCGGCAGCGCTGACCAAGCCATTTGCAAGCCACAGAATGGAGTTACGGTCATCGTGTGTTTCCAGATAGCCAACTTCGCCATCGCGTGGTGTTTCTTGCAGATCATTCAATGCGCGTAAATTCAGACCCCACTGCAGGATCAGTGCAGCAGGCAGAAGGTAACCAGATGAAGAATCTTCTTCCTCAAACGCGATGGTTGCACCATCAAGGTCAGCAACGGTTTGGAAGCGGCTAGCCTGTTCCACGATGATGAGAGAGCGATAGATTTGGTTGCCGTCTCTCCAGCGCTGCAAAACCGGCGTGGCGTTGGCCTCACGCCCCACATGGCTAGCGACCACCGGGCTGTCAAAATAAAGATCAACCTCGCCGTCGCGCATGGCCTGCGCCATACTGGTCGAATCTGTCAGCACCGCAATGTCCACTTGGGTGATGCCATGATCGGTAAGGTGGGCCTGCAAATACTGGGCAAGCGGTGTCAGAATGGTGATCTGCTTGCGTGGATTTTCATGCACAGTGCCAAGTGTTAGCGTTTCTGCGCGCGCGCTATGGACCGCCGCAAAGATTGCGAGAATTGCCAGAAAACCTGTTACCTTCTTCACAGTCATCAATCCTTACATTTAGCCTGTATAGGGAAGCGATATAGGGCTTGATACGTAGATGCGCGGTTAATGGTTGGCTGCTGATCAGGCAATGTGGCGAGCATACCTAATGAAGGCTTACCGGCTTGAGCGAACCGGCTTGGGAAAGGCGTTGCACTGGCCTGACTTTTTACCCCGCGCGGGTGGACTCAGATCGCTGACCGCTTATGCTGGTGTCCATGGAAGCGCGTGGAGGCGCTGCGCCAATGAGGGCGCAACACTTCCCACCCACGCGCACTGCCAACAAGTGCCAATGAGCACGGGAGATTTCTCTTATGAAAACGCTAACCATTGCAGGCCTTGGCCTTGCTACCATGACGGCTGTCTCAACCTTCACCTTTAGCCCTCTGGCTATCGCCACTGCCAACGCACAGGAATGCCCCCTTGATCGCGCGGTGAATATGGCCGGTCTTGGCTACGAATCGCACGCTTTCCACACGCAAGTTGTCGCAACCATTATGCGTGAAGGTTTTGGCTGCGAAGTTGAGATTATTCCGGTTGAAACGCTTGCTGGCTTCACTGGCCTGGCGCGTGGCGACTTGGACGCCAATATGGAAATCTGGACCGCTAACCCTCCGCCTGTATGGCAAGAAGGTTTGGATGACGGCACACTGGTAGACTTGGGCCCCAATTTCCCCGCCGCATTGGAAGGCTGGTTTATTCCGCGTTACTTGGTTGAAGGCCCTGATGCGCCCGCGCCTGATCTGCGTACCCCAGCTGATCTTGCTCGCTATGCAGAGCTGTTTGCCGACCCTGAAGACCCAGATAAGGGCCGCTTTTACAATTGTGTGGCTGGTTGGGTGTGTGAGGAGATCAACACTAAGAAGCTTGAGGTTTATGGCCTCACTGATCTCTACACCAATTTCCGTCCGGGTTCGGGCGGTGCGATGGCCGCTGACATTATCTCGCGTGTTCGCCGTGAGCGTCCGGTGGTGTTTTACTATTGGGCGCCAACGGGTTTGTTTGGTCAGATCGGTGATGATTTGGTCCAGCTGGAAGAAGAGCCGTTTGATCAGGTTGTTTGGGATGCGATGCGCGAAAGCGATGAGCCAACTGCAACCACGGCTTATCCATCTTCGCCGGTGCATGTTGGTGCGAACGCTGAGTTCGCCGAAGCTGCCCCAGCGTTGGTAGAGCTTCTGACCAACTACGAAACATCCGTTGTGGAGACCTCGCAAGGCGTTGCCTACATGCAGGACAATGATGCTGATGCCGATGAGGCAGCAGCCAACTATCTGGAGACAACAACGGCTTGGGAAAGCTGGGTGTCAGAAGATGTTGCAGCGCGCGTGCGTGCAGCGCTTTAACTAAGCGTTTTATCTTCAAGCGTGTGGCGGTTCGCCCGCCACACGCTCTTTTGTACCCGCGATGGGCAGGACAGTTTAAGCGATGTTTTCTGAGTTGGAATGGAACGGCATTTTCATTGATGTCAGTCGGAT
>JBGCDM010000071.1:0-19376 GCA_045105395.1 Devosiaceae bacterium | reverse complement strand
AACCCGATAAGCAGGAAGTACAGGAAGATGAAGCTCATGACAGCCGAAACGACCGAGCCTTCCACCGCGCGCCCATTGTAGCGCATAACGAACACACCGTGGGGATAGGCCAAGCGCCGCACATGTTGGGTCACTGTCTTCAAGGCCACTTGCACGCGGAAAATTTTCATGCCGCACGCGGTGGAACCAGCGCAGCCGCCAATCAGCGTGAGCACCAAAAAGATCGTGACAGGCATCGCCCCCCATAGGCCATAATCCTCTGATGCATAGCCCGTGCCTGTCATGATGGAGACAACGTTAAAGGCCGCCACGCGCAAGTCAGCGATCGTGCCGCGCTCGGCCGTTAGCGGGTCGAGCGCTAAGGCAACAGCCACCGAAAACGCCAAAAGCAAGATCAAGAACACATGCACTTGGCTATCGCGCAGGAGCCCCATGGGCCGCCCTTGCAGCGCTTGCACATAGAGAAGAAATGGCAGTGAACCCAGGATCATAAAGATAATGGCAATCAGCTCCACCGAGCCCGAGGCATAGTGGCCAATGCTAGCATCGCGTGTGGAATAACCGCCTGTTGCTACCGTCGTCATGGCATGGTTGACGGCATCAAAAAAAGTCATGCCAGCTGCCGTGTATGCCATGGCGCAGAACAGCGTAAAAATGGAAAAAACAGCGATCAAAGAGCCCGAAATTTGCGTGGCTCTTGGAAGAATTTTGTCCGGTGTGTCGAAGGCTTCGGTTTTAAACAACTGCATGCCGCCGACACGCAGCATGGGCAAAATGGACACCGCCATCACCACCACGCCCAGGCCACCAAGCCATTGCAGCATCGAACGCCACATCAGTACGCCAGGTGGTTGATCATCCAGGTTAGAAACAACCGTAGCGCCGGTGGTTGTAATGCCGCTCATCGCCTCAAAAAAGGCATCGGTGTAGCTGGCTGTCGCGCCGGACCAGAGCAGCGGTAGCGCCGCAAAGGCTGGCAAGACCGTCCAGGCACCCACTGTCATCAAGACCGCTTGGCGTGAAGAAAGTGTCGCCGGTCGGCCGCGGCCAGTTTGTGCCAAGCCTAATCCCACCAGCGTGGTGACAAGGGAGCTTGCAGCAAAAACCACCCAGTCGGCATTGGCATGGCCAAGGTCCACCAGAGCAGGGATCATCATGGCAACGCCAAGCGTTGCCAGCAGTGCGCCGATGATCAGGAAGATCGGGCCGGGGTTGAACATCTTTGGGCTAGATAGACCTAGTTGAGCGTGCGCTCAAGGAAGGGTGCATCCAGTGAGAAAGCTGGAATCTCCACCTTAAAGCGATTTCCGTCTAGCGTTTCTACGCCATATTGGCCAACCATGATGCCGGTGGGCGTTTCCAGTGGGCAGCCCGATGTGTAGCGAAAGCTTTCTCCGGGGTGCAAAATTGGTTCCTCCCCGACAATACCGTCGCCATCAATACTCTGTACGCGCCCTAACCCATCGGTGATGTGCCAATGGCGGGTGCGTACCTGCACCACAGCGCGACCAAGGTTGGCGATTTCGACCGAATAGGCGAAGAAAAAGCGGCTTTCATCCACGTCGGATTCGTCCGGCAAGAATTGCGGCTCCACCGTAACCTGAATGTTGCGTGTCACCGCCTGGTACATAATCTCTCCTTGTCTGGGGCAGGATATAACGCCCCAGCAGTGCTGCTCAGTGTCCCACACGCGGCTCAGGCTGTCACGCGTGATCACACGTCTGATCACAAGCAGCGGAGATTGCACGCCCACCGGTTGCGTTGATGCCAGGGGCCGCTTAACCGGGCAGGATCATAAACCCGAGAGTTTTCATCATGCTTGATGGCCAAATGCGCACTCTTATTGATCCACCGCTCAACGCGCTTGGCCGCGCGGTCGCCCGTGTTGGTTTGAGCGCAGATCATGTGACGCTTATCGGACTGGCGCTTGGTTTGGCTGCAGGCGCTGCGATTGCGGTTCAGGCCTTTTGGTGGGGCCTTGTGCTCATCTTGGCCAGCCGATTGGCTGATGGGCTGGATGGTGCTGTGGCACGTGCCACCCAAAAAACCGACCGTGGCGGCTACCTGGATATTGTCTGTGACTATGGTTTTTATGCTGCTGTGCCGCTGGGCTTTGCCATTGCTGACCCATCAGCCAATGCGGTGGCGGCTTGTGCATTGCTGTTTAGTTTTTACATCAATGGCGGATCGTTCTTGGGCTATGCGATATTGGCCGAAAAGCATGGGATGAGCACGGACCGGCGCGGCTCCAAATCGCTTTATTTTACCGGAGGGCTGGCTGAGGGCACCGAAACCATAGCAGTTTTCGTGCTCGCCACGATTATGCCTGCTTGGTTCCCATGGCTTGCCTATGGGTTTGCCGCCATCGTCATGGTCACGGCAATTTCCCGCATCATTATGGCCTGGCAGACGTTTAAGCCCTAAGCGCCCGTTCAAGATCATCCCAAAGATCGTCCACATGCTCCAGCCCAACTGATAGGCGCAGCAGGTTTGGATTGATGCCAAGCTCCAGCCGGGCATCCTCATCCAAGCGTTGGTGGGTGGTGGTGGAGGGATGTGTGATCAGGCTTTTGGCATCGCCCAGATTGTTGGAAATTTTCACGATGTCGAGCTTATTGAGGAAAGCAAACGCATCCGCCTTGCCACCTGCCACCTCAAAGGCAACCAGCGTGCCACCGTGCGCCATTTGCTTTGAGGAGACCTCATAGTCTGGGTGATCGGCGCGGTGCGGGTAAAGCACACGCGCGATGCCAGCATGCTCTGCCAAGCGATCTGCCAGGGCGGTAGCGTTGTCAGTTTGCTGGTTCACCCGCAGGGCAAAGGTTTCCAGGCTTTTGAGCACCACCCAAGCGTTAAAGGGCGACAGGCTAGGCCCTGTTTGGCGCAGGAAATTGTGCAAATGGTCGTTGATCCACGCCTCATCCGCCAACACAGCCCCTGCCAGGCAGCGGCCCTGCCCATCCATATGCTTTGTGGCCGAGTAGATCACCACATCCGCGCCAAATTCCATCGGGCTCTGGTAGAGCGGTGTGGCGAACACATTGTCCACATAGAGCTTGGCCCCGCCCGCATGGGCAATGTCGGCGACCGCTTCCAGGTCAATCACTTCCAAGGTTGGGTTAGATGGCGTCTCGCAGAAAAATACTTTGGTGTTGGGCCGCCGTGCTGCTTTCCAGGCTTCCAGGTCGCGCCCATCGATGAGCGTTGTCTCAATACCAAAACGTGGTAGCAAATCTTCCACCACATAGCGGCAGGAACCAAACAGCGCGCGTGCGGCCACCACATGGTCGCCTGCTGACAGCGAGCAAAGCATGGCTGCTGTCACGGCTGCCATGCCAGAGGCGGTTACGCGGCAAGCTTCGGCATTTTCTAGCAAGCACAACCGGTCTTCCAGCATTTTGATGGTGGGGTTGGAAAAGCGCGAATAGATGAAACCTGGCTCATCGCCCTTAAAGCGGGCCTCGGCTTCCTCTGCACTGCCATAGACAAAGCTCTGCGTTAAGAACATCGCCTCAGAAGTTTCGCCAAAGCCTGAACGCATGGTGCCGCCATGAACCAAGTTGGTTTCGGGACGTAGGTTTTTGCTGTGCGGATCGGTCATGGCTTGGCTTTCTGTGCTGTGACTGATCGAGTATCACAATGGCATCGTTCGTCAAGAAGAACGTTTGTCCGTTTTATAGAACGTACTCGCAATCCAGTTGTGCATGGTGAAGCCGGGGAGATGGACTCACAGCGCTCTTTAAGAAAACAGTTCGAGCATGAGCATCACACTTCCCTCTTTCGGACCAACCGACGGCATCTTGCCCGACCATGACATCCTGGCAATGATGGAGGCTGGTGCGATTAGCCACGCCACGCCGCTAGATGATGATCAGGTTCAGCCAGCCAGCCTGGATTTACGCTTGGGGCAAACAGCGTACCGCATAAAGGCGAGTTTTTTGCCAGGCAGTGGACGCACGGTGGCGCAGCGCTTGGATGAAATAGCGTTGCACCAGATGCCACTGGAAAATGGTGCTGTGCTGGAAACGGGCTGCATTTATCTGGTGGAGATCAACGAGGCTTTGGCCCTTCCACCAGAGGTGAGCGCCGCCACGAACCCGAAAAGCTCCACCGGTAGGCTCGATATTTTCACCCGTGTCATCACTGATGGTGGTGCGGTGTTTGATCAGATACCGGCAGGTTACGCCGGTAAGCTTTATCTTGAGGTGGCGCCACAAAGCTTCCCCATCTTAGTTAAGCCCGGTTCGCGGCTCTCGCAAATCCGTTTCCGCTGCGGTCATACTGTGCTCTCGGACAAAGAGCTGAATAGCCTGGATCAACGTTTGGGACTGGTAACGGGTGCGCCGGGCCAGTTTCAAAATGGGCTTGCTGTTTCTATCGATCTTAACGGCGGCGAAGACGGCCTCATAGGCTATCGCGCCAAACGCCCTGGTGGACTGGTGAAGGTGGATGAAAAGGCTGCTCTCAATCGGCAAGATTATTGGGAGCCGCTGTATGCAGATAGCTCCAAGTCGTTGATTTTTGATCCGGCAGCTTTCTACATTCTGGTAAGCCAGGAGGCGGTGCATGTGCCCGCCGATTATGCCGCTGAGATGGTGCCCTTTGATCCACTGGTAGGTGAGTTTCGCGTCCATTATGCGGGCTTTTTTGACCCAGGCTTTGGCTCACCAGAGGCTGGTGGCAAAGGCGCGCGCGCTGTGTTGGAAGTGCGCTCACGCGAGGTTCCATTTTTGGTGGAACACGGCCAAATGGTTGGCCGTTTGGTGTTTGAACCGATGCGCAAACGCCCCACCAACCTTTATGGCGCGGCGGGCGTATCCAACTATCAGGCACAGGGTCTAAAGCTGTCGAAGCATTTTAAATAGCGGTCGGTCCGAAGGATCCGAGCCAAAAGAGAAGCTCAGCCCTTCTTTAATGCCGCGATTTCCGCACGCATAGCCTTCACCTCGTCCAATATGATCTTCTGCTGTTCACCCAAATCCGCGCGCTCCTGCTCAGCTGTTTCTTCATGTTCGGCTTGCATGGCCGACACGATGATCCCGATAAACAGGTTCAGCACGGTGAAGGTGGTGCACAGGATAAACGGCAAGAAGAACGCCCAAGCATAGGGATGCACTTCCATAACCGGGCGCACGATGCCCATCGACCAGCTTTCCAATGTCATAATCTGGAACAGCGAATAGGCTGAGGCTGGCAGCGTGCCAAACCATTCAGTCAATTCAGCGCAGCGCCCTGCCACCGCTTCGCAGGCCCCAGCGCCTGTTCCGTAAAGCTTGGTTGCGACCACGGAGAAGACGTAAAAGATCAGCGTCAGCAGCACAGTGATTGAGCCCATGCCTGGCAGGGCAGCAATCAGCCCGCCAACAACGCGGCGCAGTGATGGCACCATCGATACCAGTCGCAGCACACGCAGGATACGCAAGGCCCGCAGCACGGATAGCGCGCCGGTGGTTGGCATCAAGGCGATTGTGACAATGACAAAATCGAAGATGCGCCAGGGATCGTGGAAGAATTTGCTGCGGTAGACAAAGAAGCGCAGGGCAAGCTCGGCCACAAAAACCCAGAGCACCAGCTCATCAACGAACAGCAAGATGCTACCAAAGCGATCCATCACGCTTTGCGAGGTTTCTAGCCCCAGCGTGATGGCATTGACGATAATTAGCGCAGTGATGGCCAGCTCAAAGCGGCGGTCTGTGATGAGGGCTTCAACGCGTTCGCGCATGCGGGTTCCTAGGTGTCGGAATCATTGGGACTGCTAGCCTTATGGTGAGCGCCAAGGCATCCTTCAAGGTACAAAAGCTAATGGTCAGGTTCACCGCTCACCCAAACGTGAAGCGCGGCTGCTTGATCGTAGCGCTTCTAATTTGCCATCACGGGTCATGGAATTGATTTTCGCCTATCTGGCTGGCCTTTTAACACTGATAAACCCGTGCGTTTTGCCGGTGCTCCCCATTGTGCTGGTCGGCGCGCTTAATGCCAACCGCTATGGGCCTTTGGCGCTGGCCACAGGTATGAGCCTTTCTTTTGTGGTGTTCGGTGTCACCGTCACCGCCTTTGGTAGCGCGATTGGCCTAACCCAGGATGGTTTGGCGCAGATCGGCGCGGTGCTTATGATTGCCTTTGGCCTGGTACTTATGGTGCCTGCCTTGTCACGTCGCTTTGAGTTGGCAACCGCAGGTGTTGCCGCCGGTGCAGGTGGGCGCATGGCAGGCCTTGATAACGCTGGCGTGCGCGGCCAGTTTTTGGGCGGCGCCCTGCTTGGCATGGTCTGGTCGCCCTGCATTGGGCCAACGTTGGGTGGCGCCATTGCGCTGGCTTCACAAGGGCAAAGCCTGGGTTGGGTGACGCTCATCATGGTGTTTTTCGCCCTTGGCGTGTCCACGCTTATCTTAGGCTTGGGCTATGGCGCGCGCAGCACCATTCGTGCGCGTGCCGAAAGTTTGCGCAGCCTTGCCGAGCGCTCCAAACCCATTATCGGGTTCACATTTATCGCCGTGGGGTTGATGCTCTTCCTCGGCGTTCACCATATCATCGAAGGGTTCGCGCTTCAGATCATGCCGATCTGGCTGCAAGATCTTTCCGTTGCCCTGTAAATCAATCCAGGAGACCCGCTATGAACCGCCGTCAATTGCTGAAAAGCGCCCTCGCCCTCACCGCCGTGCCAGTACTTGCGCCATCCCTGGCGCACGCCTCAGCCTTTGTTGAGTACACGCCTGGTGCCATTCAGTCGGCGCTTGCCCAAGGTCAAACCGTGTTTGTTGATTATTCAGCTACCTGGTGCAGCACCTGCGCCCGGCAAGAGCGCGTTATTGGGGCGCTTCGTGCACAAAACCCGGCCTATGATGGCGCGATGACGTTTTTCCGCGTGGATTGGGATACCTATAGCCGCCATGAGGTAACGACCAGCCGTTCTATCCCACGGCGCTCGACGCTTTTGGTGCTCAAGGGTGATCAGGAACTTGGGCGCGTGGTGGCCGGCACTTCTGAAGAGCAGATTAAAAGCTTGATGGATCTAGGGCTCTAGCGCCCTAATCTATCGGGTATTTCGCAGAGCGAGTAAGGCCGTGCCCACGGCCGCCTCAATCTCACGCGCTGGCTGAAACTGCGCATCACTATGCCTGCTACGAATGGCGCTCCACACTGGGTTTTTTGCGCCGCCACCGGCAGTGAACATGCGCTTTGGCGCCGGTGCGCCAAGCTCACAGAGTTTGCCGTAACCCTGCGCTTCAATGCGCGCGATGCTTTCCATCAGCCCATGCAGAAAAGCCGCATCACTGGCTGGGCGCGGCCCCATGCGTGGGGCAAGGTTAGGATCATTGATAGGAAAGCGCTCGCCGGGTTTAATCAGTGGGTAGTAGTCCAGATCTGATGCCGTGCTTGGGTCAATCTGAGCGCTCAAGGCGGCCAGTTCATCAGCGCTGAAATGTGCCGCCAAAACGCCGCCGCCAGTATTAGATGCACCGCCAGCCAGCCACATGCCACCAACCAAATGACTATAAATACCGCTGGCAGGGTCATCCACGCGCACATCACTGAGCAGTTTTATCGCCAGCGTCGTGCCAAGCGAGGTAACCGCATCGCCAACCTGATTGGCACCGGATGCTAAAAAGGCGGCAATGCTGTCGGTCGTTCCAGCGTGTAGGGTTAGCGCGTGCAAAAACCCAAATTGGTCCGCGATAGCCGGATCGATAGGTCCGATAGCCGCGCCAGCAGGGCGCACGTCTGGCAGTAAGCTTGTGCGCACGCCTGCTTGTCCAAGCCATGTTGGCCAGGCTCGCGTTTCAGGGTCCCAGCCAAGCTTCAGCGCATTGTTATCATCTGAGCCAACCGCTTGGCCTGCAAGCTTGGCGATCACAAAATCTGCTTGATGCAAAAGGTGCGTACCGTTGCCAGTCTGATCCAAAGATTGAAGCCGCAGCATGCGCGCAAGCGCTGATGATGTGCCACGTGTAATGGATGCTGGCTCTGCGTGCTGGGCGATGATCTCAGCTTCAGCATCAAAGCCAGATGAATGGTACATAAGTGCGGGAGTAGCCGGGTTCACGGCCCCATCCACCAGTACCATAGAGCCTGACGTACCATCGACGCTGGCGCGCGTGATCGCCTTTGGGTCAATATCTATGGACCGTAGGTTCGTCACTTGCGCCTCTAAAACGCGCGCAACAGCATCCCACCAGGCATTGGCATCTTCATGGGAAGTGGCTGCATGGCCCGCACGCGCTGAGCTTAAGACGTTGCCCGCCGCATCAACCACCGCGCTGCGCACGCCCGATGTACCGATATCAATGCCCAGCGCAAGCTCATTTCTTACATGCTCCTTGCGTGCAAGCTCGTTCATTGTTGGCCAGCCTGCCTTGCAGCCAGAGCTTGGCGATATTTCTCAGCGTCCCAATTAAGCAGCTCTGCTTCGGCCTCTGCGCCAATGGCATCTGGGACCCAATCAGCAGGTAGGCGGGCAAGCACATTGTAAACGCAATCGGCCATGGCGCGCTGCGCTGATGTTGCCTCGCCGCGCACAGCTAAACCTTCGCCCTGAACAATAAGAGCCGGCGCGCCTTTGGTGGCTTGCGTCGGCAAGGCTGGGCCTAAAAACACCACGTGATCAGGATAGTAGGAGCCGCTGGTTGCAAGCTTATAAAGGCGATCATCTTGCGCCAATCCGCTGCCTGCAGTCCACGCAAAGCCCTGTGGGGCATCTGCTGTGGGCGTTTTGCTTTCTATCAGCACTGGCATGGCGAGCCGTCGTTCAACCTCGCCCATGAGCGCTTTCACATCGCCAGCCGTTTCACCGGCAACGATAAGCCCGTGGTTGCCAAGCACATAAACTTGCACGGCGGGCGTCAAAACCTCAGCAATAGCGGTGGTAAGCGGACGGCCAGGTTTGTGATAGCCAACAAAAGCAACAGGCAAGCCAGTTAGCTTTTCTCGCGCGGCAGCAATACCTTGCTTGCTGGTGGCGTGCACCAATGTGGCCACAGAATGGGTGTGCACCACAACCGGCCAAGGGATGAGAGCATGAAAGGTTGTTTCGATGGAGGGGCGCAGGCCTGCCTCTGGATCTAGAATTGCCGCCTGGCAGGTGCCGTCACCAGCGCCTTTTGCCTCATGCACGGCGATGGCGCGATCCACCGCCACAAAGATTGGCTTTTCTACTGCATCAGCCAGTTCAGTGCCTGAGGCTTTAATCCATAACGTCTCGCCAACCTTCATCGATGTGTTGCCGCCGGGGCCTTGCACGCGCAGCGGATCGCTGCCGCATTCGGCAGACAGTGCTAAAAATGCATCCGGCAGGTCAGGGGTATGCGACATCGATTTCGTCCTCGCTCATCATGCCAATTGGCTGATCATGTAATCGGGTAGGGGAGAGGCATGGTTTGCTGCCAAACGCTGTACCGCGTTGGCCGGATCGTTTGATACAAATGCATCTGCGTGCAGGCCGCCCATCACGAAGGCGGTTTTCCAGCCTGCGCCAGCACCACCGGCAATGTCGTGCTCCAACGAGTCGCCCACCATCAGCGTGGCCTCGGGTCGGGTGTTTAAAACTGCAGTGAGTGCAGCGAAAACCGGCTGGTGCGGTTTCCCGTAAAACGTAACCTGCCCACCAACATTTTCGTATTCATGGGCAAGTGCGCCTGGTGAAAGCTGCACAGCACCATCAGCGCGCGGCGAACCACGATCAGGATTGGTGCAATAGAGCGGCAGGTTGTCCGAACGGGCATTGGCCAATAAAGCCCGTTGCTCCGTGCCATCGCACCCTTCAGGCAATCCCATCAAAAGTACAGCATCAGCCTCTTCGATGGTCTGTGCCCAAACCAGATCAAGCCCTTCGCCCCAGCGCTGCGCATCGCCTGGTTTGGCGGTAATGGGCAGCATGCGTTTGGCGGGCACCTGTCCGGCGGCGCAATCGCGCCAGAAAGCCTCGCCAGAGGTCATGACATGCGCAAAGACCTCGGCAGGCAAGCCCATAGCCGCAATGCGATCACGGTTGGGTGCAGCGCGCTTGCCGGAGTTGGAAAGCACCGCCAGGGTTTTCCCAGTTTTTGATAGCGCCAAAAGCGCAGAAACCGCCCCCGGGTAAGGGGCGGTTCCGTTGTGAAGTACACCCCATTGGTCAAAAACAATGGCGTCAAAAGGCTCTGCCACGTCCAATAGTGTGCTTGTCGTCAGTTGCATTGGGGCATCAGTCCGGAGTGGGTGGAACAAGCCCAGCAATGTAAGCATCCACCTCATCTGCCTTCATGGCAGGCGCTGCCTTGCCAACGGTGCCTGGCGCCATGTCGCCAAAATAGAATTGGTAGCCTGGGATCACCTGGCGGCGCTTGCGAATGGGCATGCCATCATAGGGGAAGACGTCTGAACGCTGATTGGCAACCTTATCGTGGCAAGCCAAAATGTAGTCTGCGCGCTTATCCAGTTCCTCAACGGACTTCCAGCCCTCAAAGGAGTTTACGAAGCGAGCGGGCACCCAATAGCGCCAACCTTCAGCCGGGTTTGGTTCCATATTGCGCTCTTGGAAAATCGCATCGCCCGCCACCACAATATCGCCAGCGCTTGTGGCAACGGTGACGGCCATGTGGCCAACTGAGTGGCCAGGTGTATGGAACATGGTAATGCCAGGCAGAACCTCGCACTCATCATCCACAGCCTCAAAGGCGCAGCCAGCGTAGGCAGGCTCAATATCCAGCGTACCGCTTTCATACGTGCGGTAATAAAGTGGCAGCGGATTGTAGGCCATTTCAATCTCGGCCCGCGGCGCGATGTAGCGCGCGTTCTTAAACTGTTTCATGTTCTGCACATGGTCCCAGTGCAGGTGGGTGAACACGATCGCGTCGATCTCATCAGGGTGCACGCCTAGCTTCTGTTCTAGGTGTTCGTGCACCTGAAGGCAGCCGCGTTTGTCACATTTATGATGATATTTGGTGGCGCGCTCTTCATCGCACAGGCCTGTATCAATCAGGATTTTGTGCTCGCCAGTGTCGACATAATGGCAATAAACAGGGTTCCAAATTTTCTGACCCGCGGGGCCTTTCCAGAAAATGTATGTGCCAAGATCGGCTTCAAGCCAGCCTGTATTGATTGGATAAATTTTGGTCTCGTTGACGCCCATGACGGTGTGTTTCGCTCCCTAGAGAATTAATTTGAGAGCATTTGTATACAATCAGGTGTCAGTGTCCACACCAATTCCCATGATTGATGGTATTTTATGACGGGTTCACAGCAAGCACACGCATGAAGCTCTCTTCCATGTGCTTACGCATATAATCGAAGGCGTCATTGGAGTTTGCAGAGAATATCTTCTCCAGTAGAGCGTCATGGCTTTTTGCTGAAGCCACAAGGTCGGCTTTGCTTGCAAACTTCTTGGCGCGGAAAGGGCCTGTGCGCCTGCGAAAATCAGAGGCAAGTTGCTGAATATATGGATTGCCCGTGGCCTCATAGATCGCAAAATGCAGCGCTTCATTGGCACGTAGATAGCCTACAAAATCGCCCGCGTCTGCGGCGGCGTGGCATGCGCCTTGCGCCTCTTCAAGTCGTGATTTGGCCAGCAAAGTCAGGCGCTGTGCCACAAGCCGTGCGCACAAAGCTTCGATCTCATGCATGGCTTCAAACATTTGCGCCAACTCTTCGCGGCTATAGTGCGCAACGCGCACGCCCCGTCCTTCGCTGGTTTCCAGCACCCCTTGGCCTGACAGGCGGCCCAATGCCTCACGCACCGGCGTGCGGGAGGCGCCAAACCGCTCGGCCAAGCGGGTCTCATCTAGCCGTTCGCCTGGGGTGATCTGACCAGCCGCAATATCGTCAAGCAGTGCGGCTTCAATGCGCTGCGCAACACTAACGCGTGATTTGGCGGGGGTGGATGGCATGCAATGTCTCCAATGTCCGTTTGGAGAACGTACAACATGTCGCACGCAAAAACAAATCCATCGAACTTTTGTATCTTTGGTGTTGCCTTTGTATACAATTTGTGGCGTGTTGGTGAAAACGGGAGCAATAAGAAGAGCAGCAATGCCCGATATTAGCCTCACCAACCTGCGCAAGTCCTATGGACCGGTTACGGTTATCGAAGACTTGAACCTAACCATGAAGGACGGTGAGTTCACCGTTCTTGTTGGCCCATCTGGTTGCGGTAAGTCCACCACGCTGCGCATGATCGCCGGGCTGGAGCACGTCACGGGCGGCTCCATCACCATTGGCGATAAAGATGTGACGCGGCTTGATCCCAAAGATCGCGATCTGGCGATGGTGTTCCAGGATTATGCGCTCTATCCGCATATGAATGTTGCCAAAAACATGTCGTTTGCGTTGCGCTTGGCGCGCTATCCCAAGGCAGATATCGACGCCCGCGTTAAAGAAGTGGCGGCAACGCTTGGCCTGACGGACTATCTTGATCGCAAGCCTGGCGCTCTTTCTGGTGGCCAGCGTCAGCGTGTGGCTATGGGCCGTGCGCTTGTGCGCAACGCGTCCACCTTCCTGTTTGATGAGCCGCTTTCAAACCTAGACGCCAAGTTGCGTGGGCAAATGCGCGCTGAGCTGGCGTTGATGAGTAAGCGCATCCAGAAAAACATGGTCTATGTGACCCATGATCAGATCGAGGCGATGACACTTGGCGACAAGATCGTGGTCATGCGTGGTGGTGAGATCATGCAGGCTGGTTCGCCTGAAACTCTATATCGCTCACCAGCCAATCGATTTGTGGCGGGCTTTATTGGTTCGCCAACAATGAATTTCCTGGATGCTGAGCTTACCCAAGAGGGTGATCGAGTGTTTGCAGCCGGTCCAGGTTTTAAAATTGCGCTTCCCCCCGCGCGAACGCAAAGCTTGTCCAGTTATGCTGGAAAGGCTGTGCAATTGGGTGTGCGGCCCTCTGCCTTCTCTGAAGGTACAGGTGCCGACGCACTCGACCTGCCCGTCATCCTGTCAGAATATGTGGGCGCCCAGTCGGTGCTCATTTCTGAAGTTGGCGGTCAATCCATCCAAATCGAAGTCACAACACCAGCGCCAATTCCAGCAGGAACCAACCGCTCGTTCGTGATCGATACCGAAGAGCTGCATCTCTTTGATCCACAATCCGAAGCGGCGCTTTAACGCCGCAGACGACCGGCTCTGCCCGTAGGCAGGCCACTTCATCATCCTGGGAGGATAAACATGAAACTGATGAAAACTCTGACTGCAGCAGCTGTCGCCACGACGGCTCTGACAGGGGTGGCCTTGGCCAATCCCTACGCTCCTTATGAGGGCGAAACGCTTGTCGTTAACTTCCCCGCGCACCCACACTACAATGCTGTGTTGGAAGTGCTGCCACTCTTCACTGAAGAAACAGGCATCGAAGTTGAAGTTGACCAGCTTCAGTATCTACGCATGCGTGAGCGTCAGACCTTGGAATTAACGCAAGACGAAGGCGATTATGACCTTATCGCCTATGTTGTGTTCTCTAAGGCTGATTATGTGTTCGCCGATCAGCTGCACAACCTGGCCCGCTTCTTCATGGACCCAGCTTTGGCTGATCCAAGCTACAATGCCGACGATCTGATCGACGGCTATGTGCAGAACATTGGCGTTGCTGGTGGCACCAAAGGCTATCTACCTGGCCCAACCGGTTCGCTGTTCGGCATTCCCTTCGGTTCTGAAACGTCTGTTCTTGGCTACCGCACGGATATCTTCGAGAAGCATAACCTTGAAGTGCCAGAAACATATGAAGAGCTGCTTGAGCTTGCTTGCCTTATCCCTGAGCTAGAGCCAGGCATGGGTGGCCTTGCCTCACGTGCTGCCTCTGGTCACCAGGCTAGCCACGCATACTTGCTTCACCTCAACCCACTTGGCGGCGGCATTTTTGATGATGCTTGGGAGCCGATCATGAACAACGCTGCTGGCGTTGAAGCAGCTGAAGCGCTCAAAACCATCGTTGATTGCGGTATTGAAGGCTCAACAACCTTTGGCCCATCCGAAGCGGCGGCGGCGTTCAGCCAAGGGCAGTACGCAATGTTCCTTGACTCCATTGCTTTTGCGGCGGGTTTTGAAGATCCAGACCGCTCTACAGTGGCCGGTAATGTTGGCTGGGCAATGCACCCAATGGGTGTTGAGCGCGCTTCGCAGACCGGCGGTTTTGGCCTTGCCATTCCGCGCAATGCTGGCAACCCAGAAGCAGCGTTTTTGCTGATGCAGTGGCTTACTTCTCCACGGATCGATCTGATGATCGCCATGGAAGGTGGTAACCCATCACGCTTCTCCACCTACCAGGATGCTGCGCTTAATGAGCGTTTCCCCTACTCGGCAACCTTTGGTGAAGCTCTGCAGTTTGCTGATCCAGACTGGCGTCCAATCATCCCAACATGGGGCGAAATCAACGCTGATCTTGGTACCACGCTTTCTCAAATTCTGACTGAAGATCTGAACATTCAGGAAGCCATGGACGGTGTTGCGACACGCTCACGCGCCATCATGGAAGAAGCTGGGTACTACACCTGGAATTAAGATAATGGACGGCGGGCTGATCATTCAGCCCGCCGTTTTTGCTCTCAAACGCACCACCGGTAAGGCTCAAGGCATAGCGCCAGGACCACGAGATCATGAACATTCAAGCTGCCAATCGGCTCACGCCCTATATGTTCCTTGCGCCTGCGGCTGCGGTGATGATCATCGCGCTGCTCTACCCTATCGGCTACATGGTCTATGCCAGCTTTTTGGACTGGAACCCTAGCCAGCGCATTGGCGAGGCAGAGTTCATTGGCCTGCGCAACTACATAAATCTCTGGAATTCGGCCAGTTTCTGGGAAAGCTTTGGCGTTACCATTCGTTTTGCGGCCATTGTGGTATCGCTGGAAATGTTTATCGGCGTTGGCCTGGCCTTGTTGCTGGACCGCCAGCTTCGCGGCATGGCTGTGCTGCGCACCATTTTCATTCTACCGATGATGATCGCGCCCATCGTTGTCGGCCTCATGTGGCGCTACATGTACCACCCACAGGTGGGCGTGTTTAACCGCTGGTTGGAAGCGCTTGGCTTCGACAAAATTCCTTTTCTGGGCGATAGCTCTTGGGCCTTTGCTTCCATTGTTATTGCTGACATTTGGCAGTGGACCCCTTTCATTTTCATTCTTGCGCTTGCCGCTCTGCAGTCGCTTCCCCAATCAGCCCTTGAGGCTGCGCGGGTGGATGGTGCGACAGGCTGGCAGCAAGTGCTTTACATCAAGCTTCCGCTCATGATGCCGGTGCTGATTGTCACCTGCTTGCTACGTCTTATCGATGCCTTCAAAGTGCTCGAAGTTATCCTGGTGATGACCAATGGCGGGCCGGGACTATCAACTGAGATCCTGTCGCTGCGCATATCGCGAACCGCCTCAGAATTTAGGCAGTTGGGCGAAGCAGCAGCCATGTCGAACTATCTGCTCATCCTGCTCATGCTTATTACCGCCGCGATGTTTGTTTACACCAAGGTCAATGACGCTCGACTGGCACGCATCCGCGCTGCTGGTGCCAAGGCCGCCCAGGCCGAAGAAGAGGCGGTTTAGCTATGTCGCAACCAAACACCGCAGGCCAACCACGCGCCAATCCAGCCTTCTATGTGTTGTTGATCTGTTTGGTCTTCATGTCAGCTGGGCCAATTGTGCTGATGTTGATGAACTCGTTCAAACTGAACGTCGACATCACCTCGCCCACGGCCAGCCTGTTTTTCATGCCAACGCTGCAAAATTACGAAACAGCTTTGTGTGAATTTCTGCCCTACGCGCCAGAACATCTGCGCCGCTGCGACCCAACCTTTGGTCGCGCGCTGGTCAACTCGCTGATTATCTCGCTGATTTCAACCGCGCTTACACTTATTCTGGGCTGCATGGCGGCTTACGCCATTGTGCGCTTCAAATTTATGGGTCGCGATTCTGCCAGTTTCACAACGCTCATCATGCGCATGGTACCGCCGGCTGTGCTGCTGGTGCCTGTGTTTGGCATTTGGAACGAGCAGTTTGGCCTGGATGGCACTCGATCGGGCATCATTCTCGTTTACGTGGCGATGAACTTGCCATTCGTCATCTGGATATTGCAGAGCTTTATTGTACAGGTACCCATCCAGCTGGAAGAGGCTGCGCGCATTGATGGCGCAGGCCCGCTGCGCGTGTTCTTCCTGGTGGTGCTGCCGCTCATCAAACCCGGCCTTGCAGCTGCAGCTATCTTCACCTTCCGCGTGGCTTGGAACGAGTTTCTGCTCGCCAACGCGCTGTCTGATCGCAACACCCGTACGGTGCCGGTAACGATTGTGAACTCCATCACTGAGTTCAACATCGACTGGGGTGTGATCATGGCCACTGGCATGTTGCTTGCCATTCCGCCTATCCTCTTCACCTTCTTCGCCTCGCGTCAGATCATCACCGGCATGACAGCCGGCGCTGTCAAAGGCTAGGCTGGAGGATTAAGCGTATGGGGTGCTTTGTCCTGCTGCTTGCAACCGTTGAAACCAAGCAAGAGGCAATCACCTATTTTACCGACGCGATTGAAAAGCATGGCGTGCACTGCGTGGTGCTCGATCTTTCTTTGCACTCGCACGGCAAAATTTGGTCTGGTCCACGCAAGCTACAAGAGATGAGCGATGTTGCCCGCGAGGCTGCAGTGGAGGCGCGCCAAGCCATTGAAGCCGGCGCAACCGCTGTCGTCTCCATAGGCGGTGGCACGGGCGGCGAAATCGCGCTTCAGGTCATGCGGGAACTGCCCTTTGCGTTCCCTAAAATGCTGGTCACAACGCTGCCCTTTGATCCACGCTATGCGGTGGCCGATAATGCCATCACCATTATGCCGACGCTGGCGGATGTGTGTGGACTAAACCAGCCGCTACGCCAGGTGTTGGAAAACGCTGCCGCTATGTTGGCAGGCCTCTGCAACACGGCAACCAAACTGCCCCACGTTTCCGAAAAACCCTCAGTGGGCATCACCGCGCTGGGTGCAACCGGCGCTGCAGCCGATGATTTGGCCCATGAACTTGGCAACCTCGGCCATGAGGCAACCGTGTTCCACGCCAATGGTTTTGGTGGCGCAGCGTTTGCTCGGTTCGCCCGTTGCGGCACCTTCCACACAGTGGTGGACCTCACTTGCCATGAGCTGACCCGCACGCACCTGGCTGGTGCCAGCGTGCAGATGCCAGACCGCTTCACTGCCGCCCGTGACTGTGGCGTGCCGCAGGTGGTGTTGCCCGGCGCGCTGAACTTTATCGGCCTTGGCCAGCTATCGCTCATACCCGAGCAATATCGCGAGCGACCGCACTACCAGCATTCGGGGTTCTTCACCCATGTGCAGATCACTGAGGCGGAAATGGCGCGTGTGGCAGAAAAGCTTGTCGAAGCGCTCAACCCATCCACCGCACCTGTAACGGTGATGGTGCCGATGGGCGGATTTTCTCACCAGGATAGGCCGGGCGGTGCCATTGAAGCACCCCAACTGCGCAATGTGTTTTGGCAGATTGTGAAGGCGCAGCTGGCCAGCCATATCGAGCTGGTACGGCTAGAAACCCATATTTGCGACCACGCAACTACCCAAGCGATTATGCGGGCAGTCAAGCCTCATTTGCCAACCCTTCCGCCCATCCAAGACCATCAAAGGAACACCAATGTCCGCGCAAAAGCCTGATATCTGCGAACTCGAAGCCAAAAAAGATGCGTTGATCGCCACCGCGCGGCGCTGTTTTGACCGTGGCTTGCAGACCAACGCGGGCGGCAATCTTTCGGTGCGCTTGGCCTCTGCTGAAGCGATTGTCATCAAGCCATCAGGCGTTGGCTTTGCTGAGTGCACCCATGATAATCTGCAGGTTGCCTATCTGGATGGGACGCTGGAACCTTCCGCGTTCAAGCCATCCAAGGATTTGGATTTCCATGCCGATCTTTATCGCATCCGTCCCGATATCAATGCCATCGTGCATTGCCATAGCCCTTGGGCGACGGGCTATGCATCCGCTGGTATCGAGATCCCGTGCCTGACCGTGCAAACGATTGAGAAGATCGGACGCATGCCGCTTATCCCGCTATCGGCCAACGGTGGGCCGCAAACTGATGTGGAAATTTCACCGGTGTTCAAAGACCCAAGTATCCGCGCGGCGGTGCTGGCCAACCACGGCACCATTGGCGTTGGCAAAACGCTGATGGCGGCGCAATATTTGGCAGAGATTATCGAAGAAACAGCACACATTGCTTTTGTGCGTGATGCGCTGCTTGCCGCCCACGGTAAAACTGCCGCTGACCTGCCAACCTACGGCACAGCTATGGATGCCCGCGCTGCAGCTGGGTAGCGGGCCAACCCTTGCACCTGCGTATCCGCTCTGCCAAAAGCTAAGCGGTAGGCGGGTGTAGCTCAATGGTAGAGCAGCAGCTTCCCAAGCTGACGACGAGGGTTCGATTCCCTTCACCCGCTCCATCGATTTGAGCTCTGGGCGTCCCGCCCAACCGCGGATTTACTTTTGCTCTGGGCGTCCCGCCCAACCGCAGGATTTCTGCTCTTTGCTTATGGCACAACCGTGCTTTGCCAGCGCTATATTTCCATCATTGCTTGAAAATACTCATCGCGCACATCTTGGATGATATCGCTGCGTTGCTTTGCCTGATCACTGCAAAGCCAGGCCATAACAGAGGCTGGTACGCGTGGATCAACCAGATCGGTTTGTGCAATTTTTGAAATGGGGTTCAGCCCCGCATGACGGATTGAGCCCTGCATATCCGTGTCGGTTGGCGGAATGCCAATAAAAGTGCTGCGCACACCCTCGCTCTCCAGTTCCATGGCAAACATGCGGGTAAGCATGTGCATGGCTGCTTTGGATGTGCAGTAAGCCGTCCAACCTTCCATAGGGGTTGAGGCAGCCCCGGTTCCAGCGTTTACGATAGATCCGCCAGAGGCTCTCAGCAGCGGCAGCGCGGCCACAACCATGCGGTGCACGCCCAACACATTCACATCAAACGCTTGGCGCATGCTGTCGGTTGCAAGCTCAGCAGCATGGCCTATGGGCGCTATCACGCCGGCATTGTTGACCAGCACATCCAGCTTGCCGCCGGTTGCCGCGATGGCATCATCCACCTGCTCTTGGCTGGTCACATCCAGACTGATGGTGGTCGCGCCATTCATCAACGCCTCGTCCTCAACCTTACCATAAAGGCCTGCTATCACGGTCGCGCCTTTATCCACCAAGATGCGGGTGAGATGCGCGCCGATACCGCGTCCTGCGCCTGTCAAAAGAATGGTTCGGCCGGAAAGGTCGGGCACAGGGATGGGGCTTAGGTTGAACATTTCCTCTTGACCTCATTTTTGATCTGGTTATTTAATTGGTCTGTCCAATTTTGGATACAGCGCGCGCCACAGCATGTCAAAGCCGAAAAATCGGCACCATGTATCAGGCACAACAAAGACGCTGATCC
>JBGCDM010000070.1:0-8771 GCA_045105395.1 Devosiaceae bacterium | reverse complement strand
GCCGACCAGCGCGTTATTGCAACCAGCGCTCTAAATTGGCCGCAACAAAGGCGTCATCATTGAGTTCGGGATAGTCGCGGTAAATGCGATCAAGCTCGTCCATCTGGCCAGGTCCCAGCGTTTCCGAAGGGTTTAGACACCAGGTGCCCTCCAGCAGTCCCTGACGACGCAGAACCTCATGAATGGCGGCGATGCAGCCGGCGAAATCATTGGCCACATCGAATAGCACGCCATTGGCATCGGTTGTACGCCCATCCAAAGCCAACCATTCCTGTACGCTGCGTTGTGAAGCGTTGGAATGGATCTCGTCCATCAGTTCCACAGCACGCTTAGTCCAGACTGCCCAGTGCCCAAGCAATCCACCCTTGATGCGGACCGACACGTCTTCGCCATCGCGAGGAAAGGTGAAAGCTGTCAGCAGATCTGCAACAATATGATCATCATTGCCGGTATAGAGCGTGATCCGATCCTCCGCGCGGGCATCAACAACCGCACGCACAACATCGAGTGTCTTGTAACGGTTGAACGGCGCGATCTTGATCGCAACAACATTATCGATCTGCGCAAATCGACGCCAGAAACTGTAGGTCAACGTTTGTCCACCAACAGCCGGTTGCAGATAAAAACCGATAACTGGCATCACTTGGGCGACAGCCTGGCAATGGGCGATCAGAGCATCTTCGTCAGCATCATGCAGCGCAGCTAGCCCGAGCAGCACCGCATGATAGCCAAGGTCTTTGGCCAGTTGCGCATCGCTAAGCGCTTGGTCTGTTTTGCCGATAGCACCAGCTACCAAAAACGGCTCGCTTGCATGGTCGGCGGCTTCCTGCGCTGCAAGCTCCAGCACAGGAGCAAGCAGACCGTGCTTACGCACTTCAAACTGCGTGGTATGCACCCCGACCGCCAGGCCGATGGAGCCCGCATCGAGATAATATCGTGACAGGGCGCGTTGGCGGCGTTCGTCAAGTTCACGCTTTGCATTCAGTGCAAGCGGGTGCGCGGGTATCACGCCGCCACGTTGCATAGCTTGAAAAGGGGCGCTTTTAGGAATTGTCTGGTCACTCATGCCAGCACTCCGTTGGCGTCCGGTTCACGCAGATAGCCCAAAATAACCTCCACAATGTGCGTCCGACGCTTGGTCAACGTTGCTTCGACATGGGGCAATTCAAAAATTACCGAAAGCGTGGCGCGATTGGCCGTGAAAAAATAGGCGATGCTGGCAATTGTGATGTAAAGCTGAACTGGGTCTACACCCTGGCGAAAGTCGCCGTTGGTGGCGCCCTCATCAAGGATTTTCGCCAACGTTGCGACCAGCGGCGTGTTGAGCTGGCGGGCACCGGAGGACAGTTTAAGATGTTCGGCTCCGTGCAGGTTCTCCTCATTGATCAGCTTGATGAAGCTTGGGTTGGCATGCACATAATCAAAGGAAAATTCGACCAGTTTCTGGATGGCTGCTTTTGGCTGTAAATGGTCAAGTTCCAATTGCTGTTCAGCATTGCGTATCTTTGCATAGGTCTGCTCCAAAACCGCAGTAAAGAGCTGATCTTTGCTGGCAAAATAGTGATACAGAAGGGCTTGGTTGCAACCGGCTGAGGATGCAATGGCAGCCATCCGCGTGCCTTCTAGCCCTCGCGCCGCAAACACACCCTCCGCTGCGTCCAATATACGCTGGCGTGTCTTGGCGGCATTGCGGGTAGTAGGGGGTTCTCTAGGCTCAATAAGCGCCATCGCGCACCTCAAAATGAGTGGGCTTTCCAAGTGTGCGGCCACCTTTGTCCAGCCATCTCGCAACCCACCGCACCATTATGGTTACGTCCACATCCAGCGCGCCATAGAGCGCTTGCTGCTTTGCGGTATCAATGATCCAAGCTTTAGGCTGCTCTGTGCCCTGAAAAATCGGCTCCTTTCCAAAATGCTTGCCAAACGTATGGGCAAGTTCGCGAACCTGCTCCACGTTTGGGCCAGAAAGGTTGAGCGCAACTACAGGATTGTCAGCCAAGGCAAGGGAACGCAAAGCAATGTCATTGGCATCACGCTGCCAGATAATGTTGCAGTGGCCACTGTCCACTTGGACAGGCTTTCCATCGCGCACGGCCGCGCCAATATCGTGCAACACGCCATAACGAAGATCGATGGCATAAGAGAGCCGCAGCAGCGCTACTTTTGTCCCATGCACATTGGCAAAATGCTCGAACATGCGTTCCCGGCCAATGCAGGAATTGGCATATTCACCTGGTGGTGCAAGAGGATCGCCTTCTCGTGCGCCGGGCCCGTTTACATCGGCAAAACTGTAAACACAGGCAGTTGAGAAAACCGCAATGCGCGAATTCTTAAACGCCTGAGCAACGATGGCAGGCACGTGCACATTCATCGCCCAAGTGAGCGATTGATTGCCCTCTGAGCCGAACTTGCGCCCCGCCATGAACACCATATTGTCGGTCTTTTCCAGCGCGTTGACGGCATTCTCATCCAGCAGATCGCAAGTCACCGTTTCAATGCCATGCTGCTCCAGGTCAGCTCGCACAGCGGGATCAGAAAAGCGGGCAACACCGATGATGCGCTTATCAGGTGCCGCGCGCTTGGCCATGCGGGCGAGCGTTGGGCCCATTTTCCCGCCGACACCCAAAATGGTTATATCGCCGGGCAAGGCCGCCAAGGACGCAATCAAGTCCTCGCTTGGGCGCGAGAGCATATCTTCCAACATGGCTTCATCGGCAATCTCATCAAGCTGATGCGGTGTCATGGTGCGCTCCCTTTTGTATTTTTGTTATGGTCATGATGGGTCGCCACTCAACCCTAGACTTTCAAAAGTCCACGCACCGGCTGTTGTCATTGCATCCATGTCAGGCGCAAGGCTTGTCCCAAAACCAACCGTGTTGGTGGAACGGGTTAAGAGGTATCCGGTGTGCGTGCGAAGCCGCGCCACACCATCCACGCTGCCCTGGCGATCATAAAGATCTGGGTGGGCGGCCAGCGCCGCCTCGCGTTCACCGCGTGAGAGGTGTCCAAGGCCAGCAAAGTAGTGATGGCTGTTGCGCTCTGTGTGGGTGATGCCCAGTGCGCTGACCAGTGCTAAGTCGGCATTGAGCGAATGCACCGGCATGCAGGTCAAGTCTTCAGCTGACTGGAAATAACGGGCATCGCCGGCTCGTCCATTGCGGGCGGTAATCAGCATCGCATTGAGCAACGTTTTTATCACGCCCTTGCAATTCTTGTGGCTAACGCCGCGATAGCCAATCTCCATTGCCTCGTGAAAAGCTGTTGTGGTGCCATCGGCTTCATCAATCAGCAAAGGTATGCCAATTGCCTCAAATGCCGCCTGGCTCGGCGGGCTGGAAAAAGTCATCACGCGGTCCAGCGGCTGCTCAATGAAAAGAGCCTGATCCAACATTGCGCCAGTGCTCGGTGATGCACGCAATCGGGTCACGAAATTTGCAAAATCATCCAGTGATCTGAACTGCTCGTTGCCATCTAGGGTAAAGGCAATGGGGCGCACGGCAGCCGCCATGATGGCGCCAATCGTTTCAAGACGTGCGCAATCGGTGTCCACATCACCGCCCAGCTTTATCTTCAGATAGCGCAGCGCATCTGCGCTTACATAGTCTTCCAGAGTCTCGGGCAAACCGTCATTTTGCCGGTTGTCTGGGTCCAGATCTGCTTTGGTTAGCGGGTCCACCATGCCAACTGTGTGCCGAATGGCCAGCTTCTCCAGCGGTGCATCAGGTAGGCTATCAACCAAGTATGTTCCGGCCAGCTCTGTAAAAACCTCACCCGGCCGCAGGCCCAGCACATCACTGCGCAACAGCGCATTGACGCTCATACCTTTGGCGCGCGCAACGCCATCCATCATCGCCCGCTCCAGCATGGCTACGCCGTAACAGGCTCCCAGATCATTGAACCCAACAGCAAGTGCGTGCGCATGCACCGCCTTGTCCAACTGCTGCCAAAGCTCGAACACCGTGCCACTGCCAGCCTGACAGGCCGCATCGAGCGCGGTGTTGAGCACATCCAGCAGATCATGGATGTTGTCGCGCGGCGTTTTTTCAGCTCGCTTGTCGAACCATTTATAGGCCAGCAACTCGCTGGAATAGCCCGTTACCTCTTGGCCATCGACGCGCATATATAGAGCCAGCGTTGCGCCGGCGATCGCCTCGATGGTGACTGCGCCGAAGCGGAACGGCATGCGCGCTTTGGCGTTGGTGATGCCAATACGCCCGCGAAGGGGTTGAATGATGGCGGGGCTTAGCGACATGAACCCTCCTGGTGCAAGGCCTCAAACAGACCAAGCACATACCCAGCCGCAAGTGCTGCGGCGGTTGATCCATCGGGATGGTAGTCGAACGGTTCAATGCCTATCCAACCATCATAACCGTGCTTTGCCAGCACGCGTACAATAGGCAGAAAAACATGCTCGCCTTGTCCCGGCGCACGGCGGTTGGACTCGTTGAAATGGATATGTGCGATGTTGCCGCTGGGTATGTGCTTTGCGAGCACATCACAAGGTCGCTCGCTTTCACCACCCCAGGCCGCTGAAGTGTCCAGCATGGTCTTCAGGCCTTTAGAGCCTGAAAGCGCCAGTAGTTCCTGGGCCTGCTCAACCGTGTTCACAAAGTCGGTCAGCACTGGCGCAAGAGGTTCTATGCAGTAGATCAGCCCTGCCTGCTCTGCAGCATCTCCAGCGGCAGTCCAATGGCCAAGGGCAATCTCCTGGGCCTGAGCGGGGCTATCCGCGTCGCCTAAGGGTCGCTGCCCTGGTGATCCATGCACCAGAACCTGTCCGCCCAAATCATGGCAAAGCTCAACCAGCCCCAGCATGTGATCGCGGGTCTTGGCCTGAACGGCTGGATCCTTGCTGGTAAGCGAGATGCCACCTGGCGCGTTCATCAACCAGTGCAACCCTGTGATGGCAATGCCTGCATCCTCGGCCATGATGCGATAGTCACGGCGGATTTTCGACGAAAGTGTGCACGGATCATCGCTTAGCGTGAAGGGTGCAACCTCCAGGCCATCATAGCCCAGATCAGCGGCAAGTTGACATTGGCTTGGAAAATCAAGCTCTCGAATTACTTCATTGCAGAGGGTAAGTCTCACGGGTCAGCCTGGTATTTGTATGAGAAAGATTTTTGAGAACACCAGCCAGATGATGAAGCTGGAAAGAATTGCCAGCACTGCTGCGCCCGCAAGGGTGGTCGCAAGCGTGCTGGAACGATCCTCGCGCATCAGCTCTACGCCGACGGTGAAACCGAATACAAAGATTGATGTTGCTGGCACAAACGGGAGGTTGCCAAACAGGACAAAGCCGTAAACCAGCAAAGCACCAAGCGTGAAAAGCGTGCGGCGCACAGAGCCTTGCGACCACTGCGTTATGGGAAGTGACCCTTCTGTGCCCGCACGGTACGCGCCGCGAAGTGCCAGCATTGCGCCTAGAACCAGGATGATCGCGCCCAGCAAGCCTGGGGTGATGCCCGGTACGGTAAGCGGGTCAGCTGAGCGGTGCTCGAAGCGCGGCATGGCCAGTGCACCAGCAAGCACCGCTGCTCCTAGCACAAACACCACGGTGCCGATTAACGTGTCCGCCCGGTGGGACGTTGCTTGTGTTTCTGTGATGGTGCTTGTGGTTTCGTTCATGACACCAACTCCCCAACAGTTGTGCATGCGCGTGCATGCCTGTGCGCAGCGATGGGAATGGCCTCGCTGAGCAAAGCAAGTTCCAACGCGCCTTCTTCCAACGGCACCAGGACGGGCGCGCCGGTTTCCACGGTTGCAAGGAATGCCGTCATACTAGCTTGCAGAAGAGATAGCGGCGTTACATCGGTAAAATCTTGCGTGTCGGCAGCGCCAGGCAGCACATGAACGGTGGTCGCATCAGCATCAAACTGCACGCGCCCATGCCTTAACTGTCCAGCATTGAAATCAAGGGTTAGCGAGCCTTGGTCACCAACAAGCTGCAACACTTTGTCTGTCTGGGCGCCGGGCACGAAAGCATCAGTGCCCGTTCCTGGCGCCAGCATGCCCAGCGCCAAACGCCCCTCCACGCCGTTGGCATGGGTAAGCTGCAGACTTAAATCATCCACCATGTCTTGGCCCAAAAACTGGTGTGATCTGGCGTGGATATGTGTGATCGCGCTGCTTGCAAATAGCCGCATCAAGTCGAGGAAATGCACGCCATCATTTTGCACCAGTCCCACCGCGCGATGCTGACGCTTCCAACCGCAGAACCGTCCATCCATTACCATGAGCGAACCAATGGCATCTTGATCAAGAAGCGTCTTGGCCGCAGCGACCATCGGGTGAGCACGAAGCAGCAGGTTTACCTGCACAGCCAAGCCAGACCTTCGCTGCAGATCGAGAAGCTCGCGCGCTTCTTGTGCATTTCTCACCGCTGGTTTTTCTAACAAAACTGGTTTGCCGGCTTTCACCGCAGCTGTGCTCAGAACAAGGTGTGATGCCGGTGAGCTAACAATATCTACGATGTCGGTATGTGCTATCAGGTCGTGTATGTGTGGGGCGATACCGCTCGGCTCTATGCCATCTTTCTTGGCGCGTGCACGCGCCTGTGCGTCCGGGTCGGCGACCAGCACATGACGTCCAAGCGCACGCCAAGCCTCCGCGTGCTGTGCACCAAAGGCTCCATAGCCACATATCAAAACCGTTGCTGCGCTCATTCGCTTGCCCCCCTTTTGGTGGCAAGCCGGTCTGCGAAGGGGCGCGCCAGAATGCGCCGTACTGCTGGAATAGCCAGCAGTATAGAGAGCAGCACAAGGCTGGCGATAATCGCGCTGATTGGGCGGGTGATAAAATCCAGTGGATCACCCTGGCTGAGCGCAAGACTGCGCCGCAAATTGGAATCCAGGATCGGCCCGAGCACCACGCCAAGGATCATGGGCGCGACGGGGAAGCCTGTCTCGCGCATCAAGAAGCCAAGAATGCCAAAACAGATCATGACCCCTACATCGAAGGGGCGAGAGGCAATGGCGAAGGCGCCCACCACGCACAACACGAAGATAACGCCCATCAGCCATTCCCTGCGTACTCGTAGGATCATCAGCAGAGGCCGCGTCATCAGCAAACCAAGCACCAGCATGGCAAAGCTTGCCCAGAACACCATGGCCACGATGGAGTAGAAAAAGTCTGGCTGGGTGATCATGATAAGCGGGCCGGGGCGCAAGCCATGGATGACCATGGCAGCCAGCAACACCGCAGCGGGTGCCGATCCGGGTATGGCCAGCGTTAGCACCGGCACAAAGGCGCCAGGTACAGCTGCATTGTTGCCCGTCTCAGCGGCAAGCAACCCTTCAACAGACCCCTTGCCAATCTCATCAGGGTTCTTGGCAGCACGGCGAGCAGCAGCCAGTGAAACCCAGGCTCCCATGTCCTCGCCAACGCCAGGCACCACACCCATAAATGTGCCGATAACGCCTGAGCGTAACCACGTTTTGGTGTAGCGGGTGAAGGCAAAAAATGAGGCCCGCGTTGTCTTAGCCACATGGGTTACAACTTCGCTCGCCCTGTTGCGCATCACCGAAAGCACCTCGGCGCAGCCAAAGGCACCCACCAGCACAGGCAACAAACCAAACCCGCCTTCCAGATCCTGGAAGCCATAGGTGTAGCGCGAATAGGCGTGAATGCTTTCCTGACCGACCATGGCGATGGTGAGGCCAAAAAAGCCTGCAATCCATCCCTTCAGCGGATCACCCATAGCGGTGAGTTGCCCGCAGATTACGATGCCGAAAATGGCCAGCCAGAAGAACTCAAAAGAGGTAAATTCCAGTGCGAATTCTGCCAGCAGCGGCGCGATCATCGCAAGGCCAATCATGCCCACCATAGTGCCCAGAAAGGAGCCTATGGTGGCGATAACCATGGCATCGCCTGCCTTGCCCTGGAGGGCCAATTGGTGGCCGTCCAGTGCCGTGGCAGCGTTGGCGGGGGTGCCGGGAATGTTAAGAAGAATGGCAGACCGACTGCCGCCGTAGATCGCGCCGATATAGACGCACACCAACACCAAAATCGCGACGTCTTGCGCCATTGTAAAGGTGAGAGTGGCAACCAGCGCCACGCCAAGTGTGGCGGTTAAGCCCGGTATCATGCCGACAATGATGCCCAGAAAGGTTGCACCGAACACAAACACCATCTGTGCGGATGCACCGATGGTCCAGATGGCTGAAAAGAATTGGGCTATTCCATCCATTGTATGTCAGGCACCGGTAAAAGCTGTGGCAGTTCTGTAAGGAGGCGACTTGGCATAGCTCGCCTATCATTATGCTTGGCTGCCTTTAGCCTCGGCGCTGTGAATGTTTCACAGCGCCGAGGCAAAGCGCGTTTATGGGCGCGGAATACCGAAGTCTTCCGGGCTGTTTTCTGCCGTGCCACCATCAAACTGCTGCCAGGCATTGATGCTGAGCATTGGCATGGCAGCGGCCTGTGCGGCATCGCCATAGGATGGATCAAACAGCGCGCCACGTTCGGCGGCAAAGGCTTTCATGGCGTCAGAGTTCATGATGGTGTTTTCCCAGACAGCATCCATCGTGTCGAAGACCTCTTGAGGGGCATCAGCCGGTACCCAGATGCCAAAATAGTTGTTGGCGCTTTGAACGTCTGGCAACCAGTCCGTAACCGCTGGAACAGTGCCATAGCCGTCAAGCTCCAGAGGGGAGGATGCAATAACCGCCAACGGACGCAGGCGCTCTGCGCGGATCATGTCCACTTGCTCGGTTGCGGTTTGCGAGGTGAAATCGGTCTCGCCAGCAACGGTTGCAATAACGGCGGGATTG
>JBGCDM010000069.1:0-11819 GCA_045105395.1 Devosiaceae bacterium | reverse complement strand
ATGCCAATTTGGAAACGGCGCAGCAGCGCCGGGTGGGCAATGTCTTCAACCGAGCGATTGGATAGCGCCGTATAAGCGCTTGGCACATCCTCAAAGGTGCGCGCGGCACGGTTCACCCACACACCCAGAGTGCGTTCCTTTAGGCGCGCAACTCGGTCAGCTTCCGGCCCGACAACAGTGACCACAACATCATAGTCAGAGGCGCGCGGCACGGTGGATGCATCGCGGCGCACAGCGCCAAAAACGGTGATTGATGAACCGGTAAAATTGGACGTGATATCAACCGTGCGATCAGACAGTGTGACGATCAGGGATTCAGCCTGCGCAACCAAAGGGGTTAGGATCAAAACCAAGACAAGGCAGAGGCGAGCGATCATTCTTACACCCCCGCCACAGAGAAAAGCTCAGCCGGTTCAATCGCCAGATCAAACAAGAAGCGCGCACCAACAGCCAAGATCAGCAGAGCCAACAACAGCCGCAGCTGCTCGCCCTTCATCTTCTGCCCTGCAGAGGCGCCAAACTGCGCGCCCAGAACACCGCCAACCATCAGCATGAGGCCCAGCACAATATCAACCGAACCGGTGGTAAGCGCGTGAAGAATTGTGGCCACCGCCATGGTGACCAATATCTGCAAAAGCGATGTGCCGATGACAACGTTGCCGGGAATGCGCAACAGGTAAATAAGCGCAGGAACCATGATGAACCCGCCACCAATACCCAGGATTGCGCCGATAAAGCCAATCGTGAAGCCAAGCGTGATAACCGGAATAACAGAGATATAAAGCTTGGATTTCTTGAACGCTGTTTTGAAGGGCAGCCGATGTACCCAGGTGTGTTGACCAGGTTTACGCGTTGATGCAGAGCGCCCCTTTGCGCCGCGCCAAACCGCGCGCAGGCTTTCCACCAACATCAGGCCACCCACAATGCCCAAAAACAGCATGTAGGAGACAGAAATAATAAGGTCGAGCTGGCCAAGTGCGCGCAGTACCGAGAACAACCAAACACCCACAGATGAACCAACCACGCCGCCGCACAAAAGTACGCCAGCCAGTTTGAAATCCACTCCGCCCTTACGCCAGTAACTCAGCACACCAGAGGTGGAGGATGCGACAACCTGCGAGGTAACCGTCGCCACAGCCACGGAAGGGGGAATGCCTGAAAAAATGAGCAATGGCGTGAGCAAAAAACCGCCACCCACGCCAAAAAGACCCGATACAAAACCCACCGCGCCGCCCATGCCCAAAATTAGGAACATGTTCACAGCCAATTCAGCGATGGGCAGATAAACCTGCATGCTTTTAGAACGACTTTCGCGGCCTTGGGGACAAGCATGCGCGCCGCTCATAGCAAGGCGCACCAGCTCGTTGCCCTTTGTCTATGACCCCCGTTTCGGCTGGGGGTCAATTCTAAGGTGCACGTTCATGCGTCAGCTACGACGAAAGGCGAGTACCATGCTGGGTGGTGCTGATTTGCGCTGGGGGCTGGAGAGCCCCTGCTAAAGGCTTGCGCCGGAACGCAGCGCATCCAGTAACGTTTGGTCGATGGCAGTGCCATCACTTAAGCCTGCCGACTGACGGAAAGCGCGCACAGCATCGGTTGTGCGCGGCCCGATCAATCCATCGGCTGGACCAGGGTCATAGCCGCGTGCCGATAGCAGGGACTGGGCTTCGGCCACTTGCGTTTGCGATGGGGCAGCGCTTGGACCATTGGCGGTGATGGGGCTATCGTCCCAGCCACCTTCCGGGCCTGCAACAATGATTGCGGAGGTTTCAACTGGCACCGGTGTCCAATTGTCCACACGCGCCCGGGCAAGAGCCAAAGCTTGTTCGCCCAGAACGCCTGCAACTTCATCGCGGCGGCTTACCGCTTCGCTGTCACCGGCATTGGCAGCTAAGGCGAACCATTTGTAGGATTCCATCAAGTCGCGCTCAACACCCATGCCACGGGCAAACAGAACAGCTAAATTAAACTGGCTATCAGCCAAGCCACGGTTGGAGGCGGGGATAAACCAGCCAGCAGCCCGAGCAAAATCAGGCGATGCACCATTTGCACCTTCAGCGGCCATAACAGCCAGATTGTGCATAGCGCGTGGATTGCCGCCAAGCGCGGCGCGCTCATACCAAGCAATTGCACCATCGCGATCACGGTCTACGCCTCGGCCCTGTTCATAAAAGCTGCCCAAACGATAGGCGGCTGGCACGATGCCTTGCGATGCGGCGCGGCCATACCAGTGGGCGGCTGTTTCCAAATCCTGTGGGACGAAACGGCCTTCCATAAAGCGCGTTGCGACTTCAAATTCAGCCGCAGCATCGCCACCAGCAGCAGCCACACGCAAACGCGGTGAGCCGATCGCCTCTGGTAACGAGTCAGCTGTTGCTGCAGGCAGCGCAGGAACTGCGGGGTTTAGCAGTGGGCCAAGATCATTGGCTGGCGGCGGCAGCGCAGAGGGATCAACGCTTTGCGGTGTTTCAGCCATAACTGGCCCGCGATCACGCTCAAACCCGGCGCCAAGTGCGCTTTCAGTCGAAGCTTCCAGCAAATCATTTGGTGCATCGGAGGCGGTCTCCAGCCCATCAACCGAACCAGCAGCCATGCCTTGCACTTCAGGTGTATCAACCGAAGCCAAGGGCTCATCAGCGATAGCAGATGGCGTGACCTCGCCCTCACCAATCACACGCACATCACCTTGGTCTTCGGCGGGATCCGTGGCGGCTTCTTGGTCAAGTTCAGCGCCCTCATCGGCAGCAGGAGGCACACTAGTAAGCGGGGCAATAACCGTTGAAGGCGCGCGATCATCTGGCAAGAGCAGGTTGGCGACAAACAGTCCTAAGCCAACGGTGAAAAGCACGATTGCGACAAGCATGGCGCGCGACAACGTGGCCTGGCGCTTCTCTTCCTTCTTTTTCTTTTGGGTTTGCTCTTGATGAGCAGTCTTCGCCACTTGGCCAAGCTGATCAATAGGACTGCTTTGCACTTCAGGCTCTTGCAACGCATCAAGGGGTTGCATTGCTGATGCATCTGCACCAGCCGTTTTTGAGTTATTCTCAGCGTTATCAGCCTGGCCATCAATTTGCGGCTCAATGCGGCCTGTCTCGCTGTCTGACATCTGGCCAGTGGGATTGCCGAACGCCTGCCCTGATTGACCATTATCAGGCATTGCTGGCGTGGGCATAGCTTGAGTAGGCGCGCCACGCATGGCTGGTGCCGCAGGCGAACCACCTCCAGCTTGCAATGCAGCCGCCTGGGCAGCACGCCGCGCGGCTGCAATAAAGTTTGCGCGCTGGTTTGCAGCATCCACTACGGGTTGATTGTTGGCTTCTGATGCTTTCTTACGCGCTTGCGAACGCCGCGTTACGCGAGGGCTTGGCGCGGTGTCCATTGCACCAGATAACTGGCGTAACAGTGTTTGCGCGTCGCCAGCCTCGGGGCTTGTTTGTAACGCATCTTCAGGAGATGAAACGGGCGAGTTGGGCAACGCATCTTGAGCCTGCGGCGAAATTTCTGTGCTTGTCTTGGGCAGCGAGGCAAACTCTGAGCCGCTGAGATCAAGTGCATCAGCGTCGGATTCTGGCCCTGCTGGCGGTGGAAATGTGCTGGTCGGCATCGGCTCAGATGGGGCCGTGTTAGCAACCAAGGCACGGCGCACATCATCAAGGCTCGATAGAGAGCTCTGCGAAAGAGCTGCCGTTGAAGCGGCTGTATCATTGGCAAGTTTTGCCGCTGCTTTATCATCACTTTCCAGCGCATTGATACGGCGGATCACAGTTTCCAGGGCCGTTTGCACACTTTCCAGTGTGCTATGCATGCGTTGGTCTTGATCGCTTGAGGTTGCCCGCAATGAGGCGAGCTCATTGTGAAGAGCATCGACGCCTTGCATGCTTGGCGCGTCAGTTTCGCTTGCATCAAACAATCCAAGCGACTGCACGCGACCAGCAAGACTTTCAATTTGCTGTTCGATCTGCGGCAGCATGCTGGCGTCACCAGAACTGCGTGCGGTGTCGAAATGGTTTGCCAGATGGCGCACTTGATCAACGATAGCACGCTGCAAATCGCGGTTGGAACCAAGCTCTACGCTGGCACGAGCGCGAGCAAGCTCATTGTTGAGCCGCATCACATCATCGCGCGAAACGATACCCGCTTCAGACTGACGTTTGTTAAGGTCAGCCAATTGCTGCTCTAGGGAAGCCAACGCATCATCAGCTTGCGGGGTAGGCATCGCCGCAATCAAGCTTTCCAAGCGATGCGACATTTTTTCGATCAGCGGTGCATCATCTGCGCTGATAGCCTTTTGCAATCCATCCAGACGCTCATCTACGCTATCAAGGCGCGAGAGCACGGGGTTAAAGGCACCGGCCATACGGTGATCCAGCTTGTCTTCAACAGCTTGGATAATGGTCTCAGTTTTTGGGATGGATTTCAGGCAAGATTCAACGCGCTCGCCAAGTTCGCGCACCGCAAGGCCAAGACGTTCAGCGCTGGTGTCTTCCTGAATTGAGGTCACACGGCCGGTTAGGTCCAGCAGCGTCTGCTCAATCTCATGCACAGGAAGTGTGTTTTTCAAACTGTCCATCTGGCGCGATAGAGCTGCCACTTCTCGTGCCATTTCGCCCTGATTGGTCAACGAGCCGTCCATGGCGTGCAATCGCTCAGATAGCGCCCCAACCTGAGCAGCATAGCCACCTGTCATCTCTTCAATACGGTCCAGCGCTGAAAAACGCTGATCCATGCTAGAAAAGTCAAACGAAGGCACCGACGTGCGCATTTCTTCGCGAATGGTATCAAGCGCGCTGGTTAGGCCGCGAGCCTCATCTTGGAAATTAGAAAGCTGCGCCATCTCAGCTTGGATCGCATCCAAACGTTGGGTTACTTGGCTATCATCTGCGCCACTTGCCAGCGCCTCAATGCGTGCTTCCAAGGCGACCAATCGTTCAACGACAGCGCCTATAGCATCGTTCACGATGGATGGGTTTTGCCCTTCCACCGCGTTATGTGCCATCGATTTTACCGATTCCAGCGCTTCGGTGATGCGATCAGCACTGCCATGCGGGTCACTTTCCAACTTGGCAATCATGCCGCGCATCTCAGTGAGCATGCTGGCCGTATTGCCCTCGCCTAAGCCATCGAGCACCTCGCGCAAACTGGTGACCTCACCATAAAGCGCGTCAATTTTGTCTTCTGATGTGCCGTCACCTTTCAAGCCATCCAGGCGTGCAAGCACGTGGTGATAGCCATCCTCAAGCGATTGGATCGCCTCGGGCTTTGGCATGGCACCAATGGCGTCTTGCACAGCGCGTATCTGATCGCTGAGGCCAGAAACATCAGGTGATGGCCCAGCGCCGTGATCGCCAGTTGGCTGATCGATACGCGTTTGCAGCTCTGCAACGGTTTCACGCAAGCTTGCCTGATCGGTTGCACTGGCCTGCGCAATGGAGCGCACATCACCAACGGCCTGGGTCAGTCGAGAGAACTGCTCATCCAACTTGGCGGTTAAGCGTTCAAGCCCCACATCAGATTCAGGTTCAGGTGTTGGCGAAACAGGTGCCTCCTGCGCCAAACGCGCAGGCGCCTGGGCTACCGGCTCTGTTTGAACGTGTATCGGAGCGGAAACTTGCACAGCAGGCGCCACCATTTCAGCATTTGCAGGCGCTGGAGCGGGTTGAACAACGTCTTGTATACCTTGCTCCAACTGACGCTTACGACGGCGCAGTGCATCCAACGGATCAGAGGCTGGTTCTGGCGCGTGCGCTACTGGTGCTGGCATTTCAGGAGCTATTACAGGTTGTGGAGCGACAGCTGCGGGGGCTGCTGGTGCACCAGTAACGCGTGATTCCAGCGTTTCTATATTGCGAGCGATCGCTGCCAGGCGAGATTGCAAATCAGGGCTTGGTTGAGCAGGCGCAGGTGTATGCTGGGCCGTGTTTGGTGATAGCGGAGCTTGACCTAAAACGTCCTGCATCCACTCGGCAACACTGGGTGCAGAATTGGTCGCAGATCCCGGCTGCGGATTATTGTCCACGCCGCTTTCCGCTGGTGTTTGCCACTTATCTTGGGATTGCTGAACCATCCCTACCCTTACCGATCTCTGGTGCGTACGCAGTTGGCTCGGCGCACCCCGAACCAAAACTCAAGCTCTACAGTGGCCCAAACATGGTAAACGAGGGGTAAAGATAACCGACATGTAAACGCCCCAAGCTTGTTTGAGCAGAAAATGGCACATCCACCAGCATGTCAGGGCACTAGAAAAAGCCGCCCACGTAACACCTTTCGCAAGCATATGACGCATAATACAACTTATGGTTGCTATACTCTTGCTATGCAGCTAAGCTTGCGGCGAGTGTGAAGCGTGTCGATTCGACCCGCTGGCACTCTTTAGTGAAGGATGCTGAAATGACGGATCATGCCATGAGGATTGTGATGGATACCAACACCCGCGAGACCGAATACAGCATTGGCGAGCTGGCGCGCGAATATGATCTAACCTTACGTACGCTGCGCTTTTATGAAGATCGCGGCCTGCTGCGCCCGCGCCGTGTGGGAATACAACGCATCTATTCGCGTCGCGACCGCGCCCGGTTGAAACTCATTGTTATGGGTAAGAAGGTAGGTTTCTCACTGCAAGAGATTGGTGAAATGCTCGATCTCTATGATCTCAAGGATGGCCAAGCCAGCCAGCTGAAGCTGGCGCGCAGTCGTTTTACCGAGCAAATTGCCCTGCTAAACCAGCAAAAAAACGACATTGAGCAAGCCATTGGAGAACTGGAGCGCACTGTTGAAGTGGTGACCGGCATGCTCAAAGAGCGCGAGCAGGATGCAGGCAGTGAGCCTGTTGCTTTGGCCGCCACAGGCTCTGACTAAGCGCTAACGCGGCTTCACGAATACGCGATAGTCCGTGTGTGCACGCCTATCCGGCTTGCGCAGACTTACGCGGCCCCCTAGATCGTTGATTATAGGCGCTGCTGCCACATACCCCTTCTTTTGGCAGCGCATGGCAAGGACACCGATATGGCCGCGACGATCGACTATTATTTCACGCTTATTTCGCCCTTCTCTTACATGGGCCACACGGTGCTGCTGGACATAGCTGAAAAGCATAGCGCCAGCATTCGCTATAAGCCGATGAACCTGTTTGATGTTTTCAAAACCTCTGGTGCCGTGCCTGTGCCAGAGCGCCCTGCCTCGCGCCAAGCCTATCGCTTCATTGAGCTGCAACGCATTGCCCATTATCGCGATGTCCCACTCACATTGAAGCCTAAACACTGGCCAACCAACCCGGCGCTTTCCAATGGTGCAGTGGAGGCCATCGTGCAGGCAGGCGGTGATCCGGCAAGCTATATGTTGGCTGCCTTCCAAGCCTGTTGGGCAAACGAGCAAGATATTGCAGATGAAAACGTAGTGCGCGCGCTGCTATCGTCTACAGGCCATGACGCGGACAGTATTTTAGCGACAGCCAAATCTGACGCTGTGGAGGCCGCAATGGCCAATTATACACAGCAAGCAATCGATGCAGGGATCGTCGGTGCTCCAGGCTATGCGCTGAACGGCGAACCCTATTGGGGCCAAGACCGCTTGGAGTATCTCGACCATGCACTAAGCTCAGGTCGTGGGGCTTTTGTGGCCAGCTAAAACAGACCCAAAGCGCCTGTACCACCGTAACAAGCCTAACTGCATTTCAAGGACGCTGCCCCCATGTTCCATTCGTTCTTTCCCAAGCCGAAGCAGTTTTTCCTGTCCTTTGCCATTTACGCAATCGCCATGGTTATTGCCTGGTACGCCATTGGTGATCGGCTTCAGTTCCTTTCGCTTGGACCACTGTTTGGTGTGGAAAGCGTAGCGACGGTAGACCCAGGCGTTGCACCGGATGTTCAAGTTCCCGCGGGCGAAGCTGTAACGGCAGACGTGGTTGAGGAGCGTTGGGCAAATCCTGAAACCTTCTGGTTTTACCAGTATATGCTGACCGCGATGGCGCTGTTTGTGGCGTTTTGGATGTGGTACGCGCCGCACCCCTGGCAGCTTTGGTCGGTGGCAGGTTCTGCGCTCATTTTCTTCACCAACTGGTTCTTGGTCCAGTTGGATGTGATGATCAATGAGTGGTTTGGCGGCTTTTATGATCTCATCCAGCAAGCGTTGTCAGAACCTGGATCGATTGATGGAGCCGATTATTATCTGGGCATCGCCACCTTCCTGCAAATCGCGATGGTCTATGTGTTTGTGGCGGTGATGTTCCGCTTTTTCGTCAGCCATTATGTGTTCCGCTGGCGCACGGCGATGAACAATTATTACACCGGCATGTGGAAGCGTGTGCGCCATATTGAGGGTGCCTCGCAGCGTGTGCAGGAAGATGCGATGCGCTTTGCCTCCATCACTGAAGGGCTGGGTGTGGCCCTTCTTGATAGCGTGATGACGCTGATTGCATTTTTGCCGTTGCTCTGGGGTCTGTCCGCCGCAGTCACCGCGCTACCAATCATTGGCGAGGTGAGCCAGGGCTTGGTGTTTGTAGCGATCATCTGGTCGATCTTGGGAACCGCCTTGCTTGCAGCTGTTGGTATCAAGCTGCCCGGTTTGGAGTTTAACAACCAGAAGGTGGAGGCGGCCTATCGCAAGGAACTTGTGATGGGCGAGGATTTTGTGGAACGGGCGCAGCCGCAGTCCTTGGTGGACCTGTTTGGTGATGTGCGGAAAAACTATTTCCGCCTCTACTTCAACTACATGTATTTCAACGTGGTGAGGATTTTCTATCTCCAAATCGGCAATCTGGTCCCGTTCATCGCGCTAGGGCCAACCATCATTGCCGGCACCATTACCCTTGGTACCATGCAGCAGATCATGCGTGCCTTTGGCCGCGTGGAGGGCTCGTTCCAGTATTTGGTCAACTCGTGGACGACCATCGTGGAGCTGATGTCGGTTTACAAGCGCCTGAACGCGTTTGAGAAAGCGGCACTCGCATCACCAGAAACACCTGAGTCCGGTGATGGTAAAAGAGTACCGACCCCTGCTGAATAAACGCTAGCGTTCTGACGGGTTGGAAAAAATGGCCGCACGCATAGGTTAGACCCAGAGAGGAAAACCTATGCGCGCTGACCAGTTCATGACCATTCGCCCGCAGGGCCTTTATTGCATCCCTGGCGATTTCTACATCGATCCGGTGCGGCCAGTGGATCGCGCTGTGATCACCCACGGCCATGCCGACCATGCGCGAGCAGGGCATGGGTCAGTTCTCGCCACCGCCGAGACCCTGATGATTATGGCGATCCGCTATGGCGCGGACTTTGCCGGAACCACACAAACAGGCGAGCTTGGTGAGGTGATAAACCTTGGCGATACACGGGTAAGCCTGCACCCGGCTGGCCATGTGCTTGGGTCCGCCCAAGTGCTGGTAGAGCATGGTCATCACAGGCTGGTGGCATCGGGCGACTATAAGCGCCACGCAGATCCTACCGTCACACCTTTTGAGGTGGTGCCGTGCGACACCTTCATAACCGAGGCGACCTTTGGGTTGCCTGTGTTTCGCCACCCATCGGGCGCCGATGAAGTGGCTAAGTTGCTGACGTCTCTCACCACGTTTCCAGATACGCCGCATCTTGTGGGGGCGTACAGCTTGGGCAAAGCGCAGCGCGTGATCGCCGAAGTGAGAGCAGCGGGCTATGACGCGCCGATCTATCTGCATGGCGCGATGGAAAAACTCTGCGCTTTCTATCAGTCCCAGGGCATAGACCTTGGTGAGTTGGTGCCTGTCGCGGGTCTCAAGGGCAAAGATGTGGCCGGACACATTGTGCTCTGCCCGCCCGGTTCTATAGCCGACCGCTGGTCACAAAAGTTTGGCGAAACGATCACCTGCTTTGCGTCTGGCTGGATGCGCGTGCGGGCTCGCGCGCGGCAGCGCGGGGTTGAGCTGCCTCTGGTCATGTCTGACCATGCCGACTGGGATGATCTGTGCGCCACGATCCTGGATACAGGCGCATCAGAAATCTGGGTTACCCACGGCCAAGAGGATGGATTGGTGCATTGGTGCGGCACGCAAGACATCGCGGCCCGACCGCTGAACATGATTGGCTATGGTGACGAAGAACCTGAGCTCGAGGCCACCACATGAAGGCCTTTGCTGAGCTTCTTGACCGCCTTGCCTATGAGCCCCGCCGCAATGGCAGACTCAAACTTCTGATCAACTATTTTGACGCCACGCCAGACCCGGAACGCGGCATCGCGCTGGCCGCGATCACTGGTGGGCTCGATTTCAAACATGCCAAACCTGCGCTGATCCGTGGACTGGTGGAGGAGCGAACGGACCCGGTTCTGTTTGGTCTGTCCTATGATTATGTGGGTGACATGTCGGAAACGGTGGCGCTTATCTGGCCCGCTGCACACGGCATAAATGTACCAGCACCGACCCTCACTGAGGTGGTCGAAACGCTGGCCACCACCGGCAAGGCGGAGATGCCCGCGCTGATTGCTCGCTGGCTGGATACGCTTGATGAAACCGGGCGCTGGGCACTCTTAAAGCTGATCACCGGAGGCCTGCGTATTGGCGTGTCTTCGCGCCTTGCCAAGACTGCTGTGGCGGGTTTGGGCGACCTCAAACCTAACGACATTGAAGAGGTTTGGCACGGGCTTCTGCCACCTTATGCCAGTCTGTTTGCATGGGCTGAGGGCAAGGCTGAGCGGCCAGAGAACGATGATCCTGCGCCCTTTTCGCCTGCCATGCTTGCGCACCCCATAGAAGACGGTGATTTTGAGAAACTGAACGCGGATGAGTTTCTTGCTGAGTGGAAATGGGATGGCATCCGTGTACAGGCCGCCAGTGGCACGGGCAAAGATGGCGGAGTGGTGCGCAGGCTCTACTCGCGTACCGGCGATGATATCTCACACGCCTTTCCTGATCTGGTGGACGCCTTGCCCAACAATGCCACGCTCGATGGTGAATTGCTGGTGCTGATCGACGGGCGGGTGCAAACTTTCAACACGCTGCAACAGCGCCTTAACCGCAAGACGGTTTCCAAGAAATTGCTCGCCAGCCACCCCGCCCATATGCGCGTTTATGATGTGCTGCGGCTGGACGGTGATGACATGCGGGCACTTCCATTTGCAGCGCGCCGCAAGAGACTGGAAACGCTTGTAGAGATACACAACCATCCGCGCCTTGATCTCTCATCGATGGTGGCTTTTGAAACATGGGATGCGCTGACCGAGGCCCGTGCCGATCCTGCCACACATGGTGCAGGCGCGGATGCTGATGCGGTGGAAGGGGTGATGATCAAGCGGGGGATGAGCGCCTATGTTCCCGGTCGCCCCAAGGGGCCGTGGTGGAAGTGGAAGCGCGACCCCATGCTGATCGATGCGGTGCTGATGTACGCTCAACGCGGCCACGGCAAACGCTCCAGCCTGTATTCCGATTACACATTTGGCGTGTGGACAGACGACCAAGTTCTGGTGCCTGTGGGCAAAGCCTATTTTGGGTTCACCGACGCTGAGCTGAAGCAGATCGACAGTTTTGTACGCAAGAACACGCTCAATCGTTTTGGTCCGGTGCGTGAGGTGTTGCACAGTGAGGATGCTGGCATGGTGTTTGAGGTCGCATTTGAGGGGCTGCAGCGCTCTACCAGGCATAAAAGCGGTATTGCCATGCGCTTCCCACGCATCTCACGGCTGCGCTGGGACAAGCCACCAAGGGAAGCCGACACGCTGGAAAACGTGATGACGTTGTTGCCAGAAAGTGAGCGCGACTAGCCGCGCCGCCGCTGTAGCATCACGGTGCCAACAACGCCCAGCAGCACGGCAGCCAGGCCATACCAAGTGAACATGTATTCACGGTGCCGGTTGGAGAA
>JBGCDM010000068.1:0-6049 GCA_045105395.1 Devosiaceae bacterium | reverse complement strand
GATCTGGCTTTCCAGTGCAATGGCCTGAGCGACCGGCGGAATGGGGTCGTCTTGTTTCACGGTTCCCGCTTTTAAGGCCTGGCGATGGGTATGGATGCGATCGTGCACATCGGCCATGAAGCTGTGAAAATGGGCGCGGCGTTTGCGCTTTGTCGCGGCAACGTCGAAGAATAAATCCATCAGCATGGTTTTGCCGCGCCCAACACCGCCCCACAGATAAAGGCCCTTGGTTGGAGGTGCTGATGCCTTGCGCTTGGCAAACAGCCAGCCCAGGGCGCTTGATTTGCGGGCTAAGCGCAGCTCGGCAATTTCAGCATTGAGTTGATCTAGGGCTTGGGCTGCTCTGCGCTGGACGGGATCGTCCTGCAATTCGTTGGCTGCAATCATTGCGCCATAGCGCTCGGCCACTTGCAGATGTGCTGGTAGCAAGGGCGCAGCGGGCTTGGTTTCAGAGAGCGTGTGCCGAGCCACGGTAGCTGCCCAATGCCTAGCGGAAGACCGTGACCGCGCCGCCAGTTTCTAGCTGGCCAGCATAGCGAGTGGGGCCTGTGCGAAACAGGCGCGCCAGCGTTGCGCCATCTGCGCCTTTTAAGAACACTTGCTGGCCTTCAACTGACCAGGCGGTAAGGCCTGCCATTTGTACATCGCCGCAATTGCGTGTGGAGGCGCGATACCCGCCTTGCCATGTGGTGAGCGATAGATTGATCGCGCATGTTGCAGAGGGTGTTGCCGCAGACCAGGCGCCGATCAGTTCATCTTCACTGACCTCACTTCCACCTTGTGTGGAAGAAGGTAGTGGTGCCCCATCCAGCGCTGCTGACTGCACTGAACTATCAAATGGCGCGTTGGGATCTAGCGGGTCTAATCCTTGGTTGATGCCGGCAGCCTCATCCAGGGTTTGGCTTTCAAAGGCGGTATCTTGAGATGTGGTGATGGGTTGCGGCAGTGAGGTTGCCGTTACCGATGTGGTGGGTACCGGCGTTAGCGGGCGCAATTGGTTGCCGCCACCGCCCATGCACGCCGACATTGCAAAGGCGCTTGCCAACACGGCTATGGACGTCGTTCGCTTGGCCGCAAATATTCCCGTGCGCGCTTGGATCGCCATGACTTTTACCCTCGTGCCTTTGCGCAGGTGCCAATCATCGCACCTTTGTATTGCCTCGCTTATAGCCAAGCAGAGCCAAGCAGCACAACACGTCATGTGACGTAGCCTTACGGGCACGGCGCGCAGATGTGTTCGAGGTGGTGTTGGTTGGATTGATCCTTAGGCCGAGTGTGCAAACGGCTCGTCGGCCAGGCCACTCAAATCAGTCAGTTCATCCACCAGATTTTGAACGCGCGGCTTCAACCTCTCAGCAAGCGACAGGTAGTTGTTGTAGCGTGCACCTGGCGACATCGCGTCCTCATCGGCCGCGTTCATGTCGATGTCCCAGTGGCGCACATCCAGCGTTTCGCCAAGCGCAAGCTTGGTGGCCGCTGGCAGCTCAGCATTGAGCAAGATCACATGGTCCAAGCGCGGTGCACCAGCAAAGGCGTACAGCGCCAATGGTTTAAGCGACAGGCCTTTTGTATCAAGCTTCAAGCGATCCATCGCGCGCAGCATAACGGGGTCGGATTGGGCCGCATCGCTGCTGGTTGCCGAATAGACGCGCAGCGGCAGAGGCCCTGCAGACAAGCGTGTGCAATCCAGTGCCAAAGCCTCTGCCAACATGGCAAGGCCAATACCCTCAGCACCAACGAACAACACACTACGATCAAACATACTCTGCCTTCATATCATCAAGCACCAAGGAGCAGGATAGCCCCAGTACGACCCAGAAAGGGTCGCGAATCATGATGCATGCACACCCTTGTTGCGCCGTGGGCTAAGCCCCAATCGCAACAAAAGTATGACGAACTAATACCGGTTTCTGCTTAGCCCCGCAAGGTTCCCATCAGCGCAGCAACTGTGGTTTCATCATCCAGCTTCATGGCAGCAGCCACCAGCGCAACAGCGCGCGGGTGAAGTTCCACATCGTCTTCGGGGATGGCGATTGAGACAACGCCATCGGCATCCACGCTCACGCAAACTTGGTTTGCTGGAACGAGTGTGCCGGTCGCATCAGTTGCTGAGACAAGCTTGATGGGCTTGCCATTTTCGTCTGCTGTGTTTGCCATGACCTATCGTCTCACGGCAGAACAGCCGGTGCAAGGCGCACCGGCTGGGATGGCTAACGCTGCCATTGGCCTCTTAATGATCCACACCCAAATAGGCCTGCTCACCCCACCGGCGTTCCACCGTGCTATCGCGCCGGCATGAGGTGCGGTAGAAGTTGTAGCGGATCGGATTTTTCAGATAATAATCCTGGTGATAATCTTCGGCCGGCCAGAAGCGGGGCGCATCAATAATGTCTGTTGCAACGCTTTCGCCGAGATCAGCGGATGCAGCTTCGGCTGCAGCCTGGGCAATGGCACGCTGGTCATCGTTAAGCACGAAGATGGCTGTGGTGTAGGAATGGCCGCGGTCGCAGAACTGGCCGCCATCATCCAGTGGATCGACAGTGCGGAAGAAGCTGTGGGTTAGCTCTTCATAGGTTACCACTGCAGGATCATAGACAATTTCAACCGCTTCCCAGTCGCCAGCGGCCACATGGGATTGGTAGGTTGGGTTATCTGAGTTGCCACCAATGTAGCCAGATGTTGTTTCCAGCACGCCTTCAACATGGTCGAAGTCTTTTTCCACACACCAGAAGCAGCCACCGGCGAAGATTGCCGTTTCGGTTGTCATTTCGGTCGCCATGGCTGCGTCATCGGCCGTTTCGGTGGTGGCGGATTGGCTGTTGGCATTGCTGGCCAATGCGAGCCCGGCAAGGGCGGCGAGTGATAGTCCTGCAAGTGTACGGCGGGAAAGGGCTGCCATGAGAAGTCTCCATTGTTGATGGGCTTTATATGGTTGCTTCTTGCCCGCCGCGCCAATCGCGTTTGATCACGGCTGCGTTAGTGGGATGTCAGGTGGTGCCTTCGATGACCGCTCACCCCGCCCGGACCAGTCGATGGCTTGGGTGGTGAACATGGTGACCGCAAGCACCAAAAACGCAAAAACCGAACCGGCAAGAAGCGCATAATCCTCAAGCCGCAAAAACAGATAGAGCACTGCAAAAATGCTGGCGATGAGGCCAACCACCAACGCGCCATATTTTTTGCTCTCCAGCGAGCGGGCGCAGTATGTGCCGATAAGCAGTGCCGTGGCTGCACCTGCCAAAAGATAGGCAAGTAGGAACCCCAGATGTTCGGCCAGGGAAAGCAGCAGGACGTAAAACAAGACCAGCGCTAGCCCAACGAAAACATATTGCACAACGTGCACGCGTTTGCCGGTGCGCACCTCAATGACAAACACGGACAGAAACACCACGCCGATGAACAGGATCGCGTATTTCAGCGCCCTGTCGACAAGTGCGTAATAGTCCACGGGCTGGAAGAAATGCACGCCAAACACATCTTGGCCCAGTTCCCTGAGAAAAGTACCGTTGCCGAGTGTGAAGGCCAGGGGCACTGATCGCGCCAAATGCGGCACACGCCACTGTGCGGAGAAGCCGGTTTCTGGATCTATTGTTGAGGCTTCGGGCAGGGCTGCGCCTGTGAAGGAGGGATGCGGCCAGTTGCTGATGATGGCTGCATTGGTGTCGCGAGCCGCCGGAGCGATAAACAGGGAGTCTGAGCCATTAAGGGCTAGATCAATGCGGAAACCAAATTCACGCGGGCTAACCTCAAACAGGTTCGGCACATGAATGCCTGCCATGCCAGCAACACCAGAATTGCGACTTGGGCTGATAGCAGCGCTTGCTGTGCTGCCCGTTAGGCCAAGGCTTGGCTCAAACATGCGCGTTTGCCCATCCATTTGCAGCGCAACAGCATTGCGAATAGCGCGCACGGAGGAAATGCGCAGCGATAGTTTGGCTTGGCTCCAGAAGAAGCGTGCGCCACCCTCAATAATGGCGCGACTGGTTGGTGCTGCGAAGGTCCCTTCCAGCGTGATATCAGAGCTGTAAACGGTCACATCGAAGATGCCGCGTGAGCGTACTTCGGTGGTTGCATCGGCCGTGACTGTAAGATCATCGGGCAGAAAGACTGCAACGTTCCGTATGGTGATGGTGGTCTCTTCATCATCAACGATGCGAGTTTCTTCAACCTCATAAGGCACGGTGATGAACGGCCCGACGAGCCGCTGTGAGCCGCCCCACGTTTCTGCAATATCGCGGGCAACATCGCGGGCGCGATCCTCACGCTCGGACACCAAAAGCCAAATCAGTGATGCTGGAATGAGCAGAAGAAGCGTGAGCACGCCGAGCGTGAAAAATTTGAAGCCGGGCGAACGCATAAAGCGCCCACTGGCGGATACGAAGGTGTCTGTCATGAAGAAGTGTCGCCTGGAAGATGCACGCTTTGCGCGCGTGCTGATGCGCCCCGGCCCAAGGGCTAGGGGCCAATTGTGGCAAGTTGTTGCGAGCTGTGCGGCGCAATCAAGAAAAGGTTTGGGCGGAGCGTGTTAGTCGTAGCGTCCATCAGGTGGCGGGGTTTTGCGCAGTGCTCTGCCAGCCTGCGCATCATCCCAGAAGCTATCATAGAGCGCGTAGAAATGGGCATGCGCTTGCACTTTGTTTGCTTCAGCATCTCCGTCTGTCCCGCCGGCGGAGTTATCGAGGGTCCAGCCCCAATAGCGGCTGGAGAATACGCCTGTCTTCATCTGCACATAATCGGTGAAGCAGCGGAAGAACAAGGCTGCATCTTGGTCCTTGTCGTCTGGGGCAACATGGCTGCGGTGATACTCCCACCCTTGCAGCACGTTGGCTAACGCTGCCACGGTGTGGGGCGGTGGAAAGCGGCGATAGCTGGAGCGATAATGCTCTATGTAGGTGCGCAGTGTGTCGGGTGGCTGTGCCATGGCGGCAGAGTGGCATGGGCGGTTGCTGCGCTCAAGGGGGTGGGCGCTCAAGTGTGCTGCCAACCCAAAATGCCACGGGGCCAGCTGGGCGCCATGGTGCAACATGCGTGATTGGCGCAAAGTAGTGCGCGTTGTTCTTTGGCAGGACTTGCGGGGTGCCGTGAAGCACCGAGAAAAACTGTATGGGTATGGGCGATACTGCAAAGCACCCCGCGCAAAGCGTTTTTTGGCGTATACAAAGGCGTCATGGACAGCAGGGCCATCCGGACCATAAGGCGCTACCTCTAGCGGAATCAACGCACCGCACCTGTGATGGTTTTTGTCCGATCACCGTGCGTTGGCCTAATTACAAACAATCAGCCACCTTTGACTTCACCCCCATGCCGGGCCGGGTCGTTACCCCCTGCGCCGATGATGGGCGCTTTGCCCTTCCACCGGCCTGGGTAACGAACCCAAACGTCCCGTCAGATGATCAGCGGAAGGTGGGGAGACAATGCGACAGGTTTAGGGGGCGGGGATAAACCCCGCGGTTGTTCACGCAGTGAACAGAGCCAGAGGAATGTGCGGTTGGGCGGTACGTCTAGAGCCAGAGAACACGCGGTTTGGTCGTAGGCCCAGAGAAAAGAGAGCACGCGGTTGAGCGGTACGCTCAGAGTAAAGAGAAATTTGGTTGCTCATGCAGAGAGCAGGACAAGAAGGGGAGGCGTTGTGCTCAGATCACGCCGCATTCACTGGTCGTCATCCTCGGGCTTGACCCGAGGATCCAGCTTTTCCTCAATTTCATGAAGATGGCCTATCACGAATTCTGCGAACGCTCTCATTTCGGGGCTATGCTTATAGAATGCTAGAAATTGAGCGGAATGATCTCTAACAAAAGGGATGGCGACCCTAAGGAACTGCAACTCTGGGTCTCCGAGCAATGTACTTATGGCTTGAACACTGCCGGCTACGATTCCCGCTTGAACTCCAGACCTATAGATCGCCACCTGGACTTGTCACGGTTTTGTTCCGTGTCCTTGAATGGAATGATCGCCATCAAGGAGCACAAGCATGGCACGCAAACACACTGATGACTTCAAGCGGGAGGCGATACGGATTGCGCTGACCAGTGGACTGACACGCCGTCAG
>JBGCDM010000067.1:0-8219 GCA_045105395.1 Devosiaceae bacterium | reverse complement strand
TAAACCATTGGATTTCCACTTGAGTGCTTTGATTGGAACCACCGTGCGCGTGATGAACGGCGCGGGCAACAAGATCACCGTTCTGGACCTTACCGGCAGCGATCACATCGTGACCGAAGGTGAAGCGCGCGCCATTGCGCGTGGCCAGCAAACCCAATTCGATCAGCTCATGGTGCTGCACGCACCGCGCATGGATGATACGGCGGCTTATATCCGCATCTACAACACCGATGGCAGTTTGGCCGAGGCGTGCGGCAACGGCACACGCTGTGTTGCTTGGCATTTGGACGAAACATTGGGTGCGCAAGACAATCGTATGGTGGAAACGGCTCGCGGCCTTCTCTCAATCACACGGCCTGCTGATACGCCTCTAACCTACACCGTCGACATGGGCACGCCGCGTTTTGCATGGGAGGAAATTCCCCTGTCAGAACCGTTCCAAGACACCCGCTTCATTGAGCTGCACGTTGGCCCCCCTGGTGATCCAGTTCTTTCCTCCCCTGCGGTGGTCAACATGGGCAACCCGCATGCGGTGTTCTGGGTGGATGATGTTGCCATCATTGGGCTCGATAAGATTGGCCCTATGCTGGAATATCACCCGCTGTTTCCGCAGCGTGCCAACATTTCCATTGTGCAGGTCCTAGACCGGGAAACGCTGGTTATGCGCACCTGGGAGCGCGGCGCGGGCCTAACCCTTGCCTGTGGCTCGGCTGGATGTGCTGCGGCAGTCTCTGCTGCGCGCCTGCGCCGTAGTGAGCGCAAAGTCACCGTGCATCAGCCCGGCGGAACGCTGCAGATCGAGTGGACCGACAATGACCATGTGCTGATGACTGGCCCGGTGGAGCATGAGCGCGATGTTGTGCTCACCGAGGCAATGTTTGCGGATGTGGCTGCATGAGTGTGGATGTCCTCACACTTGGCTGTCGCCTCAACACGGTGGAATCGGAAGCCATGCGCCAGCGCGCGCAAGAGGCGGGGCACAGCAACACCATCATCGTGAACACATGCGCCGTGACAGGCGAGGCTGTACGCCAAGCCCGCCAAACCATCCGCAAGGCCAAGCGCGATAACCCCGCCGCCCGTGTCGTGGTAACCGGCTGCGCAGCACAGATTGAACCAGAATCCTTTGCCGATATGGATGAGGTTGATCTGGTGTTGGGCAATGAAGCCAAGACAGCGCCCACCACCTGGGCAAACCTACCATCTGGGTCTGACATAAAGACCCACGTGACCGATATAATGCGCGTGAAAGAAACAGCGCCCGCCTTCACCAATGGGTTTGGCCAGCGCACCCGCGCTTTTGTGGAAGTGCAAAATGGCTGCGATCACCGCTGCACGTTCTGCATTATTCCTTATGGCAGGGGCAACGCCCGCTCGGTGCCCATGGGCGTGGCGGTCGATCAGATCAAAGCGCTGGTGGACCAGGGCTATGCCGAGGCCGTTCTAACCGGTGTTGACCTCACCAGCTATGGGCCCGACCTGCCAGGTGCGCCGAAACTGGGCGATTTGGTGCAGCAGATATTGCGGCATGTTCCAGGAGGCCCAAATGGTCTGCAACGCCTGCGGCTATCCTCCATCGACTCGATTGAAGCTGATCCGGCACTGGTGGATGCCATCAAGGGCGATGAGCGCCTCATGCCGCATTTGCATCTGTCCTTGCAGCACGGCGATGATATGATTTTGAAGCGCATGAAGCGCCGCCATCTGCGCGATGACGCCATTGCGTTTTGCCAGGATATGCGCGTTGCCAGACCCGACATTGTCTATGGCGCGGATATTATCGCAGGCTTCCCCACCGAAACTGACGCAATGTTCGAAAACAGCCTGAAACTGGTGGACGATTGCGGCCTATCCTTCCTGCACGTCTTCCCGTTTTCACCGCGCACCGGCACACCCGCTGCCAAAATGCCCCAGGTGGACCACGCGACCATAAAGCTGCGCGCCCAAGCCCTGCGTGAAAAAGGCCGCCAGGCGCTGGCCAACCATTTGGCAACACAAAAAGGCACCACCCAGCCAGTGCTCATTGAGCGCGTGGCCGATGGGCTAGCGCGTGGGCGCATCCCCGCCTACACCGAGGTGGCAATACCGGTATCAGGTAACGGCCCGGCATCCGGCGATATTTTGCCCGTCACAATCACCGGCCACACAGGCGTTCGCCTGACAGGCCAACTTGCCAACGACGCCGAGAAGGCAGCATGAGCGACACCGATACGCCCGCTTTGGACTTTATACCCATCATCCCGCCCAAGCGGCAGGAGGTGATCGAACAGGAGCCTGAAAAGAAAAAGGGCTGGCTGTCTCGCCTTACCTCCGGGCTGAAAAAAAGCTCCTCATCCATCACCCAAGGGGTCGTGGCGCTTGTTACCAAGAAGAAGTTGGATAGCGAAGCGTTAGAAGACTTGGAAGACATCCTTATCCAAGCTGACCTGGGCGTGGACACCGCTATGGCCATCACCAAGCGGCTGGAAGATGAGCGCTTTGGCAAAGAGGTCTCTGAGGAAGAGATCAAAACTGTGCTGGCCGAAGAAATAGCCAAAGTGCTGGAGCCCGTCGCCAAGCCTTTGCGTGTTGCGCCTGCTCGCAAGCCGCATGTCATCTTGATGGTTGGGGTGAATGGCGCAGGCAAAACCACCACCATCGGCAAGCTCGCCAGCAAAATATCCGCGCTCGGCATGAAACCCATGCTGGCGGCCGGCGATACCTTTCGAGCGGCCGCTATTGAGCAACTCAAAGTGTGGGGTGAGCGCACCGGCGCACCCGTCATCACCCGCCCTCAAGGCTCTGATGCAGCGGGCCTTGCCTTTGATGCCCTCACCGAGGCCAAAGCAAACGGCACCGATGTGCTGCTGATCGACACGGCTGGGCGCCTACAAAACCGCACAGAGCTTATGGCGGAGCTGGAAAAGGTCATCCGCGTGATCAAAAAGATCGACCCCGAAGCGCCTCACGATGTGCTGCTCACGCTGGATGCAACCACTGGCCAAAACGCACTCAATCAAGTGGACGTGTTTGGCAAAACCGCTGGTATCACGGGCCTCGTTATGACCAAGCTGGATGGCACAGCCAAGGGCGGCATCCTTGTGGCGATCGCCAAGAAGTACCAAATACCAGTGCACCTCATCGGTGTCGGCGAGGCGGTGGATGACCTTGAAGCCTTTGACCCAACAAGTTTTGCCCGCGCCATTGCCGGCCTCGATGAACAACAAGAAGAAACCACGTGACAGACGAAACCGAAACAACCACGCCAACCAAGCCCCAAGATAAGCCCAAGGCCAATCCGCTGGTGAAGCTGGCGCTCGAGCTTGGGCCTTTGCTGGTGTTCTTTTTCATCAATGCGCGCGGCGCGCGGCTGATGGAAAGCTACCCGACACTTGCTGCTTTTGGTGAACCGATCTTCCTGGCCACAGCGGTCTTTATGGTGGCCATCACCATCTCGCTGGTGCTCTCGCGGATCATTCTGGGCAAACTGCCCATGATGCCGCTGGTCTCTGGCGTGTTGGTGCTGTTTTTCGGCGCACTCACCCTGTGGCTGAACGATGATCTGTTCATCAAACTCAAGCCCACCATCGTCAATTCGCTGTTTGCGTTAGCGTTGCTTGGCGGACTTTGGATTTTTAAAGTATCGCTGCTGTCTTACGTCTTTGACGATGCCTTCAACCTCAAGCCGGAAGGCTGGCGCATTCTTACCCTACGCTGGGGGCTGTTCTTCGTGTTTTTAGCGGTGCTGAACGAAGTTGTTTGGCGCACGCAAACCACTGATTTTTGGGTGGCGTTCAAGGTGTGGGGCACGATGCCCATCACCTTCCTGTTCGCCATGGCGCAGATCGGCGTGATGACCAAATTTGCTGAGGAAGAAGACGAGACGTAGCCGTTAGCTTCCTATGGGACCTGAACACAGCCAATGATTGCCGGATAAGCAAGACAGATGGGACGTTGCGATAAGAAAAGCCCACGCTCATTTCAGTGAGCGTGGGCTTTTTCGTCTGATTACAGGTCTATGTTTGTCTCAGAGCGGTGCCTACTGAGCAATCAAACCGGCGGCGTATGCGATGGCGCGCTGATAGTTGCCGCTGTCGTTCCATGCCGACAAAACACGGAAATTGGGACCCCCATCAGCAAAGGACGCGCCCGCGCGCCAACCATTGCTGCGCAGCATGTTCGCTGCGGTTGCAAGCGCGTCGGCCGAATTGTTGGGATCAGCCCGGCCATCGCCATTGCCATCCACGGCAAACCGCACCCAATTGCCAGCTAAAAACTGCATGTGCCCCAACTCACCAGAGGGGCCACCACGGCTGTTGATGGTAAGAAGCCCACGATCAACCAATTGTAGGGCGGCGATAGCATCGTCTTCAAATCGCGGATGACGACGGCAATAGGATGCCAGAGTTACAGCGCCAGCAACGATGGGTGTATCCCCGGTATACCCGCCCCAATTGGTTTCATAACCCCAGATCGCCACAAGGATTGAACCAGGCACGCCATACCGCTGTTCAATGGCCTGGAAAAACCCAGCGCTTTCTTGCAGCCTGCGCTGGGCGCTAGAAACAAAGGAGCTCACACTTGAAAACCGGCTCGTCAAAAACTGTTCAGGACTGCGATAACGCATACTGGACTGCGAGGCTGGGTTGGATTCAAACCGCCACGTGATGCCTGAAAGCTGCGCCTGCTGCAGCGCCTGCAAACCGCGCTGTCCAACACCGGCCGACGTTGCCTGCTGCGCGAGCTGCTGCTTAAAAGCATCAAACTGCCCTTGATTGGTGATGCAAGACGCAGCCCAAGCCGGTGTTGCGAGCAGCGCCCCGGCAACGAAGGCCGCAGCAAGCAGTGTGGTTCGTTTTAGCGTCATATCAATCTCCATCAAACCGGATGATCCACGAACAAACTAACACATACATGCATGTAATCTGCAAACATTCATCCAGACCACAGCCGTGACGCAAGATAGACAGAACGCTCGCCACCCCCTTGCGCATCGCCGTACCCCTCAGTACACACCAACCTACTTCTCAATCCATTCTAAGAGGCCCGCTTATGGCACCTGCACGCTCCAACATCCTCGTTTTGCCCGGTGATGGCATCGGCCCCGAAGCGATGGCAGAGGTCGACAAGATCATCGCCTGGACCAATGCGCAGGGCCTCACCAACATCGAAACTGACGTCGATCTGGTGGGCGGTGCGGCCTATGATGATCACGGCGCGGCGATTTCTGATAGCGCGATGGACAAAGCCATGGCGGCTGATGCGGTTCTGTTTGGTGCCGTCGGCGGACCGAAGTGGGATGACGTGCCCTATGATGCGCGCCCTGAGGCTGGCCTTCTGCGCCTGCGCAAAGATTTGGCCCTGTTCGCCAACCTGCGCCCTGCCATCTGCTATCCAGCTTTGGCATCAGCCTCTTCGCTCAAACATGAGCTGGTTGAAGGCCTGGACATTCTGATCGTGCGCGAGCTGACCGGCGGGGTTTATTTCGGCGAACCCAAAGAGATGGTGACGCTGGAAAATGGCGAACAACGCGCCGTGGATACGCAGGTTTACACCACCCACGAGATTGAGCGTATCGCCGCTGTCGCCTTTGAGCTTGCCCGCACGCGCAACAATCAGGTTTGCTCCATGGAAAAGCGCAATGTGATGCGCTCTGGCGTGCTCTGGAACAACGTGGTGACGGCAACCCACGGCAAGAACTTTGCCGATGTAGAGCTCTCCCACATGCTGGCCGATGCTGGCGGCATGCAGCTGGTGCGCGCACCCAAGCAGTTTGATGTGATTGTCACCGACAATCTGTTTGGCGATATGCTGTCTGATGTTGCCGCCATGCTCACCGGTTCGCTGGGCATGCTGCCATCAGCCTCGCTGGGCGCAGAAGATGCCGACACCGGCAAGCGGAAAGCCATGTACGAACCGGTGCACGGCTCAGCGCCTGACATCGCAGGCCAAGGCAAGGCCAACCCCATCGCCATGGTTGCAAGCTTTGCGATGATGTTGCGCTACTCGCTCGGCATGGGTGATTTGGCAACGCAGGTGGAAACCGCCATCGCAAATGTGCTCGACGCTGGCATACGCACCGGTGATATTGCAGGTTCAGGCATCACACCGGTTAATACATCCGCGATGGGCGATGCACTACTCGCCGAAGTGCAGAAAGTGGTGGCGGGTTAAACCTCCTAACCCATAATCACCGTCATATCGGCAGCTCGCATCCACCCTTGCGTTATGTTGCCGGTCTGGCGGTGTGTGAAGGTGATGAAAAGCCAATCACCGGTCGCGTCCACATCCAGAACGCGGCCAATGTCGCCCTCCACCAAATAGGCGCTGCGTGCGGTGGCATCATTGGCATCATCGTGGAAATAGCTGCGCCCCGCACCAGCCACTGCGGTCACGTGGAACATGGGGTCATCCAGCGAGGCTTCATCCCAGGGGTCCGGCGCGATTTGAGAGATAACGGCCCGCACATCAAGCCCTTTGCCAAGTCCTGGAAACTCCACCAGATCAAACTCGCCCCAAAAGGTTCGGCTGAACTGTAGGCGCAGGCCATCGCCCTGCGGCCGGAAAACCTCCCGCGTCCAAAACGGGCCAGAGCGAGAGGAGGAAAGAACCGTGCCCATCACATCATCAAGCTCGGGGTTGGACAGCGTTCCGACGGGAACAAACAAACGATCGGCGTCAGCGCGGAAAAAATTCCAGAAGACATTCACGCCCCCATACCCAACACCGTCCAAAACGCCGACATCCAAAAAGCCATCAAAATTTACATCCATCAGCAGGACCGACATTTCATCGTTCCAGGCGTCGGCAGGGTCGTAGGTGCCGATAGTCAATGCATCAGCGTCGGTGCCCACCACAACGCGGCCATTGGCAATGCGCACCGTTGCGCGCGCGCCGTCATAGGCTGGATGGGCAAATTCCATGCTGCCGACGCCTTCGGCAGGCACCGTAAGCCGTGTGCCATAATCGGGGATGCTCACCTGCCCATCAGAGGCAAACACCGGTGTGCTTGGGGCAAGCAAAAGGGCAACACAAAGTGCCTGAAAGGGTCGGATAAAAGATCTGCGCATTGACATTATCTCCCGTCTGTGGCGGTTACGCTTACCATGCGCCAGACAAGCATCCTAACCAAAGCATATGATATCGCTGTGACATCGCTCACAACGGCACTCATGCTGGGCGCTAAAACCACCACCAAGACGACCAAGCTTTAACCAGCTACGTCCCCTCCGTGCGTTCGGCATTGCCCAACCCGGATAGCGGGATGGGCAAACAATAAGTATGCCGAAGGCACAGACAAAGAGGACTTTTCCCATGGGATATACCGTTGCAGTGGTCGGCGCGACCGGCAGTGTGGGTCGTGAAGCGCTAGAAATATTAGCCGAACGCGGCTTCCCAGCCGATACAGTGCTGGCAGTTGCATCCAGCCGCAGCGCCGGGCAAGAGGCCTATTTCGGCGACAAAAAACTAAAAGTCGTGGCGCTGGATACCGTCGACTTCTCCAAAATTGACATCGCCATCATGTCGGCAGGCGGAGATATTTCTCGCCAGTGGGCGCCCAAAATTGGCGCTGCAGGCTGCGTGGTCATCGATAATTCCTCAGCCTTCCGCATGGACAGCCAAGTGCCACTGATTGTGCCTGAAGTGAACGCTGATGCGATTGAAGGCTTTCGTCAGAAGAACATCATCGCCAACCCAAACTGTTCCACCGCGCAACTGGTTGTCGCACTGAAGCCATTGCACGACGCAGCCACCATTAAGCGCGTGGTTGTGGCGACCTATCAGTCTGTGTCAGGGGCTGGCAAACAAGGCATGGATGAACTGTTCGCGCAAACCAAAGCGGTCTTCCAAGTTGGTGATGTGAAATCTGAAAAGTTCACCAAGCGCATCGCCTTCAACGCCATTCCGCATATCGATGTGTTCATGGAAGACGGCACCACCAAAGAAGAATGGAAAATGATGGCGGAGACCAAGAAAATCTTGGATCCGAAAATCAAACTCACAGCAACCTGCGTGCGCATTCCGGTCTTCGTCTCACACTCTGAAGCGGTTAATGTGGAGTTTGAAGAGCCCATCAGTGCCGATGAGGCCAAAGCCATTTTGCGCAATGCCCCTGGGTGCCTACTGATTGATAAGCACGAAGATGGTGGCTACATGACCCCGCATGAAGCCGCTGGCGAGGATGCAACCTATATCAGCCGTGTGCGCGAAGACATCACGGTCGAAAACGGCCTGTCTTT
>JBGCDM010000066.1:0-7070 GCA_045105395.1 Devosiaceae bacterium | reverse complement strand
CCGCGACACTTGTCTTGGTCGATCAGTACGATCCCGTCTTCTTCGCGCTTGTAGATGGCACCGCTTGGGCAAACCGCAACGCACGTCGGGTTTAGGCAGTGCTCACACAAACGAGGCAAGTACATCATGAACGTATTTTCGAATTCACCGTAGATGTCTTTCTGGATCTGCTCGAAGTTGTAGTCCTTGCTGCGCTTGCTGAACTCTCCGCCCAAGATTTCTTCCCAGTTGGCGCCGCCTACTGGTTTTTCCATCTTTTCACCGGTGATGGCCGAGTGCATACGCGCAGTAGGCAAAGTCTTGCCAACTGGAGCGTTCTGCAGAAAGCCGTAGTCCATGGTGAAGGGTTCGTAGTAGTCGTCGATCTGCGGCATGTCGGGGTTGGCAAAGATCTTCGAAAGGATCTTCAGCTTCCCACCCATCTTAGGGATCAAACGTCCTGCTTTGAGTTCCCAGCCGCCTTTCCAGTCTTCTTGGTCTTCCCAATTGTGGGGATAGCCCACGCCGGGTTTACTCTCAACGTTGTTGAACCAGGCGTATTCAACCCCGGTTCGGGTGGTCCAGACGTTCTTACAAGTGACCGAGCAGGTGTGGCATCCGATGCACTTGTCGAGGTTTAGGACCTTGCCTATTTGCGCACGAATTTTCATGCCGTTGTCTCCGTCTTGTCGGTTGCTTCTTGCATCCAATCCACTTTCTTCATCTTCTTCACGATGACGAATTCGTCGCGGTTGGAGCCGGTAGTGCCGTAGTAGTTGAAGCCCCAGGCTAGCTGGGCGTAGCCACCGATCATGTGTGTGGGTTTGAGCGTGGTGCGGGTTACCGAGTTATGGATGCCGCCGCGATTGCCGGTCTTCTGCGAGCCCGGTGTGTTCACGATCTTTTCCTGCGCGTGATACATGAAGGTCGAGCCTTCTTTTATCCGCTGTGAAACCACTGCACGGGCCGTCAAAGCACCGTTGATATTGTACACCTCAATCCAGTCATTATCGACGATACCGGCGGTTGCCGCGTCCACTTCCGACAGCCAAACCACTGGTCCGCCACGGTTGAGCGTGAGCATCAACAGATTGTCAGTGTAGGTAGAGTGGATGCCCCATTTCTGGTGCGGGGTGATGAAGTTCAGCACCACGTGGGGGCTGCCCTTATCGGTGTTCACCTCATCGGTGATCGTCTTCAGATCAACCGGCGGACGGTAGGACACAAAGCCCTCGCCAAACGCGCGCATCCAAAGGTGATCCTGATAGAGCTGCTGACGACCGGTCAGCGTTCTCCAGGGGATCAGCTCATGCACATTGGTGTAACCGGCATTGTAGCTAACCTTCTCACTCTCAATGCCTGACCATGTGGGCGAAGAGATGATCTTGCGGGGTTGGGCCGCAATGTCGTGGAAGCGGATCTTGTTGTGGTGCTCGCCCTCGGCCAGGTGCGCATGCTCGCGCCCGGTTGCCTTAGAGAGAGATTCCCAAGCCTTCACCGCCACTTCGCCATTAGTTTCTGGCGCCAGCATCAAGATGACCTCGCAGGCATCAATGGCGCTTTCGATCTTCGGACGACCATCGGCCACACCGCCAACCTGGGTGCCGTTAAGGGCCGCCAGATTGTCGATCTCCGTTTGGGTGTCCCAGGCGATGCCTTTGCCGCCATTGCCCAGCTTGTCCATAAGGGGGCCAAGCGCGGTGAACTTGTCGTAGATCTTGGTGTAGTCGCGCTCTACTGCCACATAGGCTGGCGCGGTTTTACCTGGAATCAGGTCGCATTCGCCCTTTTTCCAGTCTTTCACCTGATCTTGGGCAATTTCACCTGGGGTGTCGTGCAGGATCGGCAGCGCGACAATATCAGTTTCCTCACCCAGATAGCCTGGCGCAATTTCCTGAACCTTGTGGGCAATCGACTTGAAGATTTCCCAGTCAGATTTGGACTCGTACGCCGGGTCCACAGCCGCTTGCAGCGGATGAATGAACGGATGCATGTCCGAGGTATTCATGTCGTCTTTTTCATACCAAGACGCCGTGGGCAGAACGATGTCGGAGTAGACGCACGTTGTGGACATGCGGAAGTCGATCGTGACCAACAGGTCAAGCTTCCCGCGTGGAGCTTCCTCATGCCACTTGGCCTCTTTGGGCAGCTGCGCGCCCTCTTCACCAAGGTCTTTGCCCATCACACCGTGATCGGTGCCCAGAAGGTGCTTGAGGAAATATTCGTGACCCTTGCCCGATGATCCAAGCAGGTTGGAGCGCCAGACATAAAGGTTACGCGGCCAGTTGTGCGGATCATCAGGATCCTCACACGACATTTCCAGATCACCGGATTTCAGTTGCTCGGCAACGTAAGCAGGGATTTCTTTGCCTGCGGCTTTGGCCTGTTCGGCCACTTCCAGCGGGTTGGTTTTGAGCTGCGGCGCTGATGGCAACCAGCCCATCCGCTCAGCGCGAATGTTGTAGTCGATAAGCGCCACATCCCAATCACCCTCAGGTGCTGTGGGAGATATGATCTCTTTGGCGCGCAGGGTCTCATAGCGCCACTGATTAGAGTGGGCGTACCAGGCCGATGTGGAGTTCATGTGCCGCGGTGGGCGTGACCAATCCAGTGCGAACGCCAGGGGCTGCCAACCGGTTTGTGGACGCAGCTTTTCTTGACCCACATAGTGCGCCCAGCCACCGCCAGATTGACCAACGCAGCCACACATCACCAGCATGTTGATGACGCAGCGATAGTTCATGTCCATGTGGTACCAGTGGTTCATCGCAGCACCGATGATGACCATGGACTTGCCCTGCGTCTTCTCAGCATTTTGCGCGAACTCGCGGGCTACATGGATGATTTTATCAGCTGCAACGCCGGTGATTTTCTCAGCCCATTTGGGTGAGCCAGGCACATCATCTTCGTAAGACTTGGCAACATGATCGCCACCCAAGCCACGGTCCAGGCCATAATTGGCGCAGAACAGATCAAACACGGTTGCGACCATCACATCGCCGTCAGCGGTTTTGATGCGCTTGACCGGAATGTTGTGGGTCAAAATGTTGGGGTGGTTTTCATCGGTTGCAAACGCTTCGGTTGCTTCGCCGCCAAAATAGGGAAAATCGACCGCAACCACTTCATCATGCTCACCCTTTTCGATGAGCGACATTTTGAGCTTGGTGTCGGCTTTATTGGCGCGTTCTTCCAAGTTCCATTCGCCATCCTCGCCCCAGCGATAGCCGATGGAGCCATTGGGCGCGACGAGACCTTTTGAGGTCTCATCATAGGCAACCGTTTTCCATTCCGGGTTGTTCTCTTCACCCAGTTTGCCATCAAGATCATCGGCGCGCAGGAAGCGACCGGCAACCAACTTGCCGTCTTTTTCATCCAGACGAACAAGCATGGGGAAATCGGAGTATTTGCGGGTGTATTCTTCAAAATAAGGCGTCTGTTTATCCAAGTGAAATTCACGCAGGATCACATGACCAAAGGCCATGCCAAGGGCAGCATCGGTGCCCTGCTTCACGTTCAGCCACACATCGCCAAACTTGGCAGCCTCGGAATAATCAGGGCAAATAACGGCTGATTTGGTGCCTTTGTAGCGGGCCTCGGTGTAGAAGTGCGCATCGGGCGTGCGGGTCTGCGGCACGTTGGAGCCCCAAAGCAGCAGATAGCCAGCATTGTACCAGTCAGCAGATTCCGGCACATCGGTCTGCTCACCCCAGGTCATGGGTGAGGCTGGTGGCAGATCGCAGTACCAATCATAAAAGCTCATGCACACGCCTCCCAGAAGGCTCAGGTACCGCGAGCCAGCCGCGTAGGAGACCATCGACATAGCGGGGATCGGCGAGAAGCCAAACACGCGGTCCGGGCCGTAGGTTTTGGCTGTGTAAGCGTTGGCAGCGGCGGTAATTTCGGTGGCTTCATCCCACGTGGCGCGCACAAAGCCGCCCTTGCCGCGGGTTTCCACATAGCCTGCACGCAAAATTGGGTCGGCTTGCAGCGCTGTCCAGGCAGCGATTGGGTCCAGCGTTTGGCGCAACTTGCGCCACACTTTCATCAGCTTGCCGCGCACCAGAGGGTTTTTCACCCGGTTGGCCGAATACAGATACCAGCTGTAGCTGGCACCACGGGCACAGCCGCGTGGTTCATGGTTGGGCAGGTCGGGGCGCGTGCGTGGATAGTCTGTTTGCTGCGTCTCCCAGGTCACGATGCCCGATTTAACGTAAATCTTCCAAGAGCAAGAACCGGTGCAGTTCACACCGTGGGTTGAGCGCACCACTTTGTCGTGCCGCCAACGGTTGCGGTAGGTGTCTTCCCAGTCGCGATTTTCGCGTGTCACTTGCCCATGACCGTCAGAAAATTCTTCCAGTTTGCTGGACTGCAGGAAGTTCAGTTTGTCGAGCAGGTGGCTCATGGTGGTTATCCTCACAAAAAATGGGGGAGCTGCGCCGCCCTATGCGGCGCAGCTAACTTGTTAAAAAATCAGGGATTTTTAATGTATGCGTTGGGCCGCAGATAGAACCACCAGTTGATGATGATGCAGACTGCGTAGAAGACCGCAAAGCCGTAGAGCGCGTATTCAGGATGCCCCGCGCCCAGCTGCTCGCCGAACACTTTGGGGATGATGAAAGCGCCATAGGCAGCAACAGCAGCTGTCCAACCCAGTGCAGGACCAGCCTGCTCTTTGTTGAAGACAACAGCGATGGTGCGGAAGGTGGATCCGTTGCCGATGCCTGTGGCTGCGAACAAGATCAAGAACAGGCCCAGGAATGGGTAGAAGTACTGTTCAGGTGTCGCAGAGGAGTAAGCCTGCTGAATAAAGTAGGCGACGCCAAGGGCAGAGGCGACCATCACAACCGAGATGATCTGGGTCACTTTAGCACCACCCATTTTGTCGGCCATGATGCCGCCAATGGGGCGGATAAGTGCACCGATGAACGGGCCCATCCAGGCGAACATCAGGGCAGATGGCCCGTTGGGGTTCACCGTGTCGTGCATCATCACACCATCAGCGCCCATCACATGGGTGAAGCCAAAGACAACCTTGATGGTCAGCGCCAGCGCAGCCGAATAGCCAATGAAGGAGCCGAACGTCATCGTGTAGATGATGGTCATCGCCCATGTGTGTTTGTTGCCGAAAATTTTGTACTGGCGGCTAAGGTTTTGCCCCACCGCGCCAGGGATCATTTTCAGGCCCAGCACAGTGAGTGCGATAACGATTGGCAGCACGATCCATTTGGAAAGGCCAATGCCGGATGTTGGCAGACCGCCGTCAATGCTTGGCAGCAACAACCACAGGCCAAAGGCTGCGGTAAGGAAGCCAATCAGCAGCATGCCAGTGATTGTGGCGAAGGCACCAAAGGGATTGGGAATGTCCGGTGAGACATGCTCATCGCGGATATTGTTCATGCCCATCCAACCGATAATGGCCAGCGGTACAAGGAACACCAGCCAGATGAGACCCGCGTTCTGAATATAGGTTTCAGTCCCCGCAGGGATCTTACCAATAAGCGTGCCTGATGTGTTGACCAGCGTGCGGCTATCGCCTCCGAACAGGCCCATCGTCATGGCCAGCGGAATGAGAATTTGCATGGTGGTGACACCAAAGTTGCCAAGACCGGCATTCATGCCCAGCGCATAACCCTGGATCTTCTTGGGAAAGAAGAACGAGATGTTGGACATGGAGGAGGAGAAATTACCACCACCAATACCAGACAGGAACGCCAGGATCTGGAAGTACCAGAGCGGCGTACCAGGGTCTTGCAGGGCAAGGCCTGCACCAGCAGCTGGAATGATCAGCAGCGCTGTGGTGAAGACAATGGTGTTTCGCCCACCGGCAATACGGATGAAGAATGTGGAGGGAATGCGTAGCGTTGCGCCGGTGAGACCAGCGATAGCGCCGAGGGTAAACAGATCAGATTTTGCAAAGCCAAAATCAAGGTTCACCATTTGAACTGTGATGATGCCCCAATAGAGCCACACCGCGAAGCCGCATAGAAGCGAGGGGATTGAAATCCACAGGTTGCGGTTGGCAATCGCCTTGCCGGTGGAGGCCCAATAGCTCTCATCGTCCGGCGTATAATTTCTAAGGTCCTGTCCCATTACTTTGTCCTTGGTTCCGTCTTACGACGTTTGGGATGAGGCGCGTGGCCGGATGCCACGCGCCAGTTTGCGTAAAGTGTTTGGCTATTGCGCTGGGTTTGCCTGCGCGCCTTGCTGGCCAGCAACTGCGCGGATGCCTTCTTCAAGGTCGGCATTCGCTTTGGCGGCCTTCTTCTTCAGCGTTTCAATGTTCGCTGCGGCAAAGGCTGCCCGCTCTTCATCTTCTTGTTTGCTTGAGAAGCGCACGAAGAAAGCCAGGAACGAGGCGCATGTCACCACAATACCCAGGATGAAGAAGGCTTCTGACCAGTCGATCACGTTCTTGAACAAGAAGCCTGCAAGCACAGCGCCGGCATTGCCGCCCGCACCCACCACGCCAGCAACGGCGCCCAGGGCTTTTTTGTTGATGAACGGAACCACCGAGTAGGTCGCGCCTTCGGCCATTTGGGTGAACAGTGAGAACACCAGCAGAGCAGGCAAGGCCAGGAAAAGCACGCTCATCTGGCTGAAGATCATCAGCGCGATGCCTTCAAACAACAGGCAGATGAACAGCCAGAACGCACGGCCTTTCAGGCCCCATATTGAGCCGAAATTGTCGCCGAAGATGCCGCCCAATGTGCGGGCAAATAGGTTCATCAGGCCAAAGGAGGCAGCCACAAAACCAGCGGTGACAAGTGTCAGGTCAAAATAGTCCATGAAGTAGAGCGCGGCGACATTGTTCACCGTTAGCTCGATGCCGAAGCAGCAACCATAAATCAGGAACAACACCCAGACCCGAGGGTCAGTGAGGGCCTTTGCATAGTTGCCGGAAACCTTGGCTTTAGATTCCATTTTGCCCTGCGCCCGCAGGTCATCAAAATTGCCGTCAGGCGCATCCTGAGTGAGGAAGTAATAGGCGATACCGGTGAGGAAGATCACACAGCCCACAACCACCATCGACAGGCGCCAACCCACCGCTTCGGAAAAACCAAAACCGACAACGAACATCGAAAAAACCATGG
>JBGCDM010000065.1:0-4948 GCA_045105395.1 Devosiaceae bacterium | reverse complement strand
TCATGACCTGCGAGAACGGTGGTCATCGGCGCTTAAAAACGCCCATCAATCAATCCCAACCCCGCCCTACAACATATAGAATAAACATTAGAATATTATAATAAACTTATGATTCTAATATATTTTCTTAAAAAATGCCCCGGCGTCACTCGCAATTAATGCCCGCTTTTCCTCGCCTGTTCGTTCAAACGAACGGTAGATCATGCCCATGCGTGGATTGCCCTTCAGGCGCTCACCATTGCGCGCGATAAAATCCCAATAAAGATAGTTGAAGGGGCAGGCATCCGGACCGTTTTTGACCTTCACATCATAGCGGCATGTTTTGCAGTGGTCGCTCATCCGGTCAATGTACGCGCCCGATGCTGCATAGGGCTTGGAGGCCATGATGCCGCCATCGGCAAAAATCGCCATGCCGTGGGTGTTTGGCAGCTCCACCCATTCATAGGCGTCAGCGTAAACCACCATGTACCAATCATTGATTGCATCTGGGTGGACGCCTGCGAGCAAAGCAAAGTTGCCCGTGATCATGAGCCGCTGAATGTGGTGGGCGTAGGCGTGCTTTTTGGTGGTGGTGATGGCATCGGCCAGGCACGCCATATCGGTCTCGCCAGTCCAGTAAAAGTCCGGCAGTGGGCGATCGGCCTCCAACGCGTTCAGCTGTTTGTAGTCCGGCATTTTCAGCCAATAGAGTCCGCGCACATATTCACGCCATCCCAGGATTTGCCGAATGAACCCTTCAACCGCGTTCAGCGGGGCATCCCCTGCCCTGTGGGCCGCCTCTGCTGCCTCACAGGCCTCCAAGGGCAGCAACAAACCAATGTTCATGGCTGCCGATATGGTGGAGTGGAACAGAAACGCTTCGCCGTCAGCCATCGCGTCCTGATAATCGCCAAACTGCGGAAGGCACTCTGCAATGAAATGCTCCAGCACCTTCAGAGCATCCTCGCGCGTCACCGGCATACCAAAAGGCTCAAGATCACCGAAATGGTTGCCAAACCGACTTTCAACCAGCGCCATAACCACGCGGGTTATCTCATCAGGCGCGAAGCTCAGCCGCTTTGGAAATTCCACATGCTTGGGCAGGCTCTTGCGGTTGTCTTTGTCAAAGTTCCACTGCCCCCCAACCGGATCATCGCCATCCATCAGCAGACCCGTTTCGCGGCGCATCTCGCGGTAGAAATACTCCATGCGCAGCTGCTTCTTGCCCGCCGCCCAGGCTTCAAATCGCTCAAGCGAGGCAATGAACCGGGTATCTTCGCGAACCAGCACCGGCACATCGAAATCATCCTGCCAGGCGCGAATTACCTCCATCACGCGGTATTCGCCCGGCTCCGTCACGACCAACTGATCAAAATTTCCATCGGCAAGGGCGCGCTTCACCTCACCCGTAAAATCGCCTGTGTTTTCAGGATCATCAAGCCGCACATAGCGCACCGTATGGCCCGTCTGTTCGAGCTCAGCAGCAAAATGGCGCATGCACGAAAACACAAAGGCGAGCTTTTTCTTGTGGTGGCGCACATAGGTAGCCTCTGCCACGACCTCGCACATCAGCACCACGTCGCCCTCCTCATAACCAGCAAGCGAAGAAAGGCTGGGCGAAAGCTGGTCACCCAGCACCAAGCGAAGGGTTGGCATAAAACACCTCTGATTGAAGATAAGCGACGCTCTGGAAGATCAACGCGCACGCGATAGGTTAGCCAGTTAGAGAATGAATTCAGAGATCAAGGCTTCATGACGCAACTTGTTTGGTTCAAACGCGATATGCGCGCTGCCGACCACGCACCCCTGACGCAAGCCGTGCAGGCGGCGGGTGCAAGCGGCACCGTTTTGCCGCTGGCCGTGGTTGAATCAGATTATTGGCAGTTGCCCGAAACCTCCTCACGTCATTACCTTTTTTGGCGTGAATCTTTGGCTGAACTGCAAGCCGATGGGCTGCCTGTCTGTGTGCGCCTCGGCGATGTGGTGGAGATTTTGGATGCCCTGCACGCGCAGCACACGATCCATCATCTCTGGTCGCACGAGGAAACCGGCAACGGCTGGACCTATGCACGCGACAAGGCCGTGGCCCGCTGGTGCAAAACGCATAACGTCGCGTGGACGCAAATTCCGCAGTTTGGCGTGTTCAGAGGCCCGGTAAACCGTGATGGCTGGGCCAAGCGCTGGGAAGCGGCCATGGCGGCGCCGGTTCTGCCCAAACCTATGAATTTCCAGGTTCTTGATGCGCCCAGTGATCCGCTGCCGGCGCCCGAAGCCTTGGGCCTCACCGCCGACCCCTGCCCTTACCGCCAACCCGGGGGCCGAAGAGCGGGCATCGAACTGCTTGATAGCTTTTTGTATTCAGGCCGCGCCCGCAAATACCAGCGCGCCATGTCGAGCCCTTTGGAAGGCGCAGACGCCTGCTCTCGCCTGTCACCACATCTGGCCTACGGTACGCTTTCCATGCGTGAGGTGGTGCAGCAGGCCTATATTACACTCGGCACGCTCGGCAGCGCACCGCCGGGGCAAACCACCATAACCAAGGGCAGTTTGCGCTCGTTCATTGCCCGGCTTCACTGGCATTGTCACTTTATTCAGAAGCTGGAAACTGAACCAGAAATCGAGTGGCGAGACCTGCACCCCGCCTTTCGTGGCGCGCGTGCCGATGGTATCGGCCACAAGCATTATGGGGCGTGGGCGCACGGCAACACGGGCTTTCCGTTCATTGATGCCTGCATGCGCTCGCTGATTGCTACTGGATGGATCAACTTCCGCATGCGCGCCATGCTGATCGCATTTGCAAGCTACCAGCTGTGGCTGGACTGGCGCGACACGGGCGCACGGCTTGCGCAGCTCTTCACCGACTACGAGCCAGGCATTCACTGGTCGCAGGTGCAAATGCAGTCCGGCTCCACGGCCATCAACACGCCGCGCATGTACAATCCAGTGAAGCAAAGCCATGACCAAGACCCAGATGGCGTTTTCATCAAACGCTGGGTGCCGGAGCTTTCAAACCTCTCAGGCCGCGCCGTGCATGAACCATGGACGATGACGCCAATGGAAGCTGCAAGCGTCAGATTTGTACCGGGTGAAACCTATCCTGAGCGGATCATCAACCATGAAGCAGCGGCGCGTGCAGCCCGTGAAAAGCTAACCCGCATTCGCAGTGCCGATGGGTTTTATAGCCACCAGAAAGCGATTTACGTGAAGCATGGAAGTCGCAAAACCTCGCGCCACACGCCAGCGCAGGGCCGCCCCTGGAAGAAGAAATCAAAGGCAAGCGAAGCGCAGATGGAACTGGATCTATAGTGGCAAAAATGCGTAAAAAGGCTGACCTGCCCACAAAAATATGCCCCACCTGCAAGCAACCCTTCAGCTGGCGCAAAAAATGGGAACGCGACTGGGAAAACGTCGTTTACTGCTCCAAACGGTGCAAGACGCAACCACATTTCAGGCAGGACAACTAAAGACCGACGTCAATCGAACGAGTGCTTTTCTTGGCTGAAGCACGTGGCTGGACCGGTCATAGATGCGCCGCAGTCTACGTATCTTTTTCATTAAATATCAATGATATGCTAATAGATTTAACAGCGTAACCAAGATTCTGCACGTGACAATTGGGTGGTCCATGTATCTGTTCCGACTAACCTACTACAGCCGCAACTGCATCAAATCCCTCGGACTGCCCATTGCTCCGGAGATGAAGAAGATCATGCAGCAGTCGTCTGCGAACAATCCTGCGGCTGGCATAACCGGTGGCCTGGTCTTCAATGATCATTACTTTGGTCAAATCCTTGAGGGTGATCGCAAAGCGGTCACGAACACATTCTGCCGCATTGCGAACGACACACGGCATACCGATGTAGTGATATTAAATGCCAGCCCTACCGAGAGCAGAGTTTTCGATGGGTGGGCCATGGCGTATGCAGGTCACTCTCCCGAGCAGGACAGGATCTATCTGAAATACGGTACGACCATTGGCTTTGCTCCGGCCAAAATGGGCGCTGACGCCTTTCTTGGCCTCACCAAGGATCTGGTCGAGAGTGGTTCTCGAATAGCAATGACGCCGCTTGTGGAAGATCAAGCGGCTTAATGACAAGTCAGTGTTGGCCGCTTTAGCGCATCACGTCATCACACCAGTGCGTGACATGGGGTTTCATACGCCTATCGCTTGGGCCATATGGGCCAGTAGAAACCGTTATCGCCCAACGCCCAAGGTGTCCAAAGTCTTTCGATGCTCGGTGAACTTACCTTTGCAGCTGTTTTTCTGGCCGGGATCATCTCATTCCTGTCGCCGTGTGTGCTGCCGCTCGTGCCCGCCTACCTCACCTATATGACGGGAGCATCGCTGGAGGAGTTGTCGGATGATCACCGCAGCGCCAAGCTCACCCGTTTCCTGCTTATCCAGTCAGTAGCGTTTGTGGTCGGCATCGCGCTTGTGTTCGTGCTGCTAGGCGCCTCAGCCACGCAGATCAGCCTTTTGCTGCGCCAATACGCATCTATCCTGTCAATTGTCGCCGGCATCGCCATCATCATCATGGGCCTGCATTTTCTGGGCGTGTTCCGCTGGTCATTCCTCTACCGACAAGCGCGCCTAGACGGGCCTAAAACCACCGCCGGGCCGCTGGGCGCATTGGGCATGGGTCTTGCCTTTGGTTTTGCCTGGACGCCTTGCATCGGCCCGATTCTCGGCGCGGTGCTCGCCGTTGCAGCCAGCCGCGAGACGATTGGCCAAGGTGCAGGCATGCTGCTGGTCTATGCGCTGGGCATGGGCATACCGTTCATTTTGTCCGCTTTGGCAGTCGGCCCGTTTACACGGTTTCTGGGCAAGTTTCGCCAGCACATGCAGACCATGGAGCGGGCAACCGGTGCGCTGCTGGTAGCAACGGGAACAGCGTTTCTGCTGGGTTGGCACACGATATTTGCCAATTGGATGTTGGAGCAATTTCCAGGCCTGGTGGCGCTTACTTAG
>JBGCDM010000064.1:0-98008 GCA_045105395.1 Devosiaceae bacterium | reverse complement strand
GAAGACAGTGACCCAACATGTGCGGCGCTTGGCCTATCCCCACGGTGTGTTCGTTATGCGCTACAATGGGCGCGCGGTGGAAGGCTCGGTCGTTTCGGCTGTCATGAGCTTCATCTTCCTGTACTTCCTGCTTATCGGGTTGCTAGCGATTGCGCTGATGGGCATGGACCTTGACCCGCTCACCGCCTTTTCTGGTGCAGCGACAGCCATTGCCAATGTCGGGCCTGGTCTGGGCGATGTCATCGGGCCATCGGGCAATTTTGCCAGCCTACCAGATTTGGCCAAATGGCTTCTATCGCTTGGTATGTTGATAGGGCGGTTAGAGCTGTTCACCGTCCTGGTGCTCATCCTCCCTCGATTTTGGCAGCGGTAGTCGCCAACGGCGACAGGCGTTAGTCGGGTTCGGTCAGGGTAGCGGTATGATTATTCGGCAGGCGTTAGTGTGCGTTGATCGTCTTCGGCCAAGCGCCGACCAAAGAACGTGCGCAGGACAATGGCTATATCATCGCCCACTTTCAGTAACGACGGGATCAGCACCATCACAAACAGCGTCGCCGTCGCCAAACCAAAGGTGATGGTGATTGCCATCGGCAGCAAGAACTGCGCCTGAAGCGAGGTTTCAAACAGCAAGGGCGAAAGACCGCCAACCGTGGTCAGCGAGGTCAGCAGAATGGCGCGGAAACGATCTTGCGTTGCCTGAACAGCAGCCTCTGCAACGTTCATCCCCTCTTTCAATCGGTCATCGAACCGCGATACCAAAATGATAGAATTGTTGACCAAAATACCAGCCAGACCCAGCAAACCAATCATGGAAAGAATGGTGAGCTGAAAGCCCATAATCCAGTGACCCATAATCGCGCCAACAATGCCGAACGGGATGATCATCATCACCGCAATGGGCCGCCAATAGCTGGCGAAGACCCAGGCCAGAATAATGTACATAATGCCAAGCGCCAAAATGCCGCCAAGGCCCAAATCAGCAAAGGCTTCCTGCCGCTCTTCGGCGCGGCCAGAGAACACAAAATCAATGCCATATTGATCGGCTATCTGCTGCAGATCACCGGCGCGCAGCGCCTCTTCAACTTCACCATTGGTGGTCACTTCAATATCAACATCGGCGGTGACCGAGATTGTCGTGCGGCCATCGCGGCGCTGAATAACCGAGAACCCCTGGCGGTCCTGCAGGTTCACAACTTCAGTGAGCGACACATAAACGCCAGCGGGTGAACGAATATCCAGCGCGCGCAAAACCCCCGTGCCGCCCTCACCTAGCTGTTGGCGCACGATGATGGATATTTCTTCATCGGGAAACGGCAAGTTGCGGGCGGTGCGCCCACCAACGGCATCGCGAATTTGTGCGCCAACGCCATCCAGCGTGAAGCCAAGCGCCTCACCGCGCTGCGTCAGCGTCATAATGATTTCAGGCTTACCAAATGGCAGATCATCATCCACGCCTGACACACCGGGGAACTGGGTGAGCACCTCTTGCAGGTCCGCAGCAGCAGCTTTCAACGTCGCTGCGTTGTCGCCAAGCAAGCGAATATCAAGGTCGCGGCCTGGAGGGCCACCACGGCGCTCAAAGATCGACACACGCTCAACGCCCGGCAATTCCGGCAACGCACGGCGCCATGCGCGCACCACTTCAGGGGTGCGGATGGAGCGGGCTTCTGAGGAGGTTAGCTCCACATCGATCCGGGCGAAATTGTCACCTCGATTGCGACCAGAGGATCCGTACACCGAGTAGGATGACAGAACCAATGTGTCCTGGTCTGGCAGGTCGGCGGTGAGCTGCTCATCGGTGGCACGCAGTGCCTCATCCACACGGGCAAGCGTTTCAAGCGCATAGTCTTCTGATACGCCAGGGGTAAATGTGATGGAGGCTGTGATGTTTTCAGCCTCCGGCGATGGAAAAAACACAAAGCCCACATGGTTACCGCGAATGACGCCAACAATCATGATGAGTGCCGACACACAAATCGCCAGTGTGACATAACGCCAAGCAACGGCTGTTTTTACGATCAGCCGAAACGGGTTGTCGCGTACCCAGGCAAAGCCATTATCAAAGCCCCGACGGAACCAGCTTTTTGCATTCACCCGTTCAGCAACGCCTTGGATGCCGCGGCGACGTTCACCGCGCAGGCGGAAAAGCTCGATCAAGCCAGCGACAAGAAACGCAACCACAGCGATGCCAACGGCAAGCGCAGGTGTTTGGGCTAGCGGGTGAGAGTTTATGGCAGCAGAAATATCGCCCAGGCCAATGCTCGCCGCCAGCGTAGACTGGTAAATGACCAACACCATAGGTGCGGCCAGCAGAACGGCGGTCAGGATCATCCGGGTCCAATTGGTGCCACGGCGCGGCGGCGTGCCCAGCGAATGCGCCAAGTGCCCTGGCAACACAAAAAATACCTCGATGAGGCTTGCAATCAGCACGGCCACAACCACCACAGGCAGCACGCCCATAATCTGTCCAATGGTGGAACCCACCAGCAAAATCGGCCCGAAAGCTGCCGTTGTGGTGAGCATGGCCGCGATAACTGGCATCATCATACGGGTGGCGCCATTCTCAGCGGCCTCGTAAGGGCCATCGCCCATGTCCAGCCGGGTGGCGGTGTGTTCACCCACCACAATGGCATCATCCACGATAATGCCCAGCGTCATGATGAGCGCGAAAAGCGAGATCATGTTGATGCTTTCGCCGAACACGAACATCAGCCCAAGCGTGGCCATGACAGCGGTGGGGATGCCAACTGCGACCCAGAAAGCGATACGCATATTAAGAAAGACGAACAGGATGGTGATGACCACCAACAAGCCAGAAAGGCCATTGCTGACCAGCAGCCCAATGCGCTGTTCCACCGCTGTTGAGCGCAGATCATAAATCGCCAGGTTCAGTGACTGGGGGTATTCTAGGCGCGCCTGCTCAACAGTGGCCACCATAGCACCGGCAACGTCCAGCACATCTTGCGAAGAAGATCGCGACACATCCATGCGGATGGCCCGGTCAGTGCCAACAAACCCTTGGCTTTGGCCGCTATCATAGGTTTGGCGGATATCAGCAATGTCACGCAGTTCAATGCGTTCGCCGCTCGCCTGGCCACGCACAACAATGCGGCCTAGGGACTCAAGGCTATCGGCATCGCTGAGCGTGCGGATTTGCCGTTCCAGAACGCCATCCAAGTTGCCCGATGGCAAATCACGGCTATTGCTGGCAATGCGGCCGGCAACATCACCAACTGTCAGATCCAAGCGGCGCAGCGTGGACGGATCTACCGACACCTCATATTCAGTGTCGCGCATACCGGAAAAATCTACCAAATCAATGCCATTGTCGGTCAGGCGATCACGTAGGTCGCGGGCGTAGCTTTTGAGCGCGTCTTCGGCGAACGGGCCAGAAATGGCGATCCGGCCAACACGATCAGCAAAATTGCTGGTGGTTATTGTCGGGGTTTCTGCCCCTTCTGGTAGCAAGGTGATGCCAGAAACCGCCTGCTCAACATCAGCACGCGCATCAATCATGTCCGTGTCGTCGGTGAAATCGAGTACCACCGAGCCAGACCCCTCACGGGCGTAGGAAACGATCTCCTCCACTCCATCGATGAAGCGTACTTCTGGCTCGACTACAGTGAGAATGTTGCTTTCTACATCCTCAGCACTGGCACCGGACCAGGGAATAGAAATGGTGACCGACTTGGTTTCAATATCGGGGAAAAACTGGGTGTTGAGGTTAGCAAGACCGTAAATACCAAACAGCACCATCAACGCCATCACCAGATTGGCAGCGTTGGGGTGGCGCACAAACAGGCTGATCACACCGCGCGCGCCAGTGGGGCCCTCATTCATGCGGCTGGAGGCGTTTTGTGTGCTGGGTCGAAAACGAGTGGAAAGCGGTTGTTTGCTCATTGCGTCACGCTCCGCTTAATTGGATGGCTGGACGCGGCGCACGGCAACACCATCGCCAGCATCGGTCAGCCGCGAGGTAACAATCTCTGCGCCATCTAACGGCATGTCGCTCAATGGGCGAACCAGCGCATGGCTGCCATCCCATGCAACCAGTTCGACATTCTGGCGCAACAGCCGATCCTCAGCCACGATGAACACATGATCGGTGTTATAAAGCGCAGCTTCAGGGATCCGGATCGTATCATCAAAGGCCCTATCAGCCAGTGACACGGATACAAAAGCACCGGGGCGTAGGTTCACCGGCATCTGGTCGTTGGTAATACGGCCAAATAGAGCCACACCGCCTGAAGCGGCTGAAATGTCAGCGTCCAACCGGTCAATCACGCCAGAAAATTCTACATTCTGCCCACCGGTTGACCAGGTGACGCCAATGGGGCGACCCACAAGCGGCTCTGGCTCGCCAGCAAGGCGGCCAAACTGGCTATCAGACAGGGTAAAACGCACATTGAGCGCGGTATCGTCATAGAGTGTGGCGATCACATCATTAACGGAGATAAGGCGACCCGCTTCCACGCTTTCAGAGCGTACAACACCGGTAAATGGCGCCTGAAGCTCGGTGCGTTCCAAATCACGCTGTGCTTGGCGCAAACGCCATTCAAGCCGATCAATGCTAGCCACTTGCTGGGCCAAACGCGCTTCTTCAATGGTGAGGTTTGCCTGGCGTTGCTCCACGGCTTGCTGGCGCTGCGAGAGGGTAAGCTGGCGAGTTTCAAGGTCACGCTCGGTGAGCGAGCCACGGGTGGCCAATTGCTGCGCGCGTTCCAGATCGCGCTGGGCAAAGTCCACCTGTTCAAGTGCTCGAGCGAGCTGGTCGGTTTCCAACGCCGTGCGCCCACGGGACTCCGCGGCGCGTGCGCGCGCCTCTGCAAGATTGGCCTGCGCTTCCACAACAGCGCCTTCATAGGAAAAGCGGTCGATTTCAACCAAGGCTTCGCCCTCATTGATGCGGCGACCGGCTTCCAAATTGGGATGCACAGCAGTGATCTCGCCACCGACCAGCGCGCGCATATCCACCAAACGGCCCGCTACAACCTCACCAAACACCTGGATGGTTGGGCTGTGTGTTGCGGCCTGCACGGTTTGGGTCAGCACAGGCACTTGCCGTTCGAAAGCTGGGCGCTGCGGCGCTTCTGGCCGGGCTGCAATCAAACGCTGCATCACCGTTACCGCGCCAGCAATGATGACAATGGCCAGCACAGCTGAAACCAGCGTTTTTGCTGCCACCCACCAAGGTGAGACGGGCCGAACGGGCTGTGGCTCGTCAATCCTCACCAAATCGGTGTCGGTATCATGGTGCAGGTTTGGATCAGGGTTCAGCATGGCCGTCTCATTGCAGCGTCCAAAGGGGGGATTGGAGCTTCTACGCACCAGAGCGTGCCACAGATGTGGCCAAAGCATGAGTTAAAGATTGGTCATGTTGGCAAAAGGGCCGCCTAACAGTTACGCTAGAGGGCCCTTCAGGCTTTAGTTTTCGAGTGGATCGTAGGTCTTGGGATCAAAGCGATACTGCTTAGAGCAAAAATTACACGTGACCTCGATCGCACCATTTTTGATCATGGCCTCATCAGGATCATCGGCGAACGTTTTCACCGTGTCGTGCACGCGCTCCACCGTGCATGTGCACTTCTCCTGAACTTGCGACGCCTCAAACACGCGAACGCCGCGCTCGTGGAATAGCCGATAAAGCAGCTGATCCGCGCCCACATTGGGATCCACCAATTCGGCAGCCTCAATGGTGCCAATCAGCGCTTCTGCCTCACGCCAATGATCCGGCTGCTCCAAGGCATCATCATCCTCTAGCCTGTTCGGATCATCACCAGGATGCAGATCGCGCACCGGCAGTTTGGTTGTGTCACGCGGCAGGTATTGCGCCAAGAAGCCGCCAGTGCGCCATTTGGCCTTTCCGCCATCGCCACGATCCACCGTTTGGGCAACCGCTAAGCGCACAAGTGTTGGAATCTGCTCTGATTGGAGGAAATAAGCCTGCGCCATTTCCTCAAGGCTTTCACCCTGCATGGCTACTACGCCTTGGTAGCGGTTCATGTGTGTGCCCGGATCCACCGTAAGCGCCAAGTTTCCCTGCCCCAACAGTTGCGCAGGTTGTATGGCACCGGCTGCCACGGCTTCGTCCAGGCGCGCCTCATCAAAGCGCGCCATCGCGCGCACGCTATCAGGTGCCTGGAAATCCACCACCAGCAAAGAAACGGGGCCATCGCCCTGCGCCTGCACAATGAAACGTCCATCGAATTTCAACGATGTGCCCAAGAGCAGCGTCAGCGATACCATCTCAGCAAGCAAGCGCGAGACCGGCTCTGGATAGTCGTGCCGATCCAAGAGATCATCAATCGCGCCGCCAAGGCGGATGACGCGGCCACGCACATCCAGTTCTTCAACGGCAAATGGCATGACGTGATCATCAGCGCCAGCGTGGAAATTTTCCGGCGCGCGCGAGGAAGGTTGAGAGCTTTGGGCGGTCATTGTTTTACCACGGGCAGGATCTGTCCCGCCGGATGAAGGAGGGTTCGGTGTCATGATGTGTCTCATAGTATCGGAGGGAAGAGACGCTAGAATGGCGCCTCGTTGCCGATAGAGATAGGTAAGATGGCTGAAAATCCAAGCTGCTAGCCCATCCGCTTACGCATAGCTGCTAGTCTGATAGCCCGAAACACCAAGCCAGCACGCCCTTTTGCGCGTGCAGGCGGTTCTCCGCTTCATCAAACACAACCGATTGCGGGCCATCAATAACGCTGCTGGTCACCTCTTCCTCGCGGTGGGCAGGCAGGCAGTGCATGAACAGCGCATCAGGATTGGCGCGGGCCATAAGCCGATCATTGACCTGATAAGGACCCAGCAGGTTGTGGCGTCGCTGCGCCTGATCATCGCCCATGGAAACCCATGTATCGGTGATGATGAGGTCGGCACCGTCTGCTGCTGCATCTGGATCAGTTGTGACTTCAAGCTTGGCACCGGCTGCCCGCGCCGCTGTAAGGATGCTCTCATCCAGTGCCATTTCTGGCGGTGTTGCGACCACAATCGTCATGTCGATCTTGGCAGCAGCATCAATCCAGCTTTTGAGCACATTGTTGGTGTCGCCCGACCACATGACCCGCTTGCCCGTCAGATCACCGCGATGTTCCTCGTAGGTCATTATGTCGGCCATTACCTGGCAAGGGTGCGACACCCGAGTCAGCCCGTTGACCACGGGCACGGTGGCATGCTCGGCAAGGCCAGTGAGCAGATCATGATCCAGTGTGCGGATCATGATACCATCAACCATGCGCGAGAGCACTTTGGCGGTGTCGTGCACGCTTTCGCGCTTGCCCAGTTCAATCTCAGCGCCCGTCACCATTAGTGTCTGCCCGCCAAGCTGGCGCATGCCAACATCAAAAGAAACGCGCGTGCGCAGGCTTGGCTGTTCAAACACCAGGGCCAGCACTTTGCCATCCAATGGCTTGTCAGCGGTTCCTGCTTTCTGCGCACGTTTGCGCGCATGGCCATCATCGAGGATGGTGCGAAAGCTGTCAGCGCTCAGTTGGTCAATATCAAGAAAATGACGGGTCATACCGGCTCGTCCAAATTGAAGGTCAAAAGGGTGGAATGTTAGATGGTTTGATCGTCGATGTGGCGCGCTGCGTCTTCCAGCGCGTCTATGGCAAAGGCGATGTCGTCTCGCGTCACGATCAGTGGTGGCAGCAGGCGCACCACATTATCGCCTGCGCCCACAAGCAGCAGACCTTTATCACGTGCGGCCGCCAAAACGTCTTTGACCGGCACACCACACTTTAAGCCTGCAAGCAAACCCTCGCCGCGCACATCGCTGAAAACATCAGGATGCAGGTCAACCAATGCGCCCATGCTTTGTTTCAGGTCCCGGCCGCGCTCTTGCACGGTTTCCAGGAAACCATCAGCGAGCACCACATCCAGCACGGCATTGCCAGCGGCCATCGCCATAGGGTTGCCGCCATAGGTCGTACCATGCGTGCCCGGCACCATAGCAGCGGCCACATCAGCGCGCGCCAAACACGCGCCGAGCGGAAAGCCACCGCCAATGCCTTTGGCAACAGCCATTATATCTGGCTCAATGCCCAAGCGTTGATGGGCGAACAAATGCCCTGTGCGCCCAACGCCGGTTTGCACCTCATCCAAGATCAGCAGCACACTGTGCTTGTCGCATGCCTCACGTAAGCCGCGCAGACATTGATCAGGCACAGCACGCACACCGCCTTCGCCTTGCAGTGGTTCGATCATAACGCCTGCACAGTCCTCCCGCGCCATGGCAGCTTCTAACTTCTCATGATCGCCAAAGGGTAAGTTCTCAAAGCCAGGGGCCGCTGGACCAAACCCTTCCAAATAGGCTGGATTGCCACCCGCAGCGATGGTGGCCAGCGTGCGCCCATGAAAGGCGCCTTCGAAAGTGATGATGTTCACCCGCTGTGGGTTGCCCTGATCATAGTGGTAGCGCCGCGCAGTTTTGATGCTGCACTCAATCGCTTCAGCGCCGGAATTGGTGAAGAATACTTTGTCAGCAAACGTTGCATCGCACAGACGCTGGGCAAGTTTTGCGCCGCCATCGATTTGGAACAGATTGGAGGTGTGCCACAGCTTTTCAGCTTGGCTTTTGATTGCATCTACCAGATGTGGATGTGCGTGACCAAGCGCGTTGACTGCAATGCCAGAGACAAAATCCATGTAGCGATTGCCATCAGCATCAAACAACCAAACGCCTTGCCCACGCACGAAAGTCTGCGGTGTGCGGGCGTACGTCCCAAACAATGGGTCGTCATGTGTATGGTTTTCGACGGAAGGCTGTGTGGACGCCATTGCGATGTTCGCCCCTTCGGAAGCGATAGTGGTAGGCGAGCCGCCATGGGCAGCACTTATGCCTTGAGGTTGATAATAGGCCGGCACCTACTCCAAAAGCAGCATGACCACTCCTAGCCGTGAGTGATGCCCCAAAAAAGAAACGGCCCAAAGCGGGCCGCGGTACATTTGTCTAACATTTTTTTCAATGGACCTGTCAATTTCTAAGTCCTTCAAACGACTCAACAAACCCGATTCTATCCCCGATCCACCCGGGACTTGTTAACTTTTTTTTAACCTCCGACTCTTGTCACCGATTCAAGCACTAGTGTAACTCTACTTATACTAACCACGAGATATTGTGGACCAACCCATTTAACCGAACTGGCACACGAGGTTTCCTCGTACGGCACAACGCATGCCTGCATGCGCACGGCTAGTCTTTGTTTGAATGCGGTCAATTTGTAATGGGGCGTAAGCGCTGCGCGCGTCACGCGTATGCGCTGGAGGAGGCGATCAATGGCATGGACTGACGAACGCGTTGAAGTTCTCAGAACAATGTGGCTAGGCGGATCAAGCGCCAGTCAAATTGCGACCGTATTGGGTGAAGTGACCCGTAACGCCGTTATCGGCAAGGTGCATCGTCTGGGCCTTTCTGGCCGCGGCAAGCCAACTGCCGCTGCGACACCGCGTGCACGCAAACCACGCACGCCATCAGCAGGCGGCAGCCGACCACGCCGTACAACGACACGCGCCACCGGCAACACGGTTTCGCTTGGTGCAACAGCTTTGAAGACAGATAGCCTTGCTGTGGCTGAACTGGACCAGGCACCGGCTGCGCGCGGGCGCGTCGATTTGGTTTTGGTGGGTGATAGCCCGCAGCTTTCTATCCAAGAGTTGAAAGAAGACACTTGCCGCTGGCCGGTTGGTGACCCTCTGCTCGACGACTTCCACTTTTGCGGACGCTCGGCGCTGGAGAACCAACCCTATTGCGACTATCACTGCGGTGTTGCCTTCCAGGCACCCAATGAACGCCGGCGCGAACGCAGCCGATAAGGCTTGGTCATTTTAGACTAGAATAAGCCGCTTGGTGCATCGCATCAGGCGGCTTTTTTATGCTGAGTGAGGGGCGCTTGCGCCCTGAAACCGATCATCAAAGGCATAGCCCGCACCTCGAACTGTGCGAATGGGGTCTTTTTCGCGGCCCCGATTGATCGCTTTACGCAGGCGTCCAATGTGCACATCAACGGTGCGATCATCCACATACACATCATGGCCCCAAACGCCATTGAGAAGCTGCTCACGCGAATAAACGCGGCCAGGGGTACGCATCAAAAATTCAAGCAGACGGAACTCGGTTGGACCAAGGTGAATTTCAGTGCTGCGGCGGCTAACGCGGTGGGTTTCGCGATCCAGCTGAATATCGCCAGACGCTAATGTGGTGGAGATCAATTCTGGGCTGGAACGACGCAACAGCGCTTTAATACGCGCGCTCAGCTCAGGAATTGAGAACGGCTTGACTACATAGTCATCCGCGCCGGTGCTCAAGCCTCGAACACGCTCGTCTTCCTCGCCGCGAGCGGTCAGCATAATTATCGGAATGCTACTGGTTTGCGCTCGCGAACGCAGCCTACGGCAAAGCTCAATGCCCGATATGCCTGGCAACATCCAATCCAGCAAAATAAGATCAAAGCTGCGCTCTTGCAGTCGTGTTTCCGCATCATCACCGCGCATGGCAACATCCACGGCATAGCCTTGAGCCTCCAAGTTGTACTTGAGCAACTCAACGAGAGCAGCTTCATCCTCCACGACTAGAATGCTGGGTTGCACGGCCCTAAGCTCCCTAAATGTCAGTTGGGCAGAGGTGGCTGCGGCAACGGCATACTCAGCTCATCTTGCTTGGGGCGGTCGGTGGCCACCATTTCACCTGTACGGGTGTAGATCGCGCGTTCGGCGATGTTGGTGGCATGATCGCCAATGCGCTCAAGATTTTTGGCGCAAAACAGCAAATGTGTGCAGGATGTGATGTTACGCGGATCTTCCATCATGTAGGTCAACAGCTCGCGGAACAGCGATGTATAAAGCGCATCGATCTCCGCATCATGCGTCCATACATCTTCTGCCTTTTCCGCATCGCGCTCGACGAACGCCTCAATGGACCGCTTCAACTGGCCGAGCACCAACCTGGAGAGGTTATCGACACCATGAGCCAACTTGCGATGCTGAAAGTCACCATCAATTATCAAGGCGCGCTTGGCGATATTCTTAGCCAAATCGCCCACACGCTCCAGGTCTTGGCTCACGCGTATTGATGAAACAATACCACGAAGATCATCGCCCATAGGCTGGCGACGGGCGATAAGGAGCACCGCATCGCTCTCAATTTTGCGGTCAGACTGGTCAACGCGATCATCATCAGCAATCACGCGCTCAGCATCCTCTTGCGAGCCGGTCATCAGCGCATCCACGGCAAGTTCAACTGAGCGCTCCACCCAGCCTGCCATCTGCGCCAGCTCAAGCATAAGCTCGCGCAGGTCCGTATCGAAGGCGGTTACAATGTGCTTTGGCATTGGCTTAAGGTCTCCAAAAGATCAGCTTAGCCAAAGCGACCAGTTATGTAGTCGCGTGTGCGGCTGTCGCGCGGATTGGTGAAAATTTGATCGGTGGCACCAACTTCAACCAAATATCCAAGGTGAAAAAACGCCGTGCGCTGCGATACGCGAGCGGCCTGCTGCATGGAGTGCGTTACGATGACGATGGTGTAGTTCTCATGCAACTCATCAATCAGCTCTTCCACTTTAGCGGTTGCAATGGGATCAAGGGCTGAACAGGGCTCATCCATCAGCAACACTTCGGGCGATGTGGCGATAGCGCGGGCAATGCAGAGCCGCTGCTGTTGACCACCAGACAAGCCCGTGCCGGGCGCTTCCAGGCGATCTTTCACTTCCTCAAACAAGCCGGCGCGCTTGAGGGCATTGACCACGATTTCTTCCAGGTCGGTGCGATTATCAGCCAGCCCATGAATACGCGGCCCGTAAGCGATGTTTTCAAAGATCGACTTGGGAAACGGGTTGGGCTTTTGGAACACCATGCCCACACGTGCCCGCAGCTCCACCACATCAATGGACGGATCATAAATGTCCTGATCGCCCAGCGTGATATCACCTTCAATACGGCAAATATCGATGGTGTCGTTCATACGATTCAGGCAGCGCAAGAACGTGGACTTACCGCAGCCTGAGGGGCCGATGAGCGAGGTTACCTGGCGTTCGCCAACATCCAAATTGATGTCGAAGAGAGCCTGTTTATCGCCGTAGGAAACATTGACCCCTTTGCCGCGCATTTTCACGTGCTCAGGCGGTGCATCGGCAACAGTTTTTGCGCTGGGTTCTACCTGGTTTGTAGCGGGTTGAATAACTGGCCCAGCTACAACTGGCGTTGTGTCAACGGTTTGGGTCGACGACATGGTGATATCTCCTTGGCCGCGCCATTTTACGCGATAGGTGGCGCGCCTACCAGCGGCGCTCGAAACGCTTGCGCAAAATAACGGCGATCGCGTTCATGGTGATGAGGAAGGCCAGCAGAACCAAGATGGCCGCTGATGTTTTCTGGCGGAACAGGACTTCGGGGAAGTCTGCCCACATAAAGATTTGCACCGGCATGACCGTGGATGGATCAAACGGCGTGGCGGGAATATCCACAATGAAGGCCACCATGCCAATCATCAGTAGCGGCGCGGTTTCACCCAGCGCCTGCGCCATGCCGATGATGGTGCCTGTGAGAATGCCTGGCATGGCCAGCGGCAACACGTGGTGCAGCACAGTTTGAAGCTTGGACGCACCAACACCCAATGCACCTTCGCGGATTGAGGGTGGCACAGCGCGCAGGGCAGCACGTGAAGCAATGATGATGGTAGGTAAGGTCATCAGGGCCAGCACCATGCCGCCTACAATTGGCGCTGATCTTGGCATGCCAAACACATTCAAGAACACCGCCAAACCCAGCAAACCAAACACAATGGAAGGCACAGCGGCCAGATTGTTGATGTTGACCTCAATGATCTGCGTGAACCGGTTTTTGGGCGCAAACTCTTCAAGATAGATAGCCGCAGCAACACCCAGCGGGAAGGCCAATGACAGGGTGACGACCATGGTGAAGAACGAGCCAACAACAGCGCCCCAGATGCCGGCCAGTTCGGCCTCACGGCTGGCACCAGAGGAGAAAAACACACTGTTAAAGGTCCGTTCCACAAGGTCTTGCTCGCGCAACTGATCAAGATAGATGATCGAACGGTCATCCAGTTTTCGGTTGCGTTCAGGCAAAACAATCTCACGGATTGACCAGTCTTGCGATGATGCTTCGCCAGCGTTTTGCAGCGGAACGATCACTTCGCCTTCAATGCTTGTGGCATCAATACGGGTCGCTTTAACTACCCCGCCATTGATCTCAACAAAGACGGATGGCAACTCGCGCGACAAAGCTTCTTGCCCGCTGGCATTGCTGACACGCAGGCGAAGATCGGCAAGTTCAGCATTCAAGTTTTCAATATCACGGCCAAGCGAGACAATGCCGCGATCAAGAATTTGGATTTGATCTTCAAAGAACTCCACACGGCTTTGCGCCACATCGGGTAGGCGCAGGCGGTAGGATTCAAGGTCTGATATGGCACGCTCCAGTGACCGCTCCCTACCCGCCAATTGGCGTTCAACATCATCCGCCTCGCCCGCCAGGAAGTCTTTCACATCGCCCAAAAGGTCGGCAAAATCATCCATCGTTGATACAATCTGGATTGTTCCGATTGTGCCGGTTGGCGAAGCAATACCTTGCGGCACCACGCGGCGCTCAGGCGATATCTGATCCTTGAAGTAAAGGTCTGCCACATCATCCAGCGGCACAGTAAAACTGGTTTGGCCCATAGCAGCATCAGGGTTGGCCAGCACAGCCTCGCGCACACGCACCGCAGAGCCGGTGGACACAAGGGCAGAAACCGTGCGCCGATCATCGCGACTTTCAGCGAAAGGATAGAGGCTACGGATTCCATCGCGCACAACCGCATCATAATTGGCGCGGCGCAGCGCTGGCTCGCCTTCATTGTTCGGATCCAGAACCTCCCGGCTCATATCCACTGGGATGGTAACCTGGTGCGAGACAAAAGCAGGCAAGGCTTGGCCAACAATTGTTGACAGCAGCAACACCAAGAAGAACCCGGCGGTTAGCACGGCGGCGATACCGGCCATTTTGAAACGGAACTCAGAGGCATAGCGCGCTTTGAGGCGTTTGCGGGCGGCGGCAGAGGTGTGCAAGCCGCCAGAGTTGCTGCCCGATGAAGTGATATCAGTCATACTGTTCTCTGTACTTTTGCACGACCCGCAGGGCGATGAAGTTAAGCGTAAGGGTGACGCAGAAAAGCATCAGGCCCAGCGCAAAGGCAGCCAGCGTTTTTGCCGTGTCAAACTCTTGGTCACCGACCAACAGCGTTACGATTTGAACCGTTACGGTGGTCACAGCTTCCAGCGGATTGATGGTGAGGTTGGCGGCAAGGCCAGCAGCCATCACCACAATCATAGTTTCACCGATGGCCCGCGAGATGGCCAAAATCATCGCAGACACAATGCCTGGCAACGCTGCTGGCAACACAACCCGGCGGATGGTTTCTGACTTTGTGGAACCCAGCGCCAGGGACCCGTCACGCAGGCTTTGCGGCACGGCGGTGATCACATCATCAGACAGGGAGGATACAAACGGAATGATCATGATGCCCATAACCACACCGGCTGCCAGCGCAGATTCTGAGGCCACATCCAGACCAAAACCTTGGCCGGTATCGCGGATGAACGGGGCAACGGTTAGCGCGGCAAAAAAACCGTAAACCACCGTTGGCACGCCCGCCAAAATCTCAAGAACGGGTTTGGCAACCGCGCGCACGGGCGCGGACGCATAATCGGACAGATAAATGGCGGCAAACAGCCCAACAGGGCCAGCAACCGATATGGCAATGAAGGTAATAAAAAGCGTACCGACAATGAGCGGCACCGCGCCAAACACAAGCGGATTGGCGTCCACCACTTCACCAGCGCCAGCAAAGGCTGATTGCGGTGACCAATGCAGGCCAAACAAGAAATTATGGATCGGGATCAATGTGAAGAAACGGATGCTTTCAAAGATCAACGAGAGCACAATGCCAATTGTCGTAAAGATCGCCACCACCGAACATGCGATCAGCAGGAGCATCACCGCGCGCTCAACAAAATGACGGGTGCGACGCTGCGGCTCAATGTTAGTATAGGCAGCACGAAAGCCCAGAAACGCTAGTATCGCCATGACGATGATCATCGCGATCTGTGACATCAAATAGAGGTTGGCATAGATGCCAGCAGCAGCCTCTTTCAGCTCATCGGTGAAGCTGACGATGCCGCCGAAGGCAATGGCGCGCGCATCGCGCAGAAAAGCCTCTTGCTGCGGCAAGGATAGCGCGTCGACCTGATCGGTAAATTGGCCAACCACCAACCGATCAATGATGGGGCCCTGTGCAATGGACCAGGCAATCAGGATACCCAGCGCTGGCAACGTTGCCATGATCGCAAGGTACCCACCATGATAGCTGGGCCGTGAGTGAAGATTGCTGGTGCTTGTGCCTGCAACCTGCCGCGAGCGCTGCGCGCCAATATATAGCGAGCCAACAAACAATATGATCAACGCAAGCAGGAGAAGCCAGAACAACACAACCGCAAACCCGAACTGGAGTGGGCAGGCGCGAGACTGCGCCAACCAGTATCACCAATATGCTGCGGCCATTCCTTCAATAAAACCGTAGCACACAAGAGTAGAAAAGCAGCGCAAACCGTAGTTCGCGCTGCTGATGGATTACGTGCCTACATGGCAGTGAAAGGCGTCAATGAACGCGCCTCATCAGCAGCTTGCGCACGCTCATCGGCCGGAAGCGGGATAAGACCTCGCTCAGACAAATAGCCTTCCTCGCCCATGGCTGCTTCTGATGTGTATTCAGCGATGAACTCTTCCATGCCAGCAATCACTCCGACATGCTCTGCCTTTACGTACACATAGAGCGAGCGGGATACCGGATACTCGCCAGAGGCAATGTTATCAAATGTTGGATCGACACCATCGATGCGCGCGCCTTTTACAACATTGCCGTTTTCAGCCAAGAACGAGTAGCCAAAGATGCCAACAGCATCTGGGTTGGCTTGTAGGCGCTGGACAATGAGATTGTCGTTTTCACCGGCATCAACATAGGCGCCATCTTCGCGCAGCTCTTCAAATATCGCTTCGCAGGTCTCGCTGGCAAAACCAGCTTCTTCGCAGCCTGGCTCCATGACAAGCTCAAGAAACGCATCGCGCGTGCCGGAGGTTGGTGGGGGGCCAAGCACTTCGATGTCAGCATTGGGCAAACCTGGATCAATGTCGGCCCAAGCTATGTTTGGGTTGTCGATCAGCGTGCCATCATCGCCTGGAATCACCTTGGAGAGCGCCAGAAATAGCTGGGCACGGGTAAGATCAAGCGTTGGACCGTCGATGGAGTCCGCAACCACAATGCCGTCAAAGCCAACGCGCATTTCAACGGGCGTTACCCCATTGGCTGTGCAGCTCTCTAACTCAGTGGCCTTCATGCCGCGCGAGGCGTTGGTGAAATCGGGCGTATCGACGCCAACACCGGAACAGAAGAGGCGCATACCGCCGCCTGTGCCTGTGGATTCAACCACGGGGGTGCCGAAATCTGTTTGTTGGCCAAAGCGCTCTGCCACAGCGGTGGTGAACGGAAAAACGGTGGATGAGCCAACAACCTGAATTTGGTCACGGGCCTGCGCTGGAGCAGCAACCATGGCACCGGCCATGGCAAGTGCTGCGACACTGGAAAGAGTTGCGAATTTCACGAGTCAATCTCCCTGATCGATACGAAAGGGTCAGAATGACGCGCAGGGTTCGGTTTGAACCCCTACAAACACGCCAGGTGACCATTGCAATCGTCGATTGCGGCTAAACACTAGGTCGTCAGCATGAGGGTTCTATGACAGTTATGTATCAGTCTTGTGACAGTATAACTTGTTGATTTTTAATATTTTTATCGACTTGTGCACTCAGTGCGCTTGGCTCAGTCATATAGGGCAAACGGACGCTAAAGCTTGCCCCCTCGCCTAGTGTGCTATCCACCAGCAAACGCCCTCGGTGACGCGCTATAATATGCTTTACAATGGCAAGGCCAAGGCCCGTTCCGCTGGCCACAGGGCTGGTATCCTCATGGGCGCGATAGAACCGCTCGGTTAGGCGCGGCAAATGCTCCTGCGCAATGCCAGGGCCAAAGTCTTTCACTTGGAGCTCTACCATCCGAACGCCACCTTCCAGCGCATCGCGCAGGCTTATGTGCACACGGTGCCCGCTGGCGCCATATTTTAGGGCGTTCTGCAGGAGGTTTACCACCACTTGGCGCAGTTCATTGGCATCCCCGCGCACCGTGGCTGGCGAGAGTGATGCTTCCAACTGAACCTCAACACCGGCCTCGTCTGCTGCTGATCTGGATAGATCCATCGCCTGTTCTACCGTGGCTGCTAGATCAACACAGTCTTGCGGCACCCGGTTGGCGCGCATTTCAATGCGGTTGAGTGAAAGCAGATCATCAATAAGCGCTTTCATGCGGTCAGCCTGCTTGGTCATGATGGCAAGAAACCGCTTCTGGCCCACCGGATCATGTTTCGCAGGGCCTTGCAGTGTTTCGATACAGCCAGTGATCGAGGCCAGTGGCGTGCGCAGCTCATGGCTGGCATTGGCCACAAAATCAGAGCGCATACGCTCGGTAAGATAGGAGGATGTGTCATCCTCGATCACGATGAGCACATACCGGGCTGGGCCACCTTCGCGCTGATCCATGTTTGCAGGCAAGTCAGATGTGCCGGAATAGGAAAACGGGCGGATATGCAGCCGTAGCATGCGCTCTGCTGGCACTTTTTCAATGATTGTGCGGGTGCTTGTTTGGCCATCGCTCAGCGCTGCCTCTACCGCTGCTATGATATCGGGATCGCGCAGGCGAAAGGACAGCGGATCGCCAGCATGGCGAATATCCATAAGGTCGCTGGCTGCTCCATTGATAATGCGGATCACCATGCCTTTATCGACCAAAATCACCGGTTGGGGCCAAGCGGTGATGAGCTTTTCAAAGCTTGGGCGTGAACGCACCTTTTGTACCGCGCGGCGGCTAACCAGGGGCGCGCGCCGGGCAGCCAATGTGCTGGTGATAAAGGAAGTAAGCGCCAAAAAGGTGAACGTGAACACCGCTTCTGGCAGATTGATACGCCCGGAGACCAACAGAACACTGATAACGACCATAAGCGCGATCATCATCCAGCGTTCGCGCCGCATCTGCGCCACGAAGCTCTCAAACGTGCTGATGGGCAGATCCAGCGACTTGGATTCGTCCTCTAAATCATCACGATTGTGAAGATGTTGATTGGATTGCGTGGTCATAACCTGCGACTGCGTAAGACTGCCTGCGACCTGTGCATACCAGCGATGGCACTGGGTGCAGGACCAAATGAAAAAGGAAAGAGAAGAAGTTGCTGGTTAGCTTCTAGTGCGTGACACTGGTGTGACGCAAATCGTACGTTTTATCGACATTCGCACTGGGCTGAACTTTACGATGTCCCAGCCGCCTTGCCAGGCACGGTTTGCGCGGGCAGTGTTTGCGCTCTTTTCGCCTGAAGCTTGCCCACACATGTTTGGACCAATGCGCTATGAGCCACCCTGATGACGTTACCAAAGCCCTGACAAAGTTCGATCTGGATGATCCGGTTTTTCCTGAGGTTCTGGATGATTACCAGATGCAGGATGGCGGCTACCCCTATGCCAAAAAGCTCAAGCGATCCAAGTATGAGGCGCAGCTTCAAGAATTGCAGATCGAAATGGTGAAGCTGCAAAGGCACATGCAAGATAGTGGGCAGCGCTTGGTGGTTGTGTTTGAGGGGCGCGATGCAGCGGGTAAAGGCGGCTCGATTTTCAATTTCCGCCGTTATCTCAATCCACGCCATGCCCATGTGGCAGCGCTGAGCAAGCCCACTGAAACCGAGCGCGGGCAATGGTACTTCCAGCGCTACATTTCGCACCTGCCCACGCAAGGCAACATGACCTTGTTTGACCGCTCTTGGTACAACCGGGCGGGCGTTGAGCCGGTGATGGGGTTTTGCACCGATGAGCAGCACGCGCAGTTTTTGGCCGAGGTGCCTTCTTTTGAAACAGCCTTGGTGCGCGATGGCATGGTGTTTGTGAAATTCTGGCTCAATATTGGCCGTACAACCCAGATTAAGCGCTTTCATGATCGCAGGCACGATCCGCTGAAAGTCTGGAAGCTCTCGCCAATTGATCTCAAGGCTCTATCCAAGTGGGAAGACTATACCGATGCGCGCAATACCATGCTGGAGCGCACATCAACCGACACTGCGCCTTGGACGATTGTGCGGATGAACGATAAGCGCCGCGGGCGGCTGGAAATCATGCGCCATGTACTCAGCCAGTTCGACTATGACAAACGCGATGATGGCGTGCTTGGTGCTGCGGACCCGGCCATTATTGGGCTTTCACCTAATGATCTTGGCGATGCCTAAATGCCCATGAGCAGCTTTCGCGCGGGCCTTGTGGGTTACGGCACAGGCGGACGTGTGTTTCATGCACCGCTGTTACAGGCTGCCGGCATTGAGCTCGCCGCTATTGCCTCTAGTCGGGTTGATGAAATCGCTAAGGATCATCCAGCGACGCACATTCACGCCACACCTGAAGCCTTGTTTGCCGACACATCGCTCGACTTGGTGATTATCACCACCCCCTCACACACTCACGGTGCGCTGGCCATTGAGGCCCTGGAAGCGGGGCACAATGTGGTGGTGGACAAGCCCTTTGCCGGATCTGTGAAGGAGGCTGATCGCATCATCGCGGCTGCGCAGCGTGCAGGCAAGATGGTGAGCTGCTTCCAAAATCGGCGCTGGGACAGTGATTTCCTGACACTGAAGGACCTCATGGCGCGCGGCGTGTTGGGCGATATCCATCACATCCATTCCAGCTTTTCCTTCTTCAAGCCCGCCATACGCGACAACTGGAAAAATGACACGCTGCCAGGCGTTGGGATACATTTTGATCTTGGCACCCACTTGCTTGACCAGTTTGTGCAACTGTTTGGCATGCCGCACTGGGTAGAAGGCGAGTTGCTAACCCAGCGCGCGCAAAGCAATGTGCCCGACCGCCTGCATGCTCGCCTTGGCTATCCAGGCCTGCGCGCCATTGCTGAAACAGACATGATATCGCCCGAGCATGCGCCGCGCTTTGTGGTGCAAGGGTCCAAAGCTGGCTGGCGCAAAGATCATATGGATGGGCAAGAAGCGCAGCTTAAAGCTGGCATGAAAGCCCATGAGACTGGGTTTGGCGTGGAAGACCCCCGCCATTACGGCACGCTGACCCATTTTCCTGATGGTGTAAAAACAGCCCAAAAGGTGCCGCTGCTCAACGGTGCGCACCAGACATTTTATCAGTTGATGCGCGAAGCGATAGAATCCGGCACGCCGCCACCGGTTACAGGCCAGCAAGCGCGCGATGTTCTGAAAATCATCGAGGCGATCGTAGCCTCTGGCGAGCAAGGCCGCCGGATCACGCTCTAGCTTGCGCTTATGCGGTATTGCGCTAAACGAGCGCTATGAGCGAAAAAACTTCCCCCTATGCTGAGCAAATTGCCCAGCGACGCACGTTTGCGATCATCTCCCACCCGGATGCGGGTAAAACCACGCTGACGGAAAAAATGCTGTTCTTCGGCGGTGCCATCCAACTTGCTGGCGAGGTGAAAGCCAAGGGCGACCGCAGGCGCACCCGCTCGGATTGGATGGATATCGAAAAGCAACGCGGCATCTCGGTGATGACGTCGGTGATGACGTTCCGCTATGGCGATACGATCTACAACTTGCTTGATACGCCGGGCCATGAGGATTTTTCTGAGGACACCTATCGCACCCTGTCAGCCGTCGATAGCGCGATCATGGTGATTGATGCGGCCAAGGGTATTGAGGCGCGCACGCGCAAACTGGTGGAAGTGTGTCGCCTGCGCGATATCCCCATCATCACGTTCGTCAACAAGATGGACCGCGACAGCTTGCACCCTTTTGAGCTGCTGGAAGATATTGAAGGCGCACTGGCGCTGGATCTCACGCCCTTCAACTGGCCCATTGGCCAGGGCAAAACCTTTGCCGGCCTTTACGACATGCGCAAAAGTGCAATCAGGCGGCTCGATAACCCAGCTGGGCCGCTAGAAAAGGTCAATGGCCCAGAGGACCCAAAGGTTGCCGAGCTCTTCAACGAGCATGAGCGCGAGGCAGGCGTTGAGGATTTGATGCTGGGTTTGGAGGCCTCCAAACCTTTTGATGCCAAAGCCTTTAATGAGGGGCATCTATCACCTGTGCTGTTTGGATCGGCACTGCGCGAATTTGGCGTGAAGGACTTGATCGACACGCTGGGTGATGTTGCACCGCCGCCGCAGGGCCTAGAAGCGGACCTGCGCGAAGTTCAGCCTGGCGAACCGGCCATGTCCGGTTTTGTGTTCAAAATTCAAGCGAACATGGACCCCAATCACCGTGACCGGATCGCCTTTATGCGCGTGTGTTCGGGCAAACTTTCGCGCGGCATGAAGGCCCGCCTTGCCCGTACCGGCAAAATGATTTCGTTGCACACGCCACAGTTCTTCTTTGCGCAAGATCGTGCGTTGGCAGAAGAAGCTTACGCTGGTGATGTGGTGGGCATTCCCAACCATGGCACGCTGCGCATTGGTGACACGCTGACAGAAGGTGAAGCGCTAGCATTTCGCGGGGTTCCTAGCTTTGCGCCGGAAATCTTACGCAGGGTTCGCTTAGAAGACCCGATGAAGGCAAAGAAGCTGAAAGAAGCACTACAACAGCTGGCCGAAGAAGGCGTGACGCAAGTTTTCATGCCCATTGATGGTTCGCCAGCGCTGGTCGGTGTTGTTGGCGCGCTGCAATTGGATGTGCTGAAAGATCGCTTGATGGCAGAATACAAACTGCCCGTGGACTTTGAGCAGGCGCGCTTTTCGCTGGCACGCTGGGTTATTTGCGAGGACAAAGCTGAAATGGCTAAGTTTGAGACGCGCCATCGCGCTTCGCTTGCGGCAGACCTTGATGGCGCTTTGGTGTTTTTAGCCGGGTCAGAATTTGATCTCACCTATGAAGGCGACCGCTTTCCAACCGTTCAGTTTGTGGATGTAAAAGACTACCAGCGCGAAGGCATAGCTGCCTAACTTTCGAAGCGAAGAGACACATTCTTGATGCGCATTTTCGCGTAATGCGAGCGACCCAGCTTAACGGTTTTGGAACCAAAAGCGCGCTACATCATTTGCTCCTGCGACTGAAGTGTATGCGTATCGCTGATGAGCCAAGTTGGCCAAACCCTTTCTGCACTGGTTTCACCAGCCTCACTGGCTGATGCGCACAGGCGTGCGCTTGATGCCCATTCCATTGTGTCGGTCAGCGACACAAGAGGGCGGATAAGCTACGTCAATGACCGTTTTTGCCAGGTGATGCAGTATGAACGCGCAGAGCTCGTGGGCCAAAGCTATGCCATCATCAATGGCAAGCAACATGACCCAGGTTTCTTTGAGGAACTCTGGTCTTGCGTTAATGCTGGCAAGAGCTGGGTAGGCGAGGTTTGCAACAAAACCAAATCAGGTGAACTGCGCTGGTTTGATAATATTGTGGTGCCGCTGTTTGATGGCGCTGGCCAGGTGAGCGGGCATTTCAGCGTGCGCAAAGATATCACCAAGCGCAAAACAGCCGAGAAAAAACTGCAGCGCAGTCAAGCCTTCCTTGAAGATGTCTCTGAGATCGCAAAAGTCGGTGGCTGGACATTAGACCTGCAAACAGGCGCCCTGTTTTGGTCGCGGCAAACGAAGATAATTCACGAAGTCGACCCCGATTACACGCCAAAGCTTGACAGGGCGATTGAGTTTTATGCGCCTGAGGCACGCTCCACCATAACCCATGCGGTGGAAACGAGCATTAGCGATGGCAGTGCCTGGGACCTTGAACTGCCAATGATCACAGCCACCGGCCGCTCCATTTGGGTGCGCGCAGTTGGCCACACTGTCCACGAGGATGGCGAAGCGGTGAGCGTGGTTGGAGCCTTTCAGGATATTACCACCCGCAAATTGGCGGAAGATGTTTTGCGCGCGGAGGTAACTCAGCGCCATTCAGCAGAGCAATTGCTGCGCGATGTGCTGGAAACGATGCCAGATGCAGTGGCCGCCTATGATGATGATGACCGACTGATCATCTGCAACTCGGCCTATTTGGAAACCTATGCAGCCTCAGCCGATGCGATTGTGCCAGGGGCAACGTTTGAGAGCATTTTGCGCTGTGGATTGGCCCGTGGCCAGTATCAAAATATCGGCTCCAATCCCGCGCGACAGGAAGCTTGGCTTGCTGAGCGACTGGAGCATCACAAAAATCCACCAGAACAGTTGAACCAACGTCTGGCAAATGGGACCTGGCTGCAGGTGCGCGAGCATCGTTCCCCCACCGGCACAACGGTTGGTGTGCGAAGTGATATTACCGATCTGAAGCGGGCCGAAGCTGAGCTGCGCAAGATCGCTGAATGTGACCAACTCACCGGCTTGCTTAATCGCCGTAGTTTTTGTGCTCGGCTTGATGAGCTGCTTGATACTGTCGCTGAAGGCGGCACCAGTGGCGGCTGCGTTGCACTTTTCGACATTGATCACTTCAAACCCATCAATGATGCTTATGGCCATGATGTGGGCGATGAAGTGTTGCGCCAAATTGCCAGGCGCATGCAAGCTATACTTGGCCCGGATGACTTTGTGGCGCGCCTTGGTGGTGATGAGTTTGTTTTTGCGCTTAGTGGCGGCGAAACGCATGAAGCCCATGAGAATGTGATATTGCATTTGTTTGAAGCCATGCGTGAGCCAATGGTCACCTCAGGGGCCACTTTGCGCGTAGGGATTTCCCTCGGCGCCGCAGCAATCAACGACACACAAACATCCAGCGCCAGTTTACTGAAATATGCCGATTTGGCACAGTATCGCGCCAAACAAGATGGCCGTGGAAACTGGCGCTGGTTCTCAGACGCCGATGCTGCGGCAGTGCGCAAGAAAAACGACATGGCTCAGGCGCTGAGCGCCAGCATCTGCGCTGAGCAGGATCTAAGCATTGCGTTCGCACCCATTGCGTGCGCGCAGGATGGGCAAGCGGTTGGTTTTTCCAACGAGTTAAGCTGGCGCTTTGGCGAGGAGACTCTGCGCTCCAACCAACTCTTTGAATTGACGCAAAAAACTGGCCAGATCGCAGAGCTCTGCACACGATCCATGGATGTTGCGCTTGCTACTATAGGCAACGCGCAAGACATTGGCGCTGAAACTGGCCAACTGTGGATCAGTGCAAGCCCAGACCATATGCGCCTTGACCCCTTCGTCAGCACCCTGGATGCGCTGCGCAAACAGCACGCCCTAGCGCCACACATGATTACCATTGCAGTTGACCAAACAACGCTGACAGACCGATCTGCTTCGGCAATTGAAAAAACTATGAAAATGCTGGGCGAGCTTGGCTACCGGCTTGGCATTGATGACTTTGGGTCTGGTGCCAGCTCACTAGCAACACTGCAAAAGCTTGGCATTCATGCAGTGCGCCTTTGCACCGATCTGACGAATAATTTGGAGGCTCAAGGTGCTGATCACCAGCTGGTGCGCGGAACAATAGCGATGGCCAAAGCGCTGCAAATTGAAATTATTGCCAAGGACGTTTCCTTGCCAAAGCAAGCCGCTCTGCTGGCGGGCCTTGGCTGCGATGCGCTGCAAGGCTCCCTTGTTGGCGATGCTGTGAAGTCCGATGATTTGCAGCTTTATCTGGCCGAAAACGCACGCGCCAAATTGGCATCGCTGCTTGATGAGACCCGCCTGTCAGCATCCACCGACAAGAGCGACGCAGCTTAAAATTGTCAGTTTTTAGACTTTGGCGCGCGCTTCAGCAGCTTTGAGCGTATTGCCCATCAGCATGGCAATGGTCATGGGACCAACACCGCCAGGAACCGGCGTAATGGCGCCCGCAACGCTTTGTGCGGCTTCAAAATCTACATCCCCCACCAATTGGCTGGTGCCAAGATTTTGGTCCTCAATCCGGTTGATCCCAACATCAATGACCGTTGCACCTGGCTTGATCCAACCTGTCCCCACCATTTGCGGGCGACCAACTGCTGCTACCAGAATATCGGCAGTGCGCGCCAAATCTTCGATGTTTTTGGTGCGGCTGTGCGCCACTGTAACGGTGGCATTGGCAGCCAGCAAAAGATGGCTGATAGGCCGCCCAACAATGGTGGAGCGGCCAAGCACCACAGCCTGAAGGCCTGAAAGATCGGGGCCATGCAAACTGCGGATCATGTGCATAATGCCAGCAGGGGTACACGGGATAAGCGGGCTATCAACATCACCTGAGGCGAGCTTGCCAGCATTGACCGGATGGAAGCCATCAACATCCTTGGCTGGATCAATAGCATTCAATATCGCATCTGCGTTGATATGGGCCGGCAAAGGCAATTGCACCAAAATACCATCAATGCTGCTATCGGCGTTCAGCTCATGCACAACGGCCAACAGATCCAGTTCACTCAACGTATCAGGCTGGCGGATGGTAACGGAGTGAAAGCCACATTTGGCCGCCATCTTGCCCTTTGAGCGCACATAGACCTGGCTTGCCGCATCCTCTCCAACCAGAACAACAGCAAGACCTGGCTGGCGCTTGTGCAGGGCCAGAAAATCGGCGGACACTTCGCCAATGGCGTCGGTTACGGTGCGCGCAAGAGCCTTGCCATCGATGAGAGTTGCCATGTTGCTAGCTTTCCTTGGAGTTGAGAGCTCTGATGAGTCCGCGGGTAGATGGATCAAAAGCTTTGGCCAAATTGGCATCATCCAGCGAAGGGGCAATCTGCTTGGCAAGCTGCTTGCCCAGCTCCACACCCCACTGGTCAAAGGCATTGATGTCCCACATTACGCTTTCGACAAACACTTTGTGCTCATAAAGCGCGATCAGTTTGCCAAGTGTTTTGGGGTCCAGCTGATCGTACACAATGGTGGTTGAAGGACGGTCGCCAGGGAACGTTCGATGCGGTGCGAGGCGATCAATATCGTCCTGAGCCACCCCATCGGCCTGCATTTGCGCGCGCGTTTCCTCTAGCGAACGGCCGATAGCCAGCGCACGGGTTTGTGCCAAGGCGTTGGCAATCAGATGTTTGTGGTGCACGGCGGCACGGCTGGCCACCGCATCACCCGTAGATGGGTCGCTTGCCACGCGCCGGCCCAACAGCAAATCCAACGCCACACGATCAGTGCCCTGATGGAACAGCTGAAAGAAAGAGTGCTGCGCATTGGTGCCAGGTTCGCCAAACACCAGCATGCCCGTTCTATCCTCCACCGCGCTGCCGTCTTTGCGCACCTGTTTGCCGTTGGATTCCATATCAAGCTGCTGCAGATAGGCCGGGAAACGGGCAAGGCGCTCCTCATAGGGTATCACAGCATGACCTGTGATCCCCAAGCCATTGCGTCGCCAAATACCAATAAGAGCGAGAATGACAGGCAAATTCTGCTCAAGCGGCGCTTGGGCAAAATGGTCATCCAACGCGTGTGCGCCAGCAAGAAATTGATGGAACCTGTCGGCGCCAATTGCCAGCGCAAGGGGCAGGCCTATCGCTGACCAGATGGAATAGCGCCCCCCAACATAATCCCAAAAACCAAAAACGCGCTGCGCATCGATACCGAACGCAGCCGTGGCATCTGCATTGCTAGAAAGGGCTGCCAGATGGGCACCAACTGATGCTTCGCCGATGCCCGCAACCAGCCAATCGCGCACCGTATGCGCATTGGTCAGCGTCTCTAGCGTTGTAAATGTTTTGGACGCCACCAGCACCAGGGTTTGGGCAGGATTGAGACCTTTGAGGACATCAACAGCATGGGCACCATCAACATTGGAAATGAAGTGAATTTGCGGGCCATCACAAAAAGGCGCCAAGGCGCGCACTGCCATAGCTGGCCCTAAATCTGACCCGCCAATGCCAATGTTGACCACGTGCTCAAACGGCTTGCCATCGCTGGAGACAATGCTGCCTGAACGCACATTATCTGCAAACGCTAGAAAACGCTTCCGCTCGCGGTCAATCTCGTCCTTCGCGCTGGCTGGAGCCCAGCTGCCACCACGCAGCGCAGTGTGCAGCACAGCCCTGTCTTCAGTTGTGTTGATGGGCTGCCCAGCCAGCATGGCAGCGCGCGCAGCCTCAACCGACTTTTCTCCGGCAAGACGGACCAAGGCTTGCCATGCGTCTTGATCGATTTTTTCCTTCGACCAGTCGATCAACAGTCCACAGGCGTTGTGACTAAAACGATCAAATCGGTTGGGCTCATCCTCCAGCAAAGTGCGCAAGTGCGTGGACGCCAGGCGCGCGGCGTGAGGACTTAATAGGGTGGCAAGAGAGCTCTGATTTGTCATGAGAACACACAAAGTGGGTTAGGAAGCACGCGGTTGTTGGCACGCAGCTTTGTGTTGGGCAAGCGGCAAAGCGTGCCTCGCTGAGGATAGATGAACGCGGTTTGGTCAAGCAAAAAGCAAAACTTACCCAGCGTAAACACATGAAAAGGCGTAATTTTCCACCGACTCTTCATCAGTTTCTAAGACTTATGAGCGAAACTTTCCGTTACTTATGGAGGGTAAGTGACAGAAACGCTCGACTCATTGGTGCGGCAATTAGGGCCACGTGACCATCTCCGGTTCCCGGAAGTGGAGCGCATCAGTGCGTCTGTTGCTGCGTTAAACGAGCAGCCTGCACAATCGGCAACAAGCTTTTTGGCATCGCTAGGCGCCGATGCCGACCAAATCACACTTGCTCGCCGCATAGACGATGGCCGCTTTTTCTATGAGCATTTTGGCGTAGCGCTGGCCCAAGAGGCCGGCTTCGATATGACCGGTAAGTCAACTGCGGACTTCGAGCTTGAAACGCGCAAGCATATCGAGTCCAGCTTCCAAGAATCATTGGCGCGCAAAACGTCCCTTACCACCATCATGCCAGGCTCACCGGGTTCCTCGGTCGCAAGTTGGCAACGCATCGTTTTCCCTGTCAGCCTTGAAGCGGGCGACTATGTAATCTCCTTAGTGAAGCCATTGCGCGATGGCACAGAGATTATCCATGCCCGTCCGCCCAAAGTGTGCATTTGCGTTGTTCCGCTGGAGAAAAAAGATGGGCAATCTTCCTATCAAATTGGCACGCGTGAGCCACTAGAAGCTTACCTGCTTGGCGCAGAGCTTGCGGTATTCGACGCTTTTGTTGCCTCCATTGCAGTTCCACAGGAGGGCTGTGAAGCTGGCTCTCTTTTGGCTGCCCGCACGGTCGATATTGAAACCCCAAGCGGCGTACATTTGTCACTTGTTGCCGACATCGTTTTTGGCCGAACAGCACCCTATTTGGTCGTTGCCAACGTTACTGGCTCCAAACAAACGCATGATGATCTGCGCTCAACCTCGCACCTGCTCAAAGCCAGCTTTGAAGTAGGCCGCTTAGGCTCTTGGATCAATTCAGATCGCACTGGTGCCAGGCTAATCCTTGCACCAGAAGTTGCTGCGCTGTTTGGCGTGGACCTGGACCGCAATGGCTTCATCGCGATGGATGAACTGCGCACGCTCTACGAGCCTGCACTGCGTGAGGCCAGTATTGAGAGGGTCAAGGCCTGCTGGGAAACTGGTGAAAGCTATGTCAATGAAGGACGGGTAAACCGGCCTGATGGTTCCTGGATCTATGTGCGCATTTCAGGCAGCCCGATGCGCGATCAAACCGGCAAAATCATTTCCCTTTTTGGTTTGGTTCAAGACATCACCTCGGAGTACCGCACAAATCTTGCCTTGCAAGAGAGCGAAGAGCGATTCCGCGACTTTGCAAGCACTGCGGGTGATTGGTGCTGGGAAACGGATGAAGAGCACCGCTTTGTCGATTTCACCGAAGGCGTCGACCGTGCAAGCTATGATCAGTATAACATGTATATTGGCAAGACCCGCCGCGACATGGACCTGATGGATGAAGATCGCCCTCTCATCGAAGCTCATTTCGAGGACCTGGATGCACACCGCCCATTTACCGATCTGGTCTATCGCCTGCAGTTCGACAAGGAAGACATTCGCAGCATTCAGATATCGGGCAAACCGCGCTTTGATGCTGATGGGCGGTTTTTGGGTTATCGCGGAACAGCCCGTAACATCACCCAAAGCGTGGCGGCAGATAATGAGCGCTTAGAAAATCAACTGGCTATTGAAAGCGCGCAATCTATCGCCAAGCTAGGTCATTGGATTACTGACCTAAAAACCAACAACACCCGCTGGTCGCAGGGGCTAATGGGCTTGGTCGGCTTCCCGCTGTCGCAGAACAGTGATGACGACGTTGACAGGCCCTGGTGGCACAGTCTGCTAGAGCGTGTGCATCGCACCGAGCGCCGCTCTCTCGTGCGCCGTTTAAGACAGGCCGCAAGCGGTGCTGATGTCGAGCCGTTCGATATTCGCTATTTTGCCGACGACGCGGCGCAGGCCCAACACTTGCGCATCATGCTTCGGCGCAAAGCTGCCACCACAACCCAGTCAGCCCAATTGATGGGTGTGGCGCAGGATGTGACAGCCCTTAAACGCGCCCGGGAAGAGTTGGAGAAACGCAGCGCCACCCTGCTTGAAGCGCAAGCGATGGGCGGAATCGGTGACTGGCAGTTTGATTGCGCCAGTGGAGAGGTTTCTTGGTCTCGTAATCTCTACGCGTTGCTTGGTCTTGATCCTGAGCATTATGTCCCAACCGCCAAAGCTGTGTTCTCGCTTTGTGGACCAGAAGACTGTGCTGCCATCCAAGCTGAACATGCCGCCGCACTGCAGGGCAAACCCGCATCAAGCATTGATGTACAGGCAAGGCGCGGTGATGGCACATTTGGCTATTACACAATGATGACCAAGACTCTGCTTGATGAGCAGGGTCAAATATGCGGCCTTTTTGGCACCGTGCAGGACATCACCGAACGTAAGCACGCGGAAAAGCAACTGCGTGAGCTGGCGTTCTTTGACCCCCTTACCGGCCTTGCCAACCGAGCACTCTTTACCCGCGAACTGAATGATGTTTTGCATGGGGTACGCGTCAATGGCGGTTCAGCGGCGCTGTTCTTGCTCGACCTTGATCACTTTAAAGAGGTCAATGATTCACTTGGCCATGCTGCTGGCGATGAACTGTTGCGCAAGGTGGCCCAAACCCTGAAAAACAATACCGCTGAAAAGGTCTTTGTGGCGCGGTTGGGTGGTGATGAATTTGCGATTATTATTCGCAATTACTCAAGCGTTGACTGCCTTGAGCGTTACGCCAATACGACGATCGAAAAACTCTCTGGCATGCTGCAGTTGGAGCGTGGCGAGGTGCAGGTGGGAACCAGCCTCGGCATTGCTTTGATTCCACAAGATGGCGGTAATACAGAAGAAGCGCTTCGAAATGCCGATATGGCACTTTATATGGCCAAGGACGAAGGACGCGGGCGCGCGCTGTTCTTCACGCCCATGATGAGTCGCGCTGTGCAGGCGCGCTTGAACATGACGCGCGACCTGCGCATAGCGATTGAGAACAACCATCTGGAGACACGCTTTCAAGGCCAAGTCGATTTGAAGTCGGGCCGCGTTGCGGGTTTTGAAACACTGGTGCGCTGGAAACATCCAATACGCGGCTATGTCTCGCCAGCCGAATTTATTCCTGTTGCCGAAAGTTCCAGCTTGATCTGCGAGATCGGCCTTTGGGTGCTGCGCGATGCCTGCAAAACCGGTCGGGCATGGCTGGATGCCGGTGAGCCAGAGCGGATGATATCGGTCAACGTATCTGCGGCACAAATTTGGCAATCTGACTTTGAAGATGACGTGCTCTCAATCGTCGCTGATACAGGCTACCCGCCGCATCTGCTTTGCCTCGAACTCACCGAGAGCGTGTTTGCCGATCATGGTGAGGGCCGGGTTCGCCGTGCCCTATCCAGGTTCAAAGCGGCTGGTATTCGTCTGGCAGTGGATGATTTTGGTACCGGCTATTCTTCACTCGGTTATCTCAATGATTTGCCGTTCGATGAGCTGAAAATTGATCGCTGCTTTATCGCAGGCATACACCAGGCACCTGATAAAGCCCGCCTGCTGCAAGGTATTATCGCGCTTGGTCGCGGCCTTGGCATGAAAGTGGTTGGTGAGGGCGCTGAAGAAGACGCCGAAATTGCCTTACTGCGGGCCTATGGCTGCGATCTGGTGCAGGGCTTTGCCTATATGCGACCTGAAAAGGCTGATGATGCGCTACGCTGCGCAGAAGAACTTGAATTTCAGATCGCCGAACAAACCGACAAATTAGCCATCGTCGAAAATCCGCTGAAAAAGGCGGGGTGATATCGCCGCTTCTAGCGCCTTGGCCTGCGGAATGACCGGGCCACGCTGAGCACAAATGCATGCTGCAACTGCCACAGCGGCTTCGGCAATGCCGCACAATTCATCCAAACCCAACGCCCTATGATGCAGGCGTTCAGCCACACTTGGCTTTGAGCCCCAGGCAATGAGCGTTGTTTGGAACGAGTCCCCCGCGCCGACCGTATCAACCACATCAACCTTTGGCGCCAACACATCGCGCGCACCATCCTTGCAGATGACACTTACACCTTCATGGCCGCGGGTGAGGAACACCGGCGCTTGGCTGCGTTCATGCAGGCCCTGCGCATAGACCAGCGGATCCTGCCCAGGGGCTAAAAATGCAATATCTTCGTCCGATAGCTTGATGATGTCTGCGCGCTGGTACAGCGGCTCCAAGCGCGCACTCCAAACCTCCACATTAGGCTCCACCATTGGGCGCACATTAGGGTCGAGCGTGAGGATACTGGTTAGCGGCAACTGCGCCACAAGGCTTGCCAATGTGTCAGCGATGGGCGGCAGCACAAGGCTGTAGGACCCCAAATGCAACAGGCTTGGCGCGCCTGGCAGAACGCTCAAATCATCGCGTGTGATGTCCACATCAGCGGTGGATTGGCCGTAATAGCTGTAGGTTGGCTGGCCATCTTCAGCCAGCGCAATCACCATAAGCGGCACCAGATTGTCCTTGCGCACAATGGCATCGCCGCGCACGCCAGCATCGGCCAAAATCTGCGCTTGCCGATTGCCCAATTGCCCGTTTGCAATCCCACCGAAAAACAAAGGGGAAAGACCCAAACGCCCAAGGCCGCAGGCGACATTAAAGGGCGAGCCGCCGGTCACCGCATCAAGCGCTATTTGGCTCTGCGCATCAGCCCCCATCGCTGGAAACACATCGTATAGGGCTTCGCCTGCAATAGTGATCACGCTCTTTCCTCCTGCTGGCGGATTTCTAGCCATGCGCACGCAGAAGGCAATGCTTATTACACGCAAGGCATGGGTGGGCTTTTGCCTCATCCACCTTTAAGTTTGGGCGACCATGCATGAGGAGCTGTTTGCCTTGCCAATTTTGTCCATTGTTTCTGATTTTGTCTGCCCTTGGTGTTTCATCGGCAAAGCGCGGCTGGATGCAGCCCTTGCCCAGATGCCAGCCGATGCCCGCCCACAGATTCGCTACCTGCCCTTTAAGCTGAACCCAGATATGCCTGCCCAAGGCATGGCGCGTGCAGACTACCGGGAAAAGAAGTTTGGCTCCAAAGAGCGCTCTGATGAGTTGGACGCGCAGGTGCGTGAGGCGGCAGAAGAAAGCGGCATTGCCATCCATCATGACAAGATGATGCGTACGCCCAACACGCTCAAAGCCCACATGTTGATGGCCATGGCTTCAAGCCTGAAAAGCGACGAGGGCGATGCTTCCATCAAGCTGGCTGATCTTCTGTTCCAGGCCTATTTTGTTGAGGGCAAAGACATTGGCGAGGATGATGTGTTGCTCGAGCTTGCCGATGAAGCGGGCCTTCCGGTTGAGGTCGCAACCGCAGCGCTCGCCGATGAAGAACTGACCAGTGCCACCCACAATTTGGCTGATGGGTTGGCAGGTCAGGGCGTGAGCGGCGTGCCCACCTTGCTGCTTGACCAGCACTTTCTGATTTCTGGTGCCGTGCCCACCGATGATCTGGTGCGGATCATTCCAGAGGCGATCGACATACTGAAAAAAGCAGCTGAATCGGCCCCATCTACGCACTAGCGCTTGCCGTACGCCGGTGCCGGCACCACATCCAGCCAACAGTCAACCTTTGAGAGCATCCATGAGCAGCAATCCTTTTTTGCAGGCCTGGGACACACCGTTTGAGGTGCCTCCTTTTTCCGAGATTACGCCAGATCACTATGCCCCCGCGCTGAGCCAAGCTTTTGACGAGCACTTGATGCAGGTGAACGCAATTGCCGAAAACACTGATCCTGTAAGTTTTGAAAACACCATTGACGCCCTAGAATTGGCAGGCGAGTTGCTGCGCAAAACATCGGCTGTGTTTTACAATTTGGCAGGCTCGCACACCAATGATGCCCTGCAAGCCTTAGAGCGTGACCTTGCACCCAAAATGGCCAAGCACGGCCAAGCCATCAGCCTGCATGAGGGGCTTTTTGCCCGCATTGAAGCGCTGTGGGCGATCAAAGACACCCTGAACCTAACCGCTGAACAGGCGCGTGTGTTGGACCTCACCCGCAAAGGCTTTGTGCGCTCTGGCGCGCTGCTGGAGGGTGAGGATCGTGAGCGGATCAAAGAGATAGGTCAGCGCCTGGCTGTGCTTGCCACGCAGTTTTCGCAAAACGTGTTGGCGGACGAGCAGGTCGAGGCGCTGCATATTAGCGACGAGGCCGATTTGGCAGGCCTAGCGCCATCGCTTGTTACAGCAGCAGCCCAAGCGGCCAAGGATCGCAGCAAACAAGGCTGGGTGATCACGCTTTCAAGGTCTTTGATTGAGCCATTTCTTATCCAGTCCACCCGACGGGACCTGCGCGAGGCGGCCTTTAAACAGTGGACATCACGCGGGCAGCGCGGCGGCGACACTGATAACCGCGCCGCGGCACAAGAAACGCTAGCCCTGCGCCAGGAGCGGGCGAAACTGCTGGGCTATGAAACCTACGCGCACTACAAGCTGGAAAATGAGATGGCCAAGGCCCCAGCTGCCGTGCGCAACCTGTTGGAAAATGTCTGGGCGCCAGCGCGTGCCATGGCATTGGCCGACCAAGAAAAACTGGAAGAATTGGCCGCGAGCGAAGGCGCCAACATCAAGTTGGAAGCTTGGGATTGGCGCCATTACAGCGAGAAACGCCGCCAGGCGCAGTTTGCTATATCCGATGATGAGGTGAAGCCCTATTTCACGCTGGATGCGATGATCATGGCAGCTTTTGCCACCGCGCACCGCCTGTTTGGCCTATCGTTCAAACAGCGCAGCGACATCCCGGTTTATCACCCAGACGTGCGTGCCTATGAGGTTCTGGGACCCAATGGCGAGCATATTGCGGTGTTTCTGGGCGACTATTATGGCCGCATGTCCAAACGTTCCGGCGCGTGGATGAGCGCGTTTCGCGGACAAAGTAAGCTTCAACTTGGTAAGTTGGGTGGTGATACCCGCCCAATCATCGTGAATGTGATGAATTTTGCCAAACCGCCAGAGGGTGAAAAAGCACTGCTAACGCTGGATGATGTACGCACGCTGTTTCATGAGTTTGGCCACGCGCTGCACGGCATGCTGTCAGATGTTACTTACCCGTCGGTGGCGGGCACATCTGTGGCGCGCGACTTTGTGGAACTGCCCAGCCAGCTTTATGAGCACTGGTTGATGGTGCCGGAGATCTTACGCGAGCATGCTAAGCATTCGCAGACCGGGCTGCCGATCCCCGATGATCTGATTGAGCGGCTCACCGCAGCATCGAAATATGATCAAGGGTTTGGCACGGTCGAATATGTTGCCAGCGCGCTGGTAGACCTTGATCTTCACGATGGCACAACCGACGGAACAACTGACCTGCTGGCCGCTGAGGCGCAGACGCTGGAGCGTATTGGCATGCCAAGCGCGATCACCATGCGCCATCGCTCACCACATTTTCAGCACATTTTTTCTGGCGGTAGCTATGCCAGCGGCTATTATAGCTATCTATGGTCAGAGGTGATGGATGCCGATGCCTTTGCCGCCTTCATGGAAGCGGGCTCACCGTTTGATGAAGGTGTAGCTGATAAACTGAAAACCCACATCTATTCAGCTGGTGGCGCGGTCGATCCGGCAGAGCTTTACACAAGCTTCCGTGGGCGCATGCCAACAGTGGATGCGCTGCTGGCCAAGCGTGGCTTGGATAAGGCCGCTTAGGCCAGATAGGGCCAGATGATAAACCAGATGGTGACGGTGACTCCCGACAATACGGTGCCCACCGTTACGCTTTGCGCCATCAAAAGCGCATTGCCGCCAAGCTGCCGGGCCAAAATGTAAGATGATGTGGCGCCGGGTACGATGGTGGCAATAAGCCCGAGCGCCATGAGATCGCGCGGCAAGCCAATGAGCGTGGCCAACCCCAAAAACAGCGCTGGTATGCCGATCAGCTTGATCACGCTGGATGTTCCGATGGCAAACACTGAACCTTTGCCAGAAATGGGCCGCAAGCCCGCACCAACGGCAAACAGGCCCATGGCAATGGCTGCCGTTCCAAACCAGCCAAAGGCGGTATCGACCGGGCCTGGCCAGTCAATCTGCAATGGATTGACCGCGAGCCCCGCTGCGCTTGCCAAAATCAGTGGGTTGGTGGCCAGTGCTTTCCAAAGCGAGGGCATTTGCGTGCCTTCTTCCGGCACACCATAGCGCGCCAAAATCGACACGCAAAGAATGTTGATGGTGATAATCATCAGCGCCATTGGCACGGTGATCTGCTGCACGCCTTGCGTGCCATAAACTGCAAACGCGAGCGCCAGCACGATATAGCTGTTGAAGCGATTTGCGCCCTGGAACGCGCTGGTTACAGACGGCCCATCAAGCGATGAGCGGGTATAGAACACCCATGTTACCGCCCCCATAAGCAGATGCGTACCGGCCAACAGCAACGCCAATGTCCAGACCGATGGATCGTCGAAGCTGGCGGTGGAAAGGTTGGAGAATAACAGCGTGGGGAAGAACACCACATAGGTGACACGCTCTACGCCAGCCACATGCGTGTCATTCACCAGCCCTATGCGCCGGATAAGAAACGCCAGCGCAATGACCAAAATGACAGGGATGAGGGCAGAACCAACAATAGAAGCAGACATGCATTGGCCCTAACCGATGCAGGCAGTGGCGTCTACGCACGCGGCTTACCTAACGCGGTGCAGACAGAAGAACCATCGGTTTGCCAAAAGCTGCCAGTGCTTTGGCGGTTTTGGTTGAAAGGTTTACGCCCACTGCGCTGCGTGCGGCCTGCCAAAATGGCAGATCATGGCCTGTAGAACCGACATAGATGAAGCCTGCTGGCCACTGCGCACTTAGCGCTTGTGTATCCGGTGTTTTGTCCAACATGTGCGCGGTAAACGGCAATTGCTGGGCGATGCGATGAAGCGCAATGTCATCACCCTGACCGAGCAGAACAATGGCGCGGCCACGCAAGGCTTCACGGTTCATAACAACCAAAAGGGAGCTATTGAACTCCAGTGTTTTGGTCAGACCCGTCTTACCGCGCAAAGCGGCTTTCATCTTCGCCACCCAGGAAAGCTGCGCCTGTTTAAGCAAAGCATGCAAAGGCACGATCAATGGCTGATCAAGCGGTGCAGCATGCAAGGCTTGGCTGGCTTGATCTTCGCTTAAACGATCATTGTCGGCTGTAAAGCGCGGTTCGATGATGGAAAGGTCTGCCAAACCGCCTCATTATGCTGGTTGATTGAGCAGCAACACTGCCAAGCAGAGGTCAGGATTTGGCAAGCAGGCAGCGTTAACGCGATGCTAATTGCGCCTAGCGTTTCCAAGCACATAACAGAATGGCTCAAATGCGCGGGACCCTGTTTGCAACAGGTTCTTAAGGCAGCACCCTCGGATGCAACCAAAGAGGTATGAAGAAGCTCCGAAAGCGCTACCGAAACTCTTTGACAGCAGCTCAGACTTGTCGCAGGTTTTTACCCACAGCACACGTATGGCCTGATCTGCGCTGCCTTTTGACCTTCAAAATTTCTGATTGGTTTGCCCAATGTTCGTTTCACCCATTTCTTCCAGCATCCACACCCGTCGCCAGCTTGGTGGTGACCCAGACTGGTGGCGCGGCGGGGTTATTTATCAGATTTATCCGCGCTCCTATTTGGATGTGAACGCCGATGGTATTGGCGATCTTTCAGGCATCACGTCACGGCTAGACTACATCAAAAGCCTGAATGTCGATGCGATTTGGATTTCGCCGTTTTTCGTCTCACCGATGGATGATTATGGCTACGATGTTGCCGACTACAAAAATGTCGACCCTATGTTTGGCTCGCTAGAAGATTTTGACGCTCTTCTGGACGCAGCCCATGAGCGTGGCATCCGTGTGCTGATCGATCTTGTGATTTCGCACACGTCTGACCGGCACCCATGGTTCCGTGAAAGCAGGGTGGACCACACCAATTCTAAATCTGACTGGTATGTGTGGGCTGAAGCGAAGCCTGATGGCACGCCGCCGAACAATTGGCTGTCTATTTTTGGTGGATCAGCCTGGGAGTGGGATTCGCGCCGCCAGCAATATTATTTGCACAATTTCCTCACCAGCCAGCCGGACCTAAACTTCCACAACCCTATCGTGCAGGCGGCTGTGCTGGATGCTGCGCGCTTCTGGCTTGAGCGCGGTGTGGATGGGTTCCGCTTGGATACGGCCAATATGTATTTCCATGATGAGCAGCTGCGCGATAACCCGCCGCTTGAGCCTGGCATGAAGGTAAACGGCATTCCTGAGCAAAACCCCTATGGGCGTCAGCAGCCGATCTACAACATCACCCGGCCTGATAATCTGGCGTTTTTGGAAAAGATGCGCGCGCTGCTGGATGAGTACCCAGCAACAACGACCGTGGGTGAAGTGGGCGCGGTGTTGGACATGTATTCCACGCTGAAAGATTACACCGAAGAGGGCAAACGCCTGCATATGGCGTACTCGTTCGACTTCTTGGATCGCACATTCTCTGCCGATTTCATCCGCCAAGTGGCAGAGCGGATGGAAAGCAACCAGGGCAGCTGGGCCAGTTGGGCGTTCTCTAACCATGATGTAGAGCGCGTGTTGAGCCGCTGGCAGGTTGGCCATGAACAAGACAGGGCCGCGCCGTTGCTTATCGCGTTGCTGTGCTGCCTGCGCGGCACACCGTGCATCTATCAGGGTGAGGAACTTGGCTTAACCGAGGCTGTTGTGCCCTTTGAGAAACTGAAGGATCCCTATGGCATTCGCTTTTGGCCAGAGTTTAAGGGCCGCGATGGGTGCAGAACGCCTATGCCATGGAACCCAGCGGCGGCCAATGGCGGCTTTAGTGAAGGCACACCCTGGCTGCCTGTGCCACCAGAGCACATTGCCCGGTCTGTGTCGGTGCAAGAAGCCGATGACCGTATGCCGCTGCGCCATGTGCGCCGGTTCCTGGGATGGCGCCAAGATCAAATGGCGCTGAAGCGCGGCTCGATCAAATTCCATGACACCCAAGGCGATGTGCTGGCCTTTACCCGCGACTATGATGGCGAACGCGTGTTGTGCGTGTTCAATCTGGGCACCAATCCTGGCAGTTTTGCCACTGGTGGCTTTGGCCCAATCAACCCACTGGGCGGACATGGGTTTGGCGGCAAGCTGGACGGTATGGGCGTGTCACTAGACCCGCTGGATGCGTTCTTCGCGACCTACGATTAAGCGGGCTGCTTGTCTTGATCGGTACCGAACTGCAGCGCATGGAGGTTGGCGTATAGCCCGCCTTTGGCCTGCAGCTCTTCGTGCGTGCCTTGCTCAATGGCTTGGCCCTTATCCATCACAACAATGCGGTCAGCACCACGCACAGTAGAAAGTCTGTGCGCGATCACCAAAGTTGTACGGGCCTGCGAAAGGCGGGCTAGTGTTGCCTGGATCGCATCTTCAGATTGCGCATCCAGGGCGGACGTCGGTTCATCAAGCAGCAAAATCGGTGCGTTGCGCAGGAAGGCCCGGGCGATGGCGATACGCTGCCGCTGACCACCAGAGAGCAGCGAGCCAAGTTCTCCCACTGGCGTTTCATAGCCCTCTGGCAAGGCCTGAATGAAGCCATCGGCCTCGGCGCGCTGTGCGGCCTCCACCACATCCTCATCAGTTGCCTGCACCTTGCCAGCGCGAATATTGTCGGCAACCGTACCATCAAACAGATACGCATCCTGGCCCACATAAGCCATGTTGGCACGCACAGTGGCCGAGGACAGGCCTGCAAGCTCTTGCCCATCGACCAATATCCTGCCTGATGTTGGGTCCCAAAAGCGCAGCACCATGGCCATCACCGTGGACTTGCCTGCGCCAGATGCACCAACAAAGGCAGTGGTTTTTCCTGCCTGCGCAGTAAAGCTCATCCCCCGCAGAACCGGGGTTTGTGGATGCCCATCATGCTCGGCCTGCTGGTCGTAGCTGAAACTTACATCCTCAAAAGCAATCTCACCTGATTTGAGCGTATAGGCCTCGCCCGAACCTGCTTCACGCACTGAGGGTGGGCGATCCAAGAACCCGTACATCATGCGCACGCCCACAAGGCCTGATTCCAGCGGCACACGTAGATTGGCAAGCTTGCGGGCAGGCTCATAGGCAAGCAGCAGCGCGGTAACGAAGGAGAAAAACTCGCCAGGCGATTGGCCCTGTTCGATCACCCGAAAACCGCCATAGAAAATGACCGCTGCCACCGCGATCCCACCAATGGTTTCCACCAATGGCACCGGGCGAGCCTGATAGATGGCGATTTTATCGGCTGTTTGGCGCAGATCATCGATAGTCACCGCTATGCGGTTGCCCAACTCTTCTTCCATGCGAAAGGCTTTGACGATGCGAAAGCCCTGCGCGGTGTCACGCACATAATTGAGAAAATCAGCGGTCAACGTCACCTGGCGCTTGGCCACACGGCGCACACGGCTCATCATTTTTTCAATCAGAAATGCCATCACGGGAAGGCCCAAGATCATCGTCAACGACATGACGGGATCTTGGATGATCATGACGATCAGCAGGCCAAGCAGCGAGAGCACATCGCGGCCCGCACCGGTGACAATAAGATTGAGAACTTGGCGGGCAGCATTTGCATTGTTGCCAAAAACAGCGGCAATTTCGCCCGATGGCTGGCCTTGGACAAAGCCAACATCTTCTTCCAGCAAGCGCTTGAACATGCGGTTTTGAACGTCAGCAACAATGGCATTACCAATGCGCGCCATGATGACCATTTGCAGGTACATGGATGCGCCTTTGGCGACGTAAATTAGCACAACGGCCGAGCCGATTAGCATCAGCCATTCACGCGAGCGATTGATGAAAACCTCATTAATGAGGTCGCGCATCATATAGGCGGTTAGCGCGGTAGCGGCAGCAGCAATCGCCATGAAGAAAAAGGCCAGCGCATAGCGGCCGATATAGTTACGCCCCGTATCCAGTAGCAGGCGCTGCAGGACTTTCTGGCCGTCTTCGCTGGCAACAGAAACACGTTGTTTTGGGGGTGCGTTCATGCGCTTGGACTTAAGGGCAGGCCAGCCCTAGCGCAAGTGGCACTGGCAATCCTACAAATGCGCATCCTGGCGGGCGGAAAGTTGTTTGGCCCGCCAGAATGAAAGCTATACAGCGCTATGTGTAGAGGAAGCTGTGCCCATCAGCATCAAACAGATGCATCTTTTCAGGCGAGCCGGTTAGGTTCAGCGTGTCGCCGCGTTTGACATGCGCGATGCCTGGGATCTTCGCGATGAGGGATGACTGGCCTTTGGCAGCAGGCTTAAGATAGACCACCGTCACCTCACCTAGTTTTTCCGAGAACAGCGCTTCACCGGTGTGAAGGACCGGATCGCTGCCTTGCGCCACTACAAAGTCTTCAGGGCGGATACCAAAGGACACAGCGTCACCCGCTTTGGCACCCATGGTGGAAATGGGAAGCGTAACCTCTTCGCCATGCTCAAGCTTAATGGTCGTGCTTTCGCCAGGCGTGACGATTTTAGCGTCCATCAGGTTCATTTTCGGTGAGCCAATGAATTGCGCCACGAACGTGTTGCGGGGCTTTTCGTACAGCTCCAGCGGTGTGCCAACCTGGCCGATCGTGTGCGTTACATTGTTCAGCACCACAATGCGCGTTGCCAGCGTCATCGCTTCCACCTGATCATGGGTCACATAGATCATGGTGGAATTGGGCATATCTTCCTTGAGCTGCGCAATCTCGATTCGCGTATCCACCCGCAAGGCGGCATCCAGGTTGGAAAGCGGCTCATCGAACAGGTACACTTTAGGATCACGCACAATGGAGCGGCCAATGGCAACACGCTGGCGCTGACCGCCTGACAGGGCTTTAGGCAAGCGCTGCAGATAGTCGCCAAGCTGCAAGATGTTGGCAGCTTTTTGAACGCGCTGGTCGATCTCGGCCTTGTCCATCTTGGCGATTTTTAGCGAGAACGACATGTTGTCGTACACAGTCATGTGCGGATAGAGCGCATAAGACTGGAACACCATGGCGATGCCGCGCTTAGAGGGCGGCACCTCGTTCATGCGTTCGCCATCAATGTGGAAATCACCACCACTGATCGATTCCAGACCAGCAATCATGCGCAGCAGCGTAGACTTGCCGCAGCCCGATGGCCCGACAAACACAATCAGTTCGCCGGTTTTGATATCAAGGTTGATATTCTTGAGGACTTCGACCTTCCCGTAGGATTTGGCGACGTCTTTGAGCAGCAGCGATGCCATGGGTTTTCCCTCTTAAACTTTCTGTTGTTCGAGCCTTTTGCGGCTTCTCTATTTCACTGAACCGGCAAGAAGGCCGCGCACGAGGTATTTCTGCATCATAAAGAACACCAACAATGGCACTGCGATACTGACGAAGGCCGATGTTGCGAGGATTTCCCAATCCCCGCCGCGTGTGCCCATCAGTTCCACAATTTGACGCGTCATCACGGTGGTGTTGCCGCTTGCATCGATAAGGAACACGAGCGCTACCAACAGATCGTTCCAGGTCCATAGGAATTGGAAGATCGCAAAGCTTGCCAGCGCCGGGAACGACAATGGCAGAATGATTTTGACGAAGATCTGAAAATCCGTCGCGCCATCCACCTTGGCATTCTCAATGATGTCGCGCGGCAGCCCGACCATGTAATTGCGTAACAGATAGATCGCCAGCGGCATGCCGAAGCCGGTATGGGCAAGCCACACCCCCAGATACCCTTTGCCAATGCCAATATCATTGTGCAGTTGCAGCAGCGGGATAAGCGCCAATTGCAAAGGCACCACAAGCAGCGCCACCACAGCAGCCACCAGCAAGGCACGGCCCGGGAACTCCATCCAAGCCAGAGCATAGGCTGCAAAGGCTGCAATGAGGATGGGGATGATGGTGGCTGGAATGGTCACCGTCAGGGTGTTGAAGAAGGCCTGCGCCATCCCTTCCCTGTTGGCGGGGTCAAACAGCACATTGCGATAATTGTTGAGCGTAAACTCCGGCGGGCTTTCGGCCGTCACGAAGGCGCGCTGACCTCGGCCGGAAAGCTGATCATCATTGCCGCGCCATTCATAGTCGCCATTGGCGGCAACGGTGAAGGTTTCGCCGTCGCCCAGATCGGCAATGTCGCCGGGCACATAGATGTCAATCTCACGTGAGGATGTGCCCCACACAGAGATAACGGCCTCCACCTCTTCGGCGCGCTCAACCGTGCCCGCTTCAACATAGAGGTTGCCCATGACCATGAAGGTGCCATCGCCCAAATCGACCCGGAAATCATCGGGGTCAGCGGTGCGCAGCGTTTCGTTTTGCACCGCCGGGAACAGGGCGGCCCACCAGCCGGAGGTCTGGATCTGGTCGGTCGTGCGGAACGAGGAGACCAGCAAGCCCAAGGTTGGGAAAATCCACAGGAGCACAAGAGCTGCCACCGAAAGGTGCACGGCCCATGTGAGGGATGATTTTGTACCAGCTATAGCGGCCATCAGCGCATCTCCCTGCGAACATTGTAGACGTTCCACACAAGGATCGGCGTCACCATGAGCATGATGATGATGGCGCTGGCAGAGCCTACGCCCCAATCATTGGCGCGGAACAGTTTGTCGTACATGTAGTTGGCGAGCACCTGCGTTTCCCATTGCCCGTTGGTCATGGCAAACACGATGTCGAACACTTTCAAGACCACAATGGTTATCGTCGTCCACACCACCACGATGGTGCTGGCGATCTGTGGCATCTTTATTTTGAAGAACACCTGGAAGGGGTTCGCGCCATCGATGATGGCAGCTTCAATGGTTTCCTCAGGGATGCCTCGAAGCGCCGCCGACAGGATGACCATGGCAAAGCCGGTCTGGATCCAAACCAGCACGATCATCAGGAAGAAGCTGTTCCAGAACGGAACCGTGAGCCAGGTTATCGGCGCGTCGCCACCCAGCTGCATATACACAGCGTTCATGACGCCGATCTGCGCCACATCTTCGGGCCGCGCGTCATAGATGAGCTTGAAGATCACTGCCGCGCCAACGAACGAAATGGCCATCGGCATAAAGATCAGCGATTTGGCAATATTGCCCCAGGATATGCGATCGGTAAGTTGGGCGGCCAGCAAACCAAAGGCGGTGGAAAGGGCCGGCACCACAAGCAGCCAAAGCACGTTGTTGCGCACCGCTTCCCAGAATTTGTCCTCGCCGAACATCTGGTTGTAATTGTCCAGGCCCACAAACGCGCCGCCAGCGCTGCGGTCGGTGACCGACAGGCGCAGCGTCTCAAAGACGGGGTAGGCCAGATAGACGCCCAGCGCGAAAATCGCCGGGAAAAGAAAAAGCCATGGGCGAACAGAATTGGCGCGCGTGATATTGCGCCCCGCATTCGCACCTTTGGCAGGAAAGATGACCTTGTCGAGTATCTGATTGGAAAAATAGAAATACGCGACGCATCCGCCGACGCCCACAATAATCGTGAGCAGCCCTTGCACTGCAGGATTCATCATCCCCTCCCGTTTTTGTCCTCTGACTTTGCAAGATACTCTTCAAAGCCAGTTCCCACGCAGTGGTTGATCCACTTTTGCTTATGGGGTGTTTGGATCTGGCCACGCGGACGCGGCCAGATCCTGTATCATCGTGTCAGCTATCGACGCTTAGTCGATCGCGTCCCAGCTTTCCTGGATAGAGGTTGCAACCGCTTCCGCGTCTGCACCGCCTGCATAATCCACCATACCGGTCCAGAATGAGCCCTGGCCGATAGCGCCTGGCATCAGATCGGATGCATCAAAGCGGAAGGTGGTCGCGTTGAGCAGAATTTCGCCCTGACCAGCTTCAACATTGGTGGAATAGGTATCGAGGTTCACACCGGAGTGCGGTGTGAGGAAACCGCCCTGCGCCATCATCACTTCGTGCGCAAACGGTGTCTGCAGGAACTCAACAAACGCCATTGTGGCATCGGATGCATCGGTGACAGCCATCAAGGTGCCGCCGCCAAGAACGGGATTACCCAGATCTTCGCCTTCAAAGGATGGGAAGTAGAAGAAGTCTGCATCTTCGCCCACTTCGGTGCCATCAGGGAAGAAGGCTGGGATGAACGATGCCTGACGGTGCATGTAGCAGCCTGGAGGCGAGGCAAACATGCCGGTTGGGCTTTCACGGAAATCCGTTGTTGCCACGGCGCCAGCGCCACCTTGAACCCAGTCATCGTTGCGGGCAAACACACCGAACGTTTCGATGGCATTGACAACGCGTGGATCGTTGAACGGAATTTCGTTGGCAACCCAAGCATCATAGACATCAGGTGTCTGCGTGCGCAGCATAATGTCTTCCACCCAATCGGTGGCGGGCCAACCTGTGGCAGCACCTGAACCCAGGCCAATGCACCATGGTGTTTCGCCATCGGCAACAATCTGCTCGGACAGAGCCAGCAGATCTTCCATGGTTTCTGGAACATCGTAGCCAGCGTCTTCAAAGTTTTCTGGAACATACCAAACAAGCGATTTCACGTTCACATTGAAGAAGAACCCGTAGAACTGGTCGTTGCCATCGCTGTCGGCATAGGTGCCAAGGTCAACCCAAGACTGGCCAGCAGCGTAGTTTTCGTTGACCCAGTCGCCCATGTCGTCGCCCAAGGGCGCCAGCAAGCCGCGCGATGCCATATCTGCAGCAAGGCCAGGCTGCGGGAACACAGCAAGGTTTGGAGCAGAGCCGGCTTCGGAATCAATAACGATCTGCTGCTCAAAGCTATCGGAGCCGGTGTAAACAGCATCAGCGCCTGTGGCTTCCATGAAATAGGTCAGCAGCACATCAAAGCGGTCAGCTTCTGGCGACAGCCATGGACCAGCAATGGTGACATTCTCGCCAGAAAAATCGTTGGCGGCGGCAAACGCTTCATAGCTTGCCCAGTTGAAATCGCCTGAGCCCGGCTCAAACATCATGTCTGCAGATGCTGCAGAGCCCATAACGGACAGGGCTACGCCTGCCAGAAGCAGTTTTTTCATTGGTCTCTCCCTTTGTGCCGGTTCTTTGCCCAGCTTTAAAACACTCACTTGGCCACAAAGCTGAAAGCGCTTCCGGAACAAGTTAGATGCACCTTCGCCGCTCCTTTCATCGTCTGTCAAGCAATTTGAACAGGACAAGCACATCGCGAACACTCACCGATAGGATAAGTAAGCGCTTACAGCGCTCAAAACGGTTTTTGTTTGAAAGCCCAGAGCAACTTGTTTGGGTAACTTGTTTTTGTTTGCCATTCCAGCATCACCGCCCTAATGGCGACACTGCTTAACCAAGCTAGCCGAACAGGATGGATCTGCCATGACCTTTGCCCATACTCGCGCTGACTTCCCTGATGGCTTCCTGTTTGCCACCGCGACATCAGCCTACCAGATTGAAGGCCACAGCTTTGGCGGGGCCGGATCAACCCACTGGGATACATTTGCTGCAACGCCAGGCAATGTGGTGCGCGGAGAAAATGGTGATGTGGCCTGCGACCACTATCATCGCTGGGAGGAAGACCTGGGCCTGGTGGCGGCTGCGAACCTGGACGCCTACCGCTTTTCCACCAGTTGGGCGCGGGTCATGCCCGATGGCGTGACGCCAAACCCGCAGGGCCTCGATTTTTATGACCGGTTGGTTGATGGCATGCTGGAGCGGGGCATCAAGCCGCTCGCCACGCTGTATCACTGGGAACTGCCCTCGCAGCTGGCTGACCAAGGCGGCTGGCGCAACCGCGATATTGCTGACAGGTTTGCCGATTTTGCCACCTGCATTATGGGCCGCATTGGCGACCGTATGCACCGTACTGCGCCAATCAACGAGCCCTGGTGCGTGGCATGGCTGTCGCACTTTATGGGCCACCATGCGCCCGGTATGCGCGATGTGCGTGCCGCCACCCGCGCCATGCACCATGTTCTGCTTGCCCACGGCAAAGCGACTCAGGCGATGCGCGCGCTAGGCATGGGTGGCTCGCCAACCAATGGTTTGGGCGCGGTGTTCAACATGGAATATGCCCAACCTGCCGACGACAGCCCACGCGCCAAAGAACTGGCCAGCCTTTACGATGGCATTTACAATCGCTGGTTCCTGGGCGGGGTATTCAACAAGGCTTACCCAGCCGATGTGCTTGCCCATTTGGAACCGCACTTGCCGCAGGGCTGGCAGGATGATTTTGATACGATCGCGCAGCCGCTGGATTGGGTGGGGATCAATTATTACACCCGCAAGCTTATTGGCCCAGATGGCAGCGATCAGTTTCCATTCTTAGAGGAGCGTGAAGGCCCGCTGGAAAAAACAGCGATGGACTGGGAGATTTACCCCGATGGCTTGTTGCACTTCATGCGCCACACGGCCAGCTACACCGATCTGCCGATCTATGTGACCGAGAATGGTCTGGCATCCTACGACACACTCCAAGATGGTCAGGTCGTAGATGAGCAGCGCATCCGGTACATTGGCGGGCACCTGGACAAAGTGAAACAGGCTATCGCCGAGGGCATTGATGTGCGCGGCTACACCATATGGTCGCTGCTAGATAATTATGAGTGGGCGCTGGGCTATGAGAAGCGCTTTGGCCTGGTGCACATGGATTTTGAGAGCTTAGCACGCACGCCCAAAGCCAGCTGGCACACGTTGAAAGATGCGCTCACCCGTTAGCCAGACAGCTAACTTGGGATCATACTCTTAGCTTGGGTCAGCGTGTCGATTGCATAAACGCTGGTGCAGGCGGTGATGAACAGCGTGCGCCCTTCTGGACCGCCAAAACAGAAGTTGGTCGACTTTTCCGGCGTTGTGATCTTGCCCAGATAATCGCCTGATGGCGAGAGCACATGCACCCCGCCTGGCCCGTTGCAAAAGATGCGGCCATCCAGATCAATTTTCATGCCGTCGGGCACGCCCTCGCCTTCACCGCTGATCGTTGCCCACACATCGCCGCCCGATAGCGACCCATCACCGGCCACATCAAAAACACGAATGGTTGGCCCCCAGCTATCGTTTACAAACAGATGGGTCTCATCGTTTGAGAGGCAAAGCCCATTGGGCTGGGCAAAATCATCAACCACCAGCGCCAGCGTGCCATCGGGATCAAGACGATACACACCCTGAACCGGGGTTTCCTGCTCGCGCACCAAACCCAGATCTTCTCGGGTGCGGCCAAAGCTTGGATCGGTGAACCAGATGCGCCCATGGCTATCGCAAATCACATCATTGGGCGAGTTCAGTTCTTTGCCATCAAAATGCGACGCCAAAACTGTCACGCGCTTTCCACCATGGTCATGGATCACAAGATGCGAAGAGGCATGCTCACAGGTGATGATGCGACCTTGCGCGTCAAAGCAGTTGCCATTGGCCTGGTTGGACGGGTGGCGGAAGGTTTTTAAACCTGCTTGCTCGCTCCAGCGATATTGGATGCTTTCAGCAATATCAGAGAACACCAGCCAGTTTTCTGTTGGGTGCCAAATGGGCCCTTCGGTAAAGGTGAACCCGCCAGCCACTTTGCTGATAGCCGAACCAGGCGCAATCACGCCATCAATGGGTTGCTGGATCGCTTGGGTATTGGCCATAGATTGCTCTCAATTACCTGGCGCGCCTTAGGGTGCGCGGTGGCCTGCCATATCATTGATAATGGGGCAGTTGGGCCGATCATCCCCAGCGCAGCTTTCTGCAAGGCTGGCCAGCGTATCGCGCAGTGCATGCATTTCCTCCAGCTTACGATCGATCTGCGCCAACTTTTCTAACGCCAGCGCTTTTACATCGCACGCGGCGCGGTGCTTATCATCGTACAATGATAAAAGCTGGCGACATTCCTCAATAGAAAAACCCAGCCGCCGTGCACGCTGTAGAAAGGCCAGGCGGTGCGCATCGTCCTCACTGTAGGCGCGGTAGCCATTGGCAGCGCGCGCAGGCGTGACCAAGCCGATCTCTTCATAATAGCGGATCGTCTTGGCTGGCAGGTCGGTGCGCTGCGCCACGTGTCCAATGTTCATAAGCGATCTCCTCAAGACCAAATCTATGAAGTCTGGCACCGCTGTTCAAGCGGTGCCTCAAAGGTGCCAGGCATGCGGTTGATCGACCATCGGTCCCTTTCTTTTTCGCTTAAGAACATGCAACCTCATTTGGAATGACTGCTGATCAACTCTTTCTGTTTGGCCTGTTTGGCCTGTTGTTTGGCTTTTTGGTATGGGGCCGCGTGCGCTATGATCTGGTGGCGTTTTGCGCGCTGCTGATCGCCGTTTTTGCAGGCTTTGTAGCACCAAGTGCTGCCTTTGAAGGCTTTGGACACCCGGCCGTGGTGATCATTGCACTGGTTCTGATTGTCTCGCGCGGGCTGGTAAACTCTGGTGCGGTAGAACTCATTGCCCGTTTTGTGGTGGCGCCAGAGCGACCCTTACCAACGCACATCTCTATTATGGCCGTGGCAGGGGCCGCTTTATCTGCCGTGATCAATAATGTGGCAGCGCTGGCTCTTTTGATGACGCTGGACATGGATGTCGCGAGCAAAGCCAAGCGTGCAGTGTCGCTATCGCTTATGCCGCTATCGTTTGCCACAATCCTGGGCGGCATGATCACCCTCATCGGCACCCCGCCCAACATCGTTATTGCCCAGTACCGGCAGGATGCGCTGGGCGAGCCGTTTTCCATGTTTGATTTTACGCCTGTTGGTTTGGTGGTGTCAGTGGTGGGCATTGCCTTTGTCGCCCTTGTCGGCTGGCGGCTTATTCCCAAGCGCGAGGGCACGCAGTCGCTTGAAGGCGATGCGGGGCTGTATGTGGCCGAAGCACGGGTGAAGGAGGGATCCAAAGCCATTGGGCAACTGGTGCGCGATCTTTATCCCGATGCTAGCGACAAGGATGTGCAAATTCTGGGGCTGGTGCGCCGTGGCAAGCGGCTTTCAGGCTTTTCGCGCACGCAAGACATCCGCAAAGGCGACTTTTTGGTTTTGGAGGGCGACCCCAAATCCATTGAGGCGTTTATGGGCGCAGCCGAGCTTGATTTTGCAGGCTCTGAAAAGCATGGCGGACTGCGCGGCAACAACCTCACCCTCATTGAGGCCATCGTGCCCGATGGCGCGCGCATCGTGAACCGATCGGAAAGCGATGTTCGGCTGCTTTCGCGCCACGGGGTAACGCTCCTGGGCGTCTCGCGTGAGGGCAAGCGGTTTCGCGAGCGGGTGCGCCGCCTCACCATTAAGCCAGGCGATGTGCTGTTACTCCTTGGCCCAGATGACCGGATGGACCAAGTGTCTGCGTGGCTTGGCGTGCTTCCTTTGGCAGATCGCAAAACCAGTGTGATCCAGCGCAGCAAAGCGTTTGCCGCCATTGCAGCGTTCGCCGTGGCCATTGCCCTGGCCGTCACAGGCATAACCTCGCTCACCATTGGCCTTGGCGCGTGCGTTGTTGCTTACGTGGCGATGGGCCTTCTGGGCGGTGAAGATTTTTACGCCATGATCGAGTGGAAGGTGATTGTGCTGCTCGCCTGCCTCATCCCACTGTCAGCCGCTTTGGAGGCCTCTGGCGGGACGCAGCTTATTGCCGATGGCATCGTCGGGGGAACCGAAGGCTGGCCTTCCTGGGCCATTTTGCTGGTGCTGATGGTTGTGACCATGACGCTGAGCGACTTTCTCAACAATGTTGCAACAGCCCTCATCGCCGCGCCTATTGGCGTTTCGGTGGCCCAATCCATTGGCGCCAACCCAGACCCGTTCCTTATGGCCGTGGCTGTGGCAGCCTCCTGCGCGTTCCTCACGCCCATTGGCCACAAGAACAACACAATAATTATGGGGCCAGGCGGCTATCAGTTTGGTGATTATTGGCGCATGGGGCTGGCGCTCGAGGTGATCGTAATCGCGGTGGCTGTGCCCGCCATCCTGTGGTTTTGGCCGCTGTGACGAACATGCAGTTGAAGCCAGTGCTGGTTATGCTGGTGGCCATTGCACTTATTGCGTTGGGCGTTTGGCAGCTGGAGGGGCACAAAAACGGCCTTTCGATCCACACCGATCATGTGGGCACAACGCCGGTTACGTACTATGCGCCACAAAGTGCCGCGCCCGCGCCACTTGTTGTTATTGCCCACGGATTTGCTGGCTCACGCGCACTTATGGAGAGCTACGCGCTTGCGCTGGCACAGGCCGGCTATCTGGTTGCTTCCTTTGATTTTGAGGGCCATGGCCGCAACCCCACGCCCATGTCTGGTGACGTTGAGGCGATTGAAGGCACCACCCAGTTGCTGGTGGATGAAACGCTGCGGGTGGTTGAGGCGGGGCTTACCCAAGTTGGCACCAATGGTAGCGCCGCGCTGCTTGGCCATTCCATGGCATCCGACATTATTGTGCGCGCTGCGAGCCGTGATGCGCGCATTGCGGCGGTTGTTGCCATCTCGCCCTTTTCAGACGCGATTACCGCCACGCACCCTGACAAGCTGTTGATGATTACCGGCGCGTGGGAGCCAAGGCTTCGCGCCTTTGCACTTGATGCCGCACGTATGGTTGAGCCAACAGCTAGCGAAAATGAGAGCGTGCAATCAACCGATGTGGCGGCAGAATTGCAAGTGATGCGCCAAGCGTTTGTTGCCCCAAATGTTGAGCATGTGGGCGTGCTTTACAGCCGCCCCGGCATTGAAGCCGCGCGCACTTGGCTCAACGCAGCGTTTGAGCGCCCACAAGAGACAGATAGTGCGGCCGTTCCTTTGCGCATTGGCTGGATCTTTCTTGTGCTCACCGGCACTGTCCTACTTGTTTGGCCACTTGCCCAATGGCTGCCCTACCGTGCGTCATCGCATCAGGGGCTATCGTCAAAAGGTCTGCTTCTAGCCCTTGCGTTGCCCATGCTTCTGGCGCCAGCGCTTGCCAGCGTTTTGCCCACCGGCTTTTTGCCTGTGCTGGTGGCAGATTATCTAGCCGTTCACATGGCGCTCTATGGCATTGTTCAGCTGCTGATCCTGCGGGTGTTGGGCCAACGCATGCTGGGTAATGGACTGCTTGGCTTGCAGCTTTCAGGGTTTGCTATCGCCGCAGGTATGCTTGTTGCCGCCTACGGGGTGCTGGTGTTTGGATTTGCGCTGGATCGCTATGTGGCCAATTTTCTACCTCATGCAGGTCGGTTGCCGATTATCGCAGCGCTGGCTGTGGGCGCAGTACCATTTATGATCGCCGACAGCACAATGGCGCATGCGCACCCAAAATTCTGGCAACGCATGCTGATCCGGCTGGCCTTTTTGGTCTCGCTTGGCATCGCCATTGCCCTCGACTTTGAAGGGCTTTTCTTCCTTATTCTGATCATACCCGTGATCGCGCTTTTCTTTTTGATCTTCGGGCTCATGGGGCGGTGGGTTGAAGCGCGTGCGGGCCCGCTCGCATCCGGCCTTGGGCTAGGGCTTCTGCTTGCCTGGTCCTTAGGCGTCACGTTCCCAATGTTTGTTTAGCCCAATGCTTGCGCGGTTGGGCCGAAGGCACAGAGCAAAGCAGGAGTGGCGCACTTCGAGGATGAAACTTCAAACTCTGCAGGGTCGCACTCGGCGAATGCTTTGCATTCACCTGTTGCTCGTTCCGCCAATCGCAAGCGATTGGCTATGGCGCACCCGACAGGATTCGAACCTGTGACCTCTGCCTTCGGAGGGCAGCGCTCTATCCAGCTGAGCTACGGGTGCGGATGGCTATGCTGTAGCTGATCATCCAGCTGCCATCAATGGGCCAAAGATCGCGTGGCGTCGGCACCGCGCATCCACCAAGCCCAAGGCTCGTTAGACAGGCTTGCTGTGGTAGACATCACAGATCCGCCCTGCCATGACAGCGATACTGGCTGCGGCCCCCACGCGGCGGATAGACATTTCCCCGGCCACATCCTCGCGACAGATCCATGCTGCCACATTGTCTTACTCAACATCTGCCTTGTGGCAACGCGCCAAGCCGACACCACATGATGCATCGCATGAGGCGCCGGTGACGCCGCGGTCTCGCAACCGGCTTTTGGTGGCTGCCCTCTATGCCATTTTAATCGCGATGGGCTGGGGTGTGAGCCTGCTATGGCAGCATGTCGACACCAGCCAACTATCCAGCATGGACCCCACCATGATGATCCAGATTTTGACGGTTGGGCTGCTTATTTTTGTGCTGACGTCGGCCCTGCCCTTTGTGCCAGGGGCGGAAATTGGGCTGGGGCTTATGGTCGTTTTTGGCGGCAAGGTCGCAGCACTGGTTTACGCTGGCATGGTTGCTGCGCTTACCCTTTCCTATCTGGTGGGCGCGCTGGTGCCGCCCCATTGGATTGCCCGTTTCTTTGGCTTTCTTGGCTTCACACGGGCACGCCACTTGGTTGAGGAACTGTGCCACCGCGAGCGCCATGAGCGGATCCATTATTTGCTAGAAACGGCGCCGCGCGCATGGGTGCCTGGATTGTTACGCCATCGATATCTGGCGTTTATGCTGCTGCTCAACATACCAGGCAATTCGCTGGTTGGCGGCGGTGGCGGTCTGGCTTTGGCGGCGGGCATGAGCGGGTTTTTCCGCTTCCCAGCTTTTGTCGCCGCAGTGCTGTTGGCGGTGGCGCCTGTGCCACTGTTCTTCTTTTTGACGATGTAATGCCTATCTAAAGAGGCGAGCACACATGGTTACCGCTTCATTAACCGCGGCATGAGATGATGCGCGCAACATGTGTTGGCGATGAGAACGGTATGGCAAAAGCAACAGCCCAAAAGCCCAAAAGCAGCCAGACGAGCGAGCCTCGCTCTGCCGCTGATGATGCGCCTGCAGGGTGCCCGGCGCATCAAGGTGCAAAACCAGTTGATCTGCCCAGTGAGCCCGCAAGCGATGTTTCGCCCTGCGGCTTGACGCTGTACCAAATTCATCCGCGAGCGCCAGAAATTCGGCCCGCCAAAGCCCAGCGAAATTGGATGGATGCTACACCCGATCGCTTTGCCTATCGCTGTCTGCCACTCTCTATTGCCAACGCGACCGGATGGGAAATGGTGCTGGGCGTTGACCTGCGCGCCTATTGGAATGGCGGCGACTTGGTAGACGACCTGAAGGTTGAGGCAGTGCACCGCAAAGATGCCAGCTACGTAAACCATACGGTTGGCTCGCATTTTGGCTCTGGCGTGCTGACCTTTCACACCGGCTACATTATGCGCACATCACCCGGGTGGGGCATGTGGGCGCGCGGTGCGCCCAACAGCGTGAAAGACGGCATTGCGCCCCTTGATGGCCTGATCGAGACCGACTGGCTGCCCTTCCCTTTCACGATGAATTGGGTGTTCACGCGCCCTGGTGTTGTCGAGTTTAAGGCTGGCGAGGTTTTTTGTTTTGTCACGCCAACACCGCATCACAGCTTAGAAGAGATCCAGCCCAACATCGTTCCGCTGGATGTGAACCCACCGCTAAAGGCCGATTATGACGGCTGGAGCCAAGCGCGCACTGAATTTAACGCAGGTCTTGCCAATGGCGACCCAGAAACCGTGAAGCAGGGCTGGCAGCGCACCTATATGCACGGCAAAACCTTGGATGGGGAAAAAGTGCCACTGAAGCACGCCTCCAAACGCAAAATGAAGAAGCCTGCGCAGCTCTAACGCCTACGCTATCGGTTTAGTCCTCTTTATTATGCACAAAGCCCGCCCGGAAATTCCAGGCGAGCTTTATTCTACAAGACAGGCACTCTTGGCGATTGCTACGCAATCACCCGCGTGCTGACATCATTTGCTGCGCAAACGGCTGACTCGACTTACTGCGTCAGTCGAAGTCATCCATTCTTTCACTCGACTTACTGCGTCAGTCGAAGCCTGCGAATATCGGCCGCAATGTCGTTGAAGGTCGTTACCAGATCAGCCTGGTTACTGGCTTCAAAGAACATGTCGGACTCCGTCGCACAGTCGCGATAGATATTGCGCAGCGAATTTGGCAATCCGCCCTGCGGGTCAAACATAACCGTGTAGACCAATATCTCGCGGCCCGTCGCGGCCACTTCATCGCAAACCTCTTCCAGCTTGTCGTTGAGTGTACGGCGCGCACGGTTGCGGTTCGGCCCAAGGCGGCCCTGCCCAACATAGCCATAGGCACCATAATCAGCTCGGTTGTACCCATTACGCTGACGCGTCACATCGTTCACGCCATCAGTCATCAAAATGATGATCTTGCGCGTGTCCTCAGGTGAATAGGGCAAGCCTTCGGTAAATGGCGCACCAGGGGATAGCACGCGCCAACCCCACATCATGCCAAAGGCAGAGTTGGTGCCAGCAGCCCCAACCGAGCGCAGGTTAGCAATGGCTGTATCCAGGTCAGCACGTGTGCCCGTTAGCGGCACAATGGGTTCAGGACAGGCAGCGTTTGGACCACGCTCAATGAAGCTCGAATAGTCGCTATCGGGCGTATCATCATTATACTTCCAAACCCATGCTTGTTGGCGCCAGTTTTCATTGCCATTGCCATTGCGCCAGCCATTTGGATTCTGGCTCGATCGGCGCAGCCAATTGGGCAAATTTGGCGTTTCCAGATAATCGTTTCGCGAGTGCGCATTGGGATTACTCCCATTTACGCCATCACGCTCATCCGGCCACAGATAGGGCACCCAGCGAGTATCAGCATCGTTGCCGGCACCGGGAGGCGTATCGTTGGTATCGAACGGTTCAGGACGTGCTTCCACGCACCCTTCCCATGCTTCGCCCATCGCGTTGTACAGGTCAAAGTGGTTCACAGGATCAGGTGTTCGGTGCACACAGCCATCGGCAATATCGGCTACCGGCCAGGAATTATCTGGCGTTGAACCGTATGGCCAGACACCCGTGGCGTGCGCCTGCGATGGTCCGATGGCATCTGCCACGGCACCTAGCACGCTTAAGCTACGGTCGATCACCATGTCCATCATCACACTGTCAGCGGCCACCTCATAGGCGCTCGTTTCAGTGTAAAGGCCATAGAAATCCGTGCCATCGAGAACCTCACCATCGATCGCACCCCAATCCGAGCCACCAGGAGGTGGCGGTGGCGGAGGTGGCGGCGGAGGTGGCGGCGGCGGCGGTGGCGGCGGTGGCGGTGGTGGTGGCCCTGGTGGAGGGGGCGGCGGCGGCGGCGGCGGCGGCGGCGGTGGCGGCCCCGGTGGTGGTGGTGGTGGTGGTGGTGGCCCCGGCGGAGGAGGGGGAGGAGGCGGTGGCAAGCACCGTTCATCGGACATCTCCACACCTTCAAAATTCACGCCATGGAATGTGGCTTGGCCAAGCGTGTCCATCCACGCCATTTGTGTGGGGCCGTTGCCAATGTTTACGGTATAACGGTAGGGCACCAAGGCGATGCGGGCATCGTTCATGGTATTTCGGCCATCAAAAATGATATCGACGAAATCACCGGCGGCTTCGCGCAAAGCGGGCATATGCGTGCGCATGGAACCGGTGACGTCCAGCACCAAGGCAATCTCGGTAAAGATGGAATTGTTGGCCGCTTCTGATGTCACCGACCAATCCACATACTGAACACCAAGAATGTTCATGATCGTCGTATCGGTACGACCGGTCACTTCAACAAGTACCGACGTGCGGTCAGCGTTGATGGAATAGTTGAATGGAATGCCAACCAGATGGGCGGGCAAGTTCGCATCCAGATAATCGCGGATTGTTTGCTCAACTTGCGCATCTGTTCCGCGCAAAGACCGCACACCAGCAAGTGCGGCACTATCGGCTGCGTTGAGCGTTTGGGAGCGATCTTGCGAGGCGCGTGAATAATCCAGCGAGGCACCTGCCAAGCCAAGAACAGGCACCATGACCAAGCCAAACATGATGGCCACGGACCCAGATTTCTCGGCACTGAACGCTTTCCAACGATTTTTCAGGCCTGCCCAGCTGTTCTGGGTGATTGCGGTAGAGGATTCCAGGAAGGAACGTATCGGTTTCATGGCAAAGTGCCCTTCGGTGCCTTGATGATTGCACGGTTTCTCGTGCCCCCATTGAACCTAAAAGCTTCTAAAATCTTACCAATTGCGCAAACCGAATGCTGATTGCGTTAGCGCTTCGTTACTGCGCGCGCAGACACATCGAAATTGTCGTTACCGCGCGGTCACTTACACAGTGCGCAAAACAAAGCGCCGCCTGAAGATGGCCTCAGGCGGCGTTCATGTTGATCATGTTTTGCGTTCAGCTGGCGCTAAATTGCGCTTGAAATCCAGCTAGAAAGGTCAGTTTTCGAACCAGCGCCCACCTTTTGGGCAACCGGCTGACCATCTTTAAAGGCCACCAGTGTCGGCATCGACATGATGCGCAGCGACTGTGGCACCTGGGCATTGGAATCCACGTCCATTTTAACGATTTTGACCTTATCACCCATTTCTTCTGCAATGGCTTCCAGGTGCGGCGCGATCATCTTGCACGGGCCACACCATTCGGCCCAAAAATCGACAATCACAGGAACATCAGATTGCAGCACTTCGCTTTCGAAGGTTGCATCGGTAACAGCGGCAGTTGCCATGAGGAATTCTCCAGTTGGTCGCCGGGGCAAGAATGCTCGCCAGCGGAATCATAGTGTGTTCGTGATCCGAAAGTAGGAATGCGCGATGCCGCCGTCAACCAAACTTCCCATCACGCTTTAGCGATCCCCAGATCACGCAGCGCATCGTCCAGATCGTCTTCGCGCAGCCAATCAAGTCGTGCAATTCCGGACCAAAGCAACCCGACTTTGACCGTATGTGTCGGACATAAACCCGACAAAAGCCGACCGTAAAGCGCCATTTGGGCCAAATAGTCCGGAACAACTGCGCTCAATTGGGCAAAGTCTGGCACATTGGCGTTGGTTTTAAAGTCGATGGCCCAGACCTCATCAGGCCCCATGACCAGCCGATCAATGGAACCCGTGACGGGCCTGCTGGCACCGTTTGCATCGATCACAAAACCACGGATTGGCACCTCGGCCCTGGCGGTGGGACCAAACAGAGTTGCAGCCTCATCCATGGCATGAACGCTGGCTGCTTGTGCGTGCGCCGGTTTGATCAATCCTTCGGTCAGGTTATCCTGTAAGGCATTGGCAAGGCTTGATGTTTCCTCCAGCGATGGTAGGCGCGGTGCTTCCAATATCCGGTGCACCAGCGTGCCAAACAGCAAGGCCTGCGAGGGGTCAGGCTCAGCCAGGTTCTCCACCGTGCGGGCGTGGCGCTCAGCTTGCGCGGCCTCCTGCCACGCTTGCCCCTGCAATATGCTGTCGCTGCGCGCTTTTGATGGGCGCAAGGGCGCTGGCATAGCAGGCGTATCGGTGGGGGTTTCAAGCAGAGCTTTCAGTGTTGCAAAGTCAGGCTCTGACACAGTTTTTTGTTGATTTTTTTGTTTAATTTCAGAAGCTTGATCCCATGGCGAGGATTTCCAAACACGCACCGGCGCACCCTCTGGCAAGCCAGCCAGATCGCCCACATCGCGGGCGTCTTCACCCAAAGCTTTGTCGATCAAATCGTACCAACAACCTGGCGGCACCTTTTTGTCGCCAGGCATGTGGCCCGTTACAATCAATTGATCGCGCGCGCGCGTCATCGCCACATAGAGCAGGCGACGATATTCCTCCATTTGGCGCTGTTTACCGGTGGCTTTGATCGCCTCATAGGCGGGCGCATGGGTATCACCAGCAAGCAGAACAAGCGGCGGCAATGCAGCGCTAGAGCCTTCATTTTCAACAGTTTCTACCACACCAGAGGGCGCGCGCGGCAGACGGCACGTATCGACCAAAAACACAGTTTTAGCTTCCAATCCCTTGGAGCCATGCACGGTCATGATCCGCACCTTGTCGGCGCGCGCTTCCATGTCGCGTTTGATGTCGAGCTTAATCCGGCGCAGCGTATCCAGGAACGCTTCCAGGCTGGCCAACCCAGAGCCAGGGCGGGTTTCCTCTGACCTTGCCAAGCGCAAAAGTTCATCCAGCGGATCGCGCGCATCTTCTCCCAGCCGGGCCAGCATGCGCTTGCGCCCACCATCACGGCCAAGCACCGTGGCAAGAAATGTAAAGGGTGAGGCGTAATCCGCCATTGCGCGCCAGTGGCGCACATCAAGCGCTGCCTGGCGAAGCACCGGATCATTGGTGGGTGCGTTCAGCGCTTCAATCAGGTGGCCAGGCCGATCCACCGCAAGCTTTTCCAGCCGTTCATCCGACAGGCCAATGAGCGGCGAAGTTAGCAATGTGGCGAGCGCCAAATCATCTTCTGGCAGCAACACCACCTGCATCAGCGCCATCATATCTTCCACCGCAATATGCTCGGTAAGCAGTAGGCGATCCGTACCGGCAACTGCGACGGAGCGGTCTTTGAGTTTGCGGTTTATGGCATCTGCCATCGCGCCGCGCGTGCGCAGCAAAATGAGCACATCACCTGGGTTTTGACCCGCCCGGACAAGCCCTGCGATACGCTCGGCAATGGCGTCTGCCAGTTGAATATGCGGCGCGGGCAGCGCATCCACCGGTGCCGTCCAGTCTTCAGGCTCATCGGGCTTGCTGCCGCGAATGATGGGCCAAAGCTCCACCTGGCCAGCATCGCTACGGTAGGGCTCATGCACCAAACCATCGTCCAGCGTCACGCCCTCTAGCGCCTCGATCCGCCCAAACACCTTGTCCACCGCGCGCAGCACATCGGGCGTGGAGCGGAAAGAGAGCAGCAGCGAAACATGGCTTGCAAAGTCAGCATTGCCGCGCGCGGCCTTGGTTTCCAGTGCGCGCCGGGTGCCATGGAAATGGCGGGGATCAGCCCCCTGAAACGAGTAGATCGATTGCTTATCATCACCCACAGCAAAGAAGGTGGGTGTGGTTTTTTCCCGCACAGCCTGCCCATCAAAGAAATCATCGCTCAACGCGGCAATGATCTGCCATTGCGCTGCGGAGGTGTCCTGTGCCTCATCCACCAACACATGATCAATGCGCTGATCGATTTTATAGCGCACCCAAGCTTGCGCTTGGGACCGGGTGAGAAGCGCGGCTGTGCGGGCGATGAGATCGCCAAAATCCAGCGCACCGCGCCGGGCCTTCAGCGCTTCAAATTGGTCCAGAACAGCTAAAGCCAAACGCATCAAGTTTGCAAAATCAACATGGGCTTTTAGCGCCAGAACGCGATCCTGCTCAGCTTTCAGCCAAAGGCCCACATCAGGGAACTCGGCCCGCACTTTGCCTGCAAAATAACTACCCTCCACCGCGCGGGGCTTACCTGCGCCCGTAAGGAACGCCTCATCCCAAAGGGCCGAACCCTGTTGCGGATCGCCGGTTTTCCAGGCCCGAAGCAAGACCTCAGCGCGCTGTGCATCACGCGCGGTGCCAACATCGCGGGCAGTTTCCAGCAAAGCCTCCAACCGCGCCAATGTAAGAGTGGGCGAGGATTTGATCGGGTCAGCCAGTGCCGTACGAGCCGAGGCCATATCGCTGGGTGCCAACCCCAGGGCATCAGCGTGCAGCGCCAAGAGATGTGCAAGTCGCGCCTCAAACCCTTCAGCACCGGCAGCATCAAAACTGCTGATCAGCGCGTGGCGGGCTTTGAGAATAGCATCCAGATGATCGCTGAGACTGGTGTCGGCAAACCGTGCAAGCAGACCTTCAAAGGCTTGCGAAAGAGCCCCATCACCTCCCTTTGCAGCCTGAGCAATCACCTGCGCGCGTGCACCTTGCATCAGGGCATCGGCATCACGATCATCCAGCACACGGAAAGACGCTGCGATATTCGCCTCAAAAGGGAATTGATGCAGCAAGCTTTCACAAAACGCATGGATCGTTTGAATTTTAAGCCCGCCTGGCGTTTCCAAAGCGCGGGCAAAAAGGCCGCGGGCATAGGCTATATCTTGCGCACGAGCACGGCCCTGTAGGTCGGTAAGAACATCGGCCAATGCGCCATCTGGCAAGCGGGTCCAAAGCGCCAGCTCATCAAACACGCGCGAGGCCATTTCCGCTGCTGCGGCTTTGGTAAAGGTAAGGCACAGCAAGCTGGAGGGCTCCTGCCCATCCAGCAGCAAGCGCAGCACCCGGCGAGCAAGTACAAAGGTTTTTCCCGAGCCTGCATTGGCGCTCACCCAAGCGGATCCCCGTGGATTGGTGGCTGTGCTTTGAGCCGCCTGCGTGGCGGCCGGAATAGATTTCTTCTCCGTCAGTTGCTCGCTCATGCGCCGTCCTCGCCATCATCGGCGGCGCGCCATTCTTTCACCCGTGCAAGATGGTGAAACGGGCCTTGGTCTTGCGCCCGCTCTGGCCGCACAAGTGGCAAGAAAGGCGCTCCCATCAGGAAGATTGCCCAGAGGGCGACAAGTTGGGCGCGGGCATTGCTGGCCAATTCGATCAGCTCGCCAGCCTCCTCAAAGGAGGTAACTTTGAACGGGGTGCGGTTGCCACCCGCCTGCACATACCGCGCAGCGCGGGCAGGCGTGGAAGACAACCCTTCAAACGCGCCCTCAGCCAGCATTGCCACCGATAAGGGCAGCTGCGCAGCAAACGTCGCCACCTGGTTCTTGCTGGGTGGATTGCCTGTTTTGAAGTCCAAAATACTGGCAGTGCCGTCACGATAACGATCAATGCGGTCAGCCCGCCCAGTGAGCGTGCACGCGTGCCCAGCCACATCAAGCGCGAGGCGGCCGCGCACTTCTGGCAAGCGCTGCTCAAGGCCCTGCTGCCAGTCGTGCTCGGTCGCCAGATAGGGCGCTTGCACCCGCTCGATCCGCCTTGCCCAAAGCGCCTGGATATCGGGGAAGGGACCAAGCTGGGTCAACAGCTTATCAGCCTCCCTGCTCATGGCTTGGGGCCAGTTTTCTGGCGGCAGGGCATCCAGATGCGGGGCCATATGTTCAAACAGCGCATGGAACAATGTGCCACGTTCGCTGGGTCCTGGTGGCAGACCAAGGCCTGGGGCTTCTTCCAGCTTCAAGACGCGGCGCACATAAACGGTGTAGGGGTCGCGGATCAGCGTTTCGACCTCGGTGATCGAAAGCGCACGCGGTGGATTTTCCGGGCGCGGCTCTGGGCGTGGGCGCGGGGTCACTTTGGCCGGGCTATCCCAGTTTGCAGCCAGGGCCAGGGTTGGGGCTACCCGCGCCTGCATAGCCTTGCCGCTTTCAGCGGGTAAAAAAGCCAGCAAGCGTTGCAGCCAACGCGAGCGTACGGTGGGGGTGCCATCAACTTTTTTGGATCGGGTGAGCGTAATGCGCGCCATCCCCAGCGCCTGCTCCACATCATGGGCAGAAAGGCCAATCCGACGCTCCGGCGTTGCAAGGCCAAGGCCCGCCATCATCGCGCGGGATAAGAAAGGGCTGGAGGGTGGTAGATTGGGCCAAGCTTTTTCGTTTAGCCCGCCCAAAATGATGTGATCAACCGTTTGCAGACGCGCTTCCAACGGCCCCCAAATGTTGATGCGCGGGTCACTGGGGCGCTCTGGTCGCACCACACCTTCGGCCAGCAAAGCTTCCAGCAAATCTGGTGCTTCGACCACCGGAGTGGTGAGCCCCACGCTATCGGCCTGGCGCAGCTCACCCCGCAAAGTTGCCAGCGCTTCACCATCATTACCTGCGTAAAACGGATTGGGCGCACCCACCTGGCCCATGTCTGCAAGGGCTTCACATGTGGTGAAAAGCGCCTCGGTGTAGTGGGTGAAGGAGACTTCGGAAGTCAGATTGGTGAGTGAGTCAAAGGCAGCGGTGAGCTTTTCGATCAAGGCTATCGCCTGGGTATCGTCATCAGACCCAAGTTTTTTGCGCAAGGCCGGCTGGCGTACCGATGGATCATCGCGCTCACCTGCCCGCAGATGGATGACTGCGCGCAGTGCGTCCAATCCGGGAGCCAGAGCAATGCCGCGCAGGGCCAGACGCTCAAGCAACCGAGCCTGGTGGCGGGTGGTGGCAGGTGGCTGGCCAAGGGCGCACAGGGGATGCTTAAGCAGTGCAAGCAGCGGTATCGCGGCAAAGCCAGAACGATGGACATCGCTAGCAAGCAGCATGAGCCGGGCGACGGGCGTTTCGCGTAAGGGCGTGCCAGCACTGTCATCGCTGGTCAGATCAAACCGCTGCAAATCCAGCTGAACCCGGCGGGCAAGGTTGCGATCTGGCGTCACCAACGCCACCGTTTGATTGCTAGCGATCGATGCCTTCATCGTCATGGCGATAGCCAGGCTTTCCTCGCCCTCGCTTGCAGCCTCAAGCAGCGCCACATCATCAAAGGCTGAGGTAAGTGTGGGTCGAAGACCCGGCCAGTTTTGCGTGGCTTGTGCGGGCAAAAGCGCAGCAGACACCAGCTGTTGGCGCTCGCTTATGGCGGGATTAAGCTCGGTTACATCTTCGCGCGTGGCTTGCATGGCGTTCAGCAAATTGGAGAGGCCATGTTGCGGGTGGCTTGCGCTTTGCGGCGTATCATCGCCAAGCTGGGCAAAGGCATCGCTGTCCATTGTAAGATCCAGCCCGGGCAGTACCACAGCGCCCTGGCGCGCCTGTGCAATGGCTGAAAGAAGGCGCGCTGTAGCTGGGATAGACCCGGTGGAGCCGGCGGCAATTATGGGCCCTGCGTGCTGTCCGGCCATGATGCGGGCAGTGCGCGCATCCAGCAGTAGGCGGCGGCGCGTGGCAGGCTCCACCAGGTCTTCCTCAGCAAGAATCGCAGGCCAGTTTTGCGTCACCAACGTCAGCAGTGTGAGCGTGAGCTGCCAATAGGCGGCATGATCATCAGGCACCAGCTCATAGAGCGCGCTCCAATCCGTTTCCTCCGTCGCCACCTGATCAATCAGGTCTGCCAAGGCTTTGGCCAGATGCGCGCTCTCGCCAATCGATTGGGGGAAGATCGGCTGATCGGCAACGTTGCTGGCAACCATGGCCTTGGCCATGGCACTCCCCGCTGCGCCGATAAGGCGCGTGAGGATAAGCCGGCGCCTCAGACCTGGCATGGCGGCAAGATTAGGCGGCTCAAGCGCCTCGGGTAAAACTTGCATTTGCTGCGGGTCAAACGCTTCCGGTAGCAAGAACTCATCATCATCAGCATCGGCCAGCGTGCGAATGGTGGGCAGCAGGGTTGCTCCGCCAAGCCTGTCGGTGAGCGCATCAGCGAAAGCGCGCGCAGCGCGGCGCGTAGGCAGATAAAAAGTGGTATCTATGCGCGCCAGCGGATCATCGGTGGGGCCGACATTCAGCGTGCCATCCAGCCAGCTTTGCGCCAGCGTCGGCAAAAAGGGGCTGTGCGGGCCGATGGTGAAAAGGTTCATGGTTGCATGTGGCGCGAGGCGGCTAATCGTGTCCAGCCTGTTTCAGCGCTGTTTCTGCCTGGCCAATGGCTTGCGGTGTGCCAACGGTAAGCCACAAACCGTCAAGCACATGGCCATAAAGACGGCCAGTTGCGATGGCCCGATCAAACAGCACATTGAGCGAGAACGCGCCTGTGGGTAGGTCGGTAAAGATCGCAGCGCTCGTCAACGCAGTGCCAGTGTAATTGTAGGGCACAGGGGCCTTGCTGCGCCTGGCAAGAAGGCCTGCTTCATCGCACGAGAAATCACCGGGATGACCCTCAAGGCCAACGCTCTTGTCGCGCGGTGCAAGCAGCAACAGCATATCCATACGCGCGGGTTCAAAAGCTGCCGCCATTGCGCCAAGTGCTGCATCATCACCCACCCAAAAGCTATCAGCGTTGGTGGTAAAGAAAGTCTGCCCCAGATGCGGTAGCGCGCGGGCCACGCCGCCGCCGGTTTCCAGGCGTTCATCCACTTCTGGCGAGATGGTGATGGAAGGCGACCCGGATCGAGCTGCGCAATGGGCCTCGATCTGAGCGGGCAGGTGGTGCGTGTTGACCACGGCCCTTGTCGTGCCAGCCTCTGCAAAGGTGTCCAGCACACGGTCGAGCATGGTAGTGCCTGCCACCTTAACCAATGGCTTCGGCAGTGTGTTGGTGATCGGTCGCATACGCGTGCCGAGCCCGGCGGCAAGCACCATAACGTGGTGCATTAGACATCCTCCGGCAGCAGTTGATCATAATAGGGCTTCAACTGCGCCAGCACAGAATGCTGCAAGAGCTGGCGCATATACCCCTCCACACGTGGCAAATGTTTCAAATAACCAGGCTTGCCGTCACGGGCATTGAGGCGAGCAAAAATGCCCAAGATCTTGGTGTTACGCTGCGCTGCCATCACGGTGAAGCGGGCGCGCAGCCAAGCATCATCAACGCCCGATGCGGCGATGTAAGCTTCCAGTAAATCTTGTTGTAATGTGATGGGTATGGTCACCCGCGCATCCTGCACCAGCGAGGCAATATCATAAGCTGGCGGCCCACGCATTGCATCTTGATGATCGATCAACCCAAGTCGAGCTGCTCCGACTTTGCCCGGCTGCCATATGATGTTGGGGGAATGATAATCGCGCAAGGTAAGGGTCGGCGACTCTTCATCCAGCGGGACAAGCACCTTAGCCCAAGCGGCAAAAAAGCCGTCTCGATCAAAAGCAGACAACTCAACACCGCGATGGGCAACATACCAGTCTGGGCAAAGCGCGATCTCGGTCATGAACACATCGCTGTCATAGCAATGCAGATGATGTGTGCTACCATCTGAAGCGCTGCCGGAGATGGGAAGATCAGCGGGCCAGTCAGCCTTATGCAGGGCAGCAAGAAGCTCGACAGAGGCACGATAGCGATCAGCATCAGGTGCACCTTGAACATCTAAGATGGTCTCTGTGCCCATATCCTCGATCAGCAAAAGCCCATCATCCAGATCAGCTGCGTGAATGGCTGGCGCACCAAAGCCCCGCTCTCGCAATGCTTCACCCACCGCTGAAAAAGCGTGCACGCTTTCGGCCAAATGCACCAATTGGCTGTAGGGTTTGCCATCGCGCACAATTGGCCCATCAGGCTGGCGCGCTGCGTCCATAATAATCAACGGCTGATCGACCAAACGCTCATAGCGGCGCGTAGATGCATCGCCCAGCAGGCGTTGGCGGGTGGCGTCACTATATCCAGCGCTTTCCAGCAAGGTGCGAATGGCCAGCGTGCGCTCTATGCGCGCCACCATCTCATCTGGCCCGGTGAGATGAACGGTTCTGGCCTCTTCACCATCGGCGGTGAGCGACAGCGTTAGCGCGCCTGGGAAAGCGCCCTCGCCTGCATTGCCTGGCCACTCAATCAGCCTGATGGCAGGATCGTCAGCATCGTCTAGGCCCAGCTCCACTATCTCTGATGGATCGCCTAAGCGGTACAGATCAGCGTGCAAAACGGGCGGCTGCGCCTCATCATAGCGCTGCACCAAGGTGTAGGTTGGTGAGGGAACTTCACACCCATCATCCTTGGCCAAGGCGCGAATAAAGGCCCGTGCAAATGTGGTTTTGCCAGCGCCAAGATCGCCTTCCAGACGGATTGTCCAGCAAGGCGCCGCCACCATGGCGATATCGTTGGCAAGCACCTGCGTTGCGGCTTCGCCAACAAGCGTGAACGACTTCACCATAGCGCCCTATTCAGCGGCTTGATTGAGCGGCGCTGTTGCTTCTGGATCGAGCGGCAGCGTGCAACGCACCACTGTGCCAAGCCCTTCGCGGGACCATAACTGCATGGTTCCCCCATGCAACTCCACCAAGGCGCGCGACAGTGTGAGCCCAAGCCCGGCGCCGGTACCGACAGAATTTTGGCCAGTTTCAAAGGGTTCAAAGGCAGCTTTGGCTTGCGCAGCACTCATGCCACGACCACCATCCACCACACGCACTTCCACACGGTCATGAATCAACCGGGTACGCACACGCACTGCGTCGCCAGCGCGGGAGGAGGCAACGGCATTGGATAGCAGATTGTAAAGCACCTGCCGCATGCGCGTTTCATCAACGATGAGCGTTGGCACCGCCGGATCAAGCGCCCGTTCAATCGTGATGTCTGCATCCATCAGGCGATCATGCAGGCCTTGTTCAGCGTCATTGAGCAAGCGCTCTGGCGCAATGGTATCCAGCGACAGTGCCAGGATACCAGCATCAACAGTGGCAAGATCCAAAATGGAATCCACCAGCGCAACCAGCGACTGGGTGGAGGAAAGCACAAAGTTCAGATAGTCGCTCTGGCGCTCATTCAGCGGGCCTGTCTCATCATCATCTAACAATTGAGCAAAGCCGATAATGGAGGTGAGCGGGGAACGCAGCTCGTAGGATACGTGTTTGATAAAGGTGGTTTTGATGCGCGCTGCTTCTTCCAGTGCCGCGTTGCTTTCGCGCAGCGTGTCTTCAATGGCCACTGAGGCTGTCACATCATTGGCGGTAAGCATGGTTGCACCACCTGGCAGCGGCGTTGCCACCAAATCCACCACACGTTCATCGGTGAGGTTAAGGCGGCTTATGAAGCCTTCGCGGCGCTGGCCAAGCGAGCCTACCAAGCCCACCAATTGATCGATAACCCGGCGATCACGCGCCAAATCACGAATAGGTCCAGTAATGTCTTTCACATGCGCGCCAATTTTCACCTCGTCTGGCGCAAGCTGCCACAGCTCGCCAAAGGCTGGATTGACCAACTGCAACCGGCCATTGGAGCCAAATACGGCCACACCCTCACGCAGAGCATCAAGCGTTGCCGCGCGCACCTGCGTAAGCGCAGTGAAGCGTGACTTCAGTTCCACCTTCTCGGTTTCGTTTTCAAACAGCCAGATTGCACCGCCATCTGCATTGGGTGCGGTAATGACCCGCAAGAACCTGCCATCATGCAGCTCCCAGTCATCAGTTTGCGGCATTTTGGCCGTGTAGGCAGACGTGAACAACTCACGCCAGCCGCGGTGGTTGCCACTTTCGGGCATTTGGCGCGTGGATTTGAGATAGGTGAGCACGGTGGATTCGTGAGGGCGCTCATCCAACACACGCCGCTGAAACCCAAACAAATCGGCAAAGGCTGCATTGTAGAAGGTAACATGACGCTCGGCATTGAACACGCAAACAGCCGTATTAAGCGCGTTCAGCATCCGGTCTTGAACTGCGTGCACCTCTTCCAGGGCCTGCTCAAAACGGGCTTCATCACTAACCGGCAGGGCATAACCAGCGGTAAGCGTTGCGCCAGATTTTGCGACGGTTGCCAAATGCACCAACCGGTCAGCTGATGAAGTAGCCTCGTCTGTTGTTGGCCCATATTTATCGGGTAGGCAGCTGGCTAAGCGCTCGCCCTGCGCATGGGTTGCATCGATATCGGCCCATTGGGCTTTGCTGCCAACCACCGAACGCGCGGTAACAATGCCGCTACCCTCGGACGTCATACCGCGTTGCTTAAACGCATCATTGGACCAGGAAACCAGCCCGCCTGCGTCTGCCGTCCAAACGGGGAAATCCACCGCATTGAGCAATTGCTTCAGGTGCTGGCTTTCAGTTTCTAGGTTGGCGCTTAGGTGCAGGGCGTCAGCAAAATCGCGCTGAAGCCTGGAAAGATCGCGTAGGCGCACAATCAGCCGCGCACCAATGGGCCGCCCATAAACATTGATCAGCGTGCCACCCTTGGTGCGCACATCAATATCAAAGCGTTTGCCACTGGTTTTTAAATGGTCCAGCGCAAGCGCAAGCTCGGCTGCATCATCAGCCTCTACCCAGCGATCAAAATGGGGCAAATCATCAGCCACGTGCGGCATGGCCGACTGCTCGGCAGGGCAATGCAGCACAATGGGTCGCCCCTTGCTGGTGAGCATCAACAAGCCATCGCCAGAGGTTTCAACCAAGCTTTGGGCAACATCGCTTTGGCCGCGCAAACGCTCGAGTGCGTCTTCTGCCTGCGCTGCGCGGGCGCGCTGACGGCGCAGCCGGGCATAGGTTGCTGCCAAGAGTCCACCTACAAATAGCGTCAGCCCGATAAGCGTGGCGCCCCCAACAGCTATCATTGGCGCGCTCATAGGATTGCTGATTGGGTTGCTCATGGGGTCGATGGCAAGACCCGACTGCGCGCCCTGGCCAAGCGCGGGGTTAACGGTCAGCAAAGCACAAAGAGCCGTGCCAGCGCCTAACACTGCACTTGCCTTGCTCGCTATGCTGGTTGGTTTGCCTGCCATATCCGCTCAAATTCTCCGCCCACGTGCCCAACAATTCGAACGTCGCCACCGTCGAATCATTCACAACGTACAGCTATGCGGACTCGCATGGGGAGTGAACAAAGCGCAAACATGAAAAATCCGCCGCCACAAAGTGACGACGGATTCTTGCTTCTGTTGATAAGTCGAGCCGCATTGCCGCTCTGGTATCTTTCGCTTGCAGCGTTAGTAGCGGTATGCCTCGCCTTTGAACGGGCCTTTTGGGCTGACGCCAATATAGTCGGCCTGCTCATCGGAAAGCGTTGTTAGCTCCGCGTTCAGCTTGGCCAGGTGCAGCATAGCAACCTTTTCATCCAAATGCTTGGGCAGCACATAGACTTCGTTCTTGTACTGGTCGCCACGGGTCCAAAGCTCGATCTGTGCCAGCGTCTGGTTGGCAAAGCTTGCCGACATCACGAACGATGGGTGGCCAGTGGCGTTGCCAAGGTTCACCAAACGACCTTCAGAGAGCAGGATCATGCGGGACGCATCAGGGAACTCGATGAGATCAACCTGCGGCTTCACGTTCTTCCATTTGAAGTTTTTGAGGCCAGCAACCTGAATTTCATTGTCGAAGTGGCCAATGTTGCAGACAATCGCCATGTCTTTGAGCGCACGCATATGGTCGACCGTCAGCACGTCTTTGTTGCCGGTGGCTGTTACCACAACATCAGCGCGCGGGGCGGCATCTTCCATTGTCACCACTTCAAAGCCGTCCATGGCTGCCTGAAGGGCGCAGATAGGATCCACTTCGGTAACAAGCACGCGGGCACCAGCGCCAGCGAGCGACTGGGCTGAGCCTTTGCCCACATCGCCATAACCGCACACGATTGCAACTTTACCAGCCAGCATCACATCGGTGCCGCGACGGATCGCATCCACCAAGCTTTCACGACAGCCATATTTGTTGTCGAACTTGGATTTGGTGACCGAGTCGTTCACGTTGATGGCAGGGAAAGGCAGCTCGCCTTTTTCCTGCAGCTGATAGAGGCGCATCACGCCAGTGGTCGTCTCTTCAGACACGCCCTCAATGTTGGCTTTGCACTTGGAGTAGAAGCCAGGCTCGCGCGCCAACCGCTTTTTAATCTGCGCGAAGAAATACTCTTCTTCTTCGCTCTGCGGATTGTCGAGTACCGACGGATCAGTTTCTGCTTTTGAGCCCAAGATCACCAGCATGGTGGCATCGCCGCCATCATCGAGGATCATGTTGGCCGTTTCGCCATTGCCCCAGTCGAGGATGCGGTCGGCATAATCCCAATATTCTTCCAGCGTTTCGCCTTTGGTGGCAAAAACGGGGATGCCTTTGGCAGCGATGGCAGCCGCTGCATGGTCCTGCGTGGAGAAAATGTTGCACGATGCCCAGCGCACTTCTGCGCCCAGCGCAACGAGGGTTTCGATCAGCACCGCCGTCTGGATCGTCATGTGGAGTGAACCTGCAATGCGCGCGCCCTTAAGCGGCTGCGCTTCTGCATACTCTTCGCGGCAAGCCATCAGGCCCGGCATTTCGGTTTCGGCAATGTCGAGTTCAGTGCGGCCCCAATCGGCCAAGTTTATGTCTTTGACGATGTAATCGGTCATGGTGATCCTGAAGATATGAGGAAGATATGGCCCGCATACCGGACCGCCTGGCAAGGCGTGTACCACCAAGCTTCATTGGATGCAATGCAGATATAAAGATGTCTTTATATTCCTTACCAAGATATCAAGCTGAGGCGTAAAAACCCACCGTTCAGAATTGCGGATCCTGACTATCAAGCGCTTGCTTGGCCCAATGTCGCCCAGCCTGGATCAGCGCGCTGGCTTGGTGGAACTCATGGTTCTCGCAAATGTTGTGCGGGATATCGATCAAGATGTCGGGAGGATAGGAGGCCAGCCGGTAACGGCCAATACAGGCCTGCATCGTGTCAAAGGTGGACAGCATCACGCCGGTGAGGGTGAGCTCATTGACCTTTTTGACGGGCTCTTTTTCTTCCAAACCCAGAACAGAGCGTGCCTGCGCCATGAACCCATCAATCGCCGTGCGGTATTCATTGGCCGGGCCTTCTTCCTCCACCGGTGCATTGGGCCCAAGCGGGGCGTTCACCTCACGACCATTGAGATTAACGGCAAGCGTGAGGTCGGTATCGTTTGAGGTCGCTGGTGCGTTGGGCAACGGGTTGAGCAACCCACCGTCCACCAGCGTGCGCCCCTTGATAACCTTCGCGGTGAACACACCGGGCACAGCCATGGAGGCACGCATGGCATCAAATAAATCACCTTGCGACAGCCAGACCTCTTTCTTGGCCACCACATCGGTCGCAACGGCGGTGAACGGAATGTCGAGCTCTTCGATCTGACAGTCGCCAAGCAGCGCACGCAGCTTTTCCATGATAAGATCACCCTTCACCAGACCATTGCCAAGGTCCAGCGACAGATCCATGAACCGCAGCACATCCCATTCGCTTAGGTTGGTCACCCATTCTTCCAAGGTGTCCAGCTTGCCGGCGCAGTAGGCCCCACCAATGAGCGCGCCTATGGAGCACCCAACAACGGCATGAATGGTGATGTCGCGCTCTTCCAGCTCACGAATGACACCGATATGGGCAAGGCCGCGCGCGCCACCGCTGCCCAAAATCAAACTGACTGTTTTGCTCACCGGCTACCCCTCGCTGGCCTGCACCTGTTTGCCAGGCTGCACCTCATTACAAGGTGGGGCCACCATACAAAACCCGCGCTCCGTTTCCAGAGCGCGGGTGGTGAATTGCTTCAGATGGGAAGACGTTTTACCCCAGCCCATCAAACAGCGCGGTGGAAAGATAACGCTCGGCGAAGCTTGGGATAATAACCACAATGTTTTTGCCAGCATTTTCTGGCTTCTGGCCTTGGCGGATGGCTGCGACCAACGCCGCACCAGATGAAATGCCAATCGGCACACCTTCAAGTCGGGCAACCAGACGCGCGGTTTCCATCGCTTCATCATTGGAGACGGTGGCCACCTCATCATAAACATCGGTGTTGAGCACGCCGGGCACGAAGCCTGCGCCAATGCCCTGAATTTTATGTGGCCCAGGGTTGCCGCCAGAGAGAACTGGTGAATCGGTTGGCTCAACCGCCACCACATGCAGGCCCGGCAATCGGCTTTTGAGCACTTCAGATACACCGGTGATGGTGCCGCCGGTGCCAATACCGGAGACGAAAATATCGATCTCGCCTTTGGTATCGTTCCAGATCTCTTCAGCCGTCGTATCACGGTGGATTTGCGGGTTGGCAGGGTTTTCAAATTGCTGCGGCACAAGGGCGCCAGGAATGCTTGAGGCCAGCTCATCAGCGCGGGCAATGGCGCCTTTCATGCCTTTGGCAGCTTCGGTCAGTTCCAGCTCTGCGCCCAGTAGCGCCAACATTTTGCGGCGCTCTATCGACATGCTCTCTGGCATTACCAAAATGAGCCGCACGCCGCGCTGCGCTGCTGCAAAGGCAAGCGCGATGCCTGTGTTGCCCGATGTTGGTTCCACCAGAACCGTGTCGTCGGTTAATTTGCCCTGATCAGCCAGGCTATCGAGCATGGCAACGCCAATGCGATCCTTTACCGAGGCAATGGGGTTGAAGAACTCCAACTTGGCGATGATGTTGGCCACCACGCCGCTGTTCTTGGCCAGCTTGTCCAAACGCACCAGAGGCGTGTCGCCAATTGTGTCGGTGATGGAATTGTATACGCGTCCACGGCCAGGGGTGTGGTTTGCTTTGGCTTCTGTGGTTTTCTGGTCGGTTTTCAATGCAGTCACGCTCATGGCGGATCTCCTCAAACTACGGTTACCCGCAACATACCGCCGCAAAGCCCAGCCCACGAGGGATGAGCATGCACGCGCAAGGCTTATGCGTAGAATTTCATGTTGCTAAACACGGAACAAGAAGAAGGAAAATGCGCCCGTGCGCCTAAACGGTACCAGTGGAGCCAAAACCACCTTCGCCGCGGGCGGTTTCATCCAAGCTATAAGCTTGGTGAAACTTCGCTTGAACCACAGGTGCAATCACCATCTGAGCGATGCGCATGCCGCGCTCAACCGTGAATGGGCGAGCCCCATGGTTGATGAGGATCACGTGGATTTCACCGCGATAATCGGCATCTATTGTGCCAGGAGTATTGAGCACAGTTACGGCATGTTTGGCCGCCAATCCGGAACGCGGGCGCACCTGCGCCTCGTAGCCAACGGGCAAAGCGATCTTTAGCCCGGTCGGGATCATCCCGTGCGCACCAGCGGCAAGCACATGGTCAGCCTGGATCGCTGCGCGCAAATCAGCGCCCGCAGCCAAATCACTTTCATAATCAGGCAACGCCAGGCCTTGCGCATGGGGCAATTGCTGCACTTTGACCTCAGGCATCAAGGTCAGCTGCCAATTGGGCGATCAACTTCTTGGCAACGTCATGCTTGCCCATGGTGGGCCAAGGATCCGACCCAGACGGGGTAAGAAGGGTGACGGTATTGGCATCGCCGCCCATCACACCACCCAAAGACTTTCCGGCAGGCGGGGCAACATTGTTGGCAACGATATAGTCCGCGCCCTTGCGGGCTAGCTTGTCCGCGCCGTGCTTCTCCATATCAGATGTTTCGGCGGCGAAGCCCATAACGAGCTTTGGCCGGCTTGCGCCTGTGGAGATGGTTTTCAGGATGTCGGGGTTTTCTATGAGGTTTAGCGTTGGCACACTTTCCCCCTGCACTTTCTTTACTTTACTCTCACTTGGGTCCGTGACCCGCCAGTCGGCAACGGCGGCGGCGAAAATGCCAATGTCAGCGGGCAGCGCGGCCTGCGTGGCAGCCAGCATTTCCTCGGCGGTTTGCACACTGATACGCGCCACGCCGTGGGGAGCATCCAGCCTGGTTGGCCCGGAGATGAGCGTAACCTCTGCACCAGCCTCATAGGCTGCTTTGGCCAGTGCATAGCCTTGCTTGCCGGAGGACCGGTTGGCGATGTAGCGCACGGGATCAATCGGCTCATGGGTCGGCCCCGCGGTGATCAGCACATGTTTGCCCGCAAGCGGGCCAGTCGTTCGGTCTGGCGCGAAGTGCGCTTCCACCGCCATCGCGATGTCCATCGGTTCGGCCATCCGGCCAAGGCCGTTTTCACCGGACTCGGCCATTTCGCCGGCCTCCGGGCCAATGAAGTGCACACCATCGTCAGCCAAGGTTTTCACGTTGCGCTGGGTTGCCGGGTGATCCCACATCTTGGGGTTCATGGCAGGGGCGACAAGCACCGGTGCATCTGTGGCAAGCAGCACCGTGGAGGCCAAATCATCGGCCAAACCATGCGCCATCTTGGCCATGAAATCTGCTGTGGCGGGCGCAACAATAACGAGATCCGCCTCACGAGCGAGGCGAATATGGCCAATATCTTGTTCCACGTCCCGGTCCCAAAGCTCGCTAAACACCGGCCCACCAGACACAGCGCCCAGCGTCATGGGTGTAATGAAGCTCTGTGCACCGCTCGTCATGATCACACGCACCCGCGCGCCACGCTCACGCATCCGGCGCACCAAATCAGGTGTTTTGTAGGCGGCAATCCCGCCGGTGATGATCAGCAGAACTGTGCGGCCGGAAAGGGTTTGGTCAATGAGCATGAGGCAGGTTTAGCCATTGCACACCAAATTGTCATCCTGCACTCTCGTCATCCACCGGCTTGACCCGAGGATGACGCTTCGGGATCAATCCAAAATCGCCACGAGGCTGGCCGCTACGATAGCCAGTGCAACAACAGCGGGCCAAAGCCAGCCCGGTGATTTAGGTCGCGCCAGCAGTGCATTGGGGTTATCGGGGTCAAATGCATTGGCGATCCGCTGGATTTTGCCCAGCATATCAGGGGTATCGGTGGCAAGGCGCGCAAGCATGCCAACCGCTTTGGCCGCTTCTCCAGCTTGGCGGGCGGGCGATAGATTGGAGCGTATCCAACTGGACACAACCGGATCGGCGGTTTTCCAGATATCAAGATCAGGGTCGAGCGAACGGGCCACGCCTTCCACAACGACCATGGTTTTTTGCAACATTATAAGCTGCGGCTGTGTGCGCATATCAAACAGCTCGGTTACTTCAAACAGCTGTGTGAGAAGCCGCCCCATTGAAATCTGCGAAGCGTTGCGGCCATGGATAGGCTCGCCAACGGCACGCAACGCCTGGGCAAAGCTGTCCACATCATGGTGAGCAGGCACATAGCCAGCCTCAAAATGCACCTCTGCGGTACGGCGATAATTGCGGGTGATGAAGCCGAACAATATCTCGGCCAAGAATCGTCGCTCAGCCTCGCCCAGCCGTCCGGTGATGCCAAGATCCACAGCAACCAGAGTTCCATCAGGCTCCAGGAACAGGTTGCCCGGGTGCATATCGGCATGGAAAAACCCATCGCGCACCGCATGGCGTAAGAAAGACTGCATGATCAGCGCGCCAAGCTTTTCAACATCATGGCCATCGGCGCGGATGCCTTCAATGTCAGAAAGCTTACGGCCCTCAATCCATTCAATGGTCATAACCTGCGCGCTGGAATGATCCCAATCCACCGATGGAACCCGAAAACCTCCATCATCCTTGGTGTTTTCCGCCATTTCGGCCAGCGCAGCGGCTTCCATGCGCAGATCCATCTCCAGGCGCACGCTGTCTGCCAGCGTATTCACCACGGCCACCGGGCGCAGGCGGCGCAACGCGGGTGTGGTTTTTTCTAGCAACCGGGCTGCAATGTAAAAGGTGGAAAGGTCGCGGGCGAAACGCTGGGCAACGCCTGCACGCAGAACCTTCACCGCGACCGACTTAAACTCTCCTGTTTGATCATCGCGCATTGTCGCTTTGTGGACCTGCGCAATAGACGCTGCTGCTAGCGCAGGCTCAATGCTCTCATAAATCTCATCGCACGGCCTGCCCAACGCCTCGCTGATACGTGCCTTAGCTTTATCAAGCGGGATAGATGGCAGCCTGTCCTGCAGCGTTTCCAGATCACGCGCGACCGCCATGCCCACCAGGTCAGGCCGGGTGGCCAAAAACTGCCCAAGCTTAATGTAGGATGGCCCGAGCCGTTCCAGCGCTGTCGAAATACGATCGGCCCGCGTGGATGCCTGTTTTTTCCGGGCAATGATGTTGGCGATGCGCAAAGGTAAATGAGCAGGAGGAGGGGTCAACTCCACCTCAACGCCAGAGAAAACGCCTTCGCGCGCCATCACAAAGCCCGCGCGGGCAAGCCGGAACAAAGCTGCGAGTGTGCCAACCATGTTTTAGAGCTTGATCCCTGTGTGCAGCACCGCAATGCCGCCGGAATAGGGCGTTGCCTCGACGCGTGCAAAGCCTGCATCGGTGATCATTTTGGCAAAGCGCACCTTGTTGGGAAACTCGCGGATCGATTCCACCAAATATTGGTAGCTCTCTTCATCTCCGCCCACCAGCTTACCAAGCTTGGGGATCACGTGGAATGAAAACGCATCGTAAACACTATCAAGGCCGGGCACATCAACATGGCTAAACTCAAGGCAGGCAAACTTACCACCAGGCTTCAGCACCCGGTAAGCCTCGCTTAAAGCCTTATCAATGCGCGGCACGTTGCGGATGCCAAAAGCGATGGTGTAGGCGTCATACACGCCGGAAGGTTGGGCAAGCTCTTCTGCATTGCCTTCATTAAAAGTGACATGATCGGCCAGGCCTCGCTTTTGCGCCCGCTCACGGCCCACATCCAGCATCGAAGCATTGATATCCACCACATCGATATGCGCGTGTTTGCGAGAGGCCTCGACCAGGCGAAAAGCGATATCGCCGGTGCCGCCAGCCACATCAATGCCACGATATGGCACGCCAGACTTGCGCGGACGCACTTTGGCCACCATCGCGTCTTTCCATGCCCGGTGCAGAAAGCCGGACATTAGATCATTCATCAGATCGTAGCGGCCGGCCACCTTGTGGAACACATCATCCACCAGGGGCTGCTTTTCATCCACCTCAACGGTTCGTTTCCCGAAGGTTGATCCTATATCGCTCATGGGACTGGTCTTTACCTTGGTTGATTGAGCTTGTTTGTTTGGCCTTACATACCCAAGCGCGCAGCGAAGCGCTATGGCGAGACCCTGCGTTTAATGCCGCATGATAAACACCGGTTGATGTGATGATTGCCTATGCCTGAATTACCCGAGGTTGAAACGGTTCGACGAGGCCTCGCCCCAGCGCTGGAGGGCGCGCACATTGTGGGTGCTGAAGTGCGGCGGCCTGATCTGCGCTTTCCCTTTCCCGATGGCCTACAAAACTTGCTGGAAGGCGCGCGTATTACGGCCCTCACCCGCCGGGCGAAATATCTGCTGATCGAGCTTGATAAGGGCACCACGCTGATCGCGCATCTTGGCATGTCCGGAAGTTATAGGGTTCATTCTCTTTTGGATCAGCCGCTCTGCTCTGTTCCAGAACGACCTCTTGCTCATCTGGCTTCTTCAATTCCCGGCCAATTCCACCATGAACGCTCCACCCTTGGCGCGCATGATCATCTGGTGTTGCAGGTAGAGGGCGGGGCATCTGGCCCAGCAGAGGTGATCTACAATGATCCACGCCGCTTTGGTTTTGTGCTGTCTGCACCTACGCACCAGCTCTATGAGCATCCCTTTCTGGCCGATCTTGGCCCAGAGCCACTTGGCAATGCGCTGAGCTCAGAACACCTGGCCAAACGGTTTACAGGCAAACGCTCGCCCATCAAATCGGCATTGCTTGACCAAAAGAACATTGCAGGGCTTGGCAATATCTATGTGTGCGAGGCGCTGAGCCGGGCGCATATTTCACCAAAACGCCTAGCGCAAACGCTGGTGAAGACAAACGGTGCGCCCACCCAGAGGCTAGAGGTACTGACCCAAATCATCCGCGATGTGATCAGCGAAGCCATCGAGGCTGGCGGGTCCAGTTTGCGCGATCACAAACAGACTGATGGGTCGCTGGGCTATTTTCAACATCGCTTTGGGGTGTATGACCGCGAGCATGACCCCTGCCCAACGCTCACGTGCCAGGGGACGGTCAAACGGATCGTTCAATCCGGACGCTCCACCTTCTATTGCCCGGCATGCCAACGCTGAACCTTAAGAAAGCTTCCCATGGCCTATGACACCATCCTCGTTGATAAGCGCGACCATGTGCTTGTGATCACGCTCAACCGCACATCCGCCCTTAACGCGCTCAACGCGCAAATGATGGGTGAGATTGCAGCAGCGCTTGCCGAGGCCGACATGGACCCGCGCATTGGCGCCAGCGTCATCACCGGAAGCGAGCGGGCTTTTGCAGCGGGAGCCGACATCAAAGAGATGGTTGGGCTTACCTTTCCGCAGAGCTTTGTGGAGGATTATGCGGCAAGCTACGAAGCGATTGCCAAGGCCCGCAAACCTATCATCGCCGCTGTGGCAGGCTATGCACTGGGCGGGGGCTGCGAGCTGGCCATGATGTGCGACATCATCATAGCCGCTGACACGGCAAAGTTTGGCCAGCCGGAGATCACGCTGGGCATTATACCAGGCATTGGCGGCACACAGCGCCTGGTGCACGCGGTGGGCAAAGCCAAGGCCATGGATCTGGTGCTCACCGGCCGCATGATGGATGCTGAAGAAGCACTCAGCGCTGGCCTGGTGGCTCGCATGGTGCCGGTGGATGATTTGATGGACACCGCCATGGAAGCGGCTGAAAAGATCGGTGAGATGTCTCATGCTGCCACGATGATGGCCAAAGAGGCTGTGAACAGGGCCTTTGAAGTGCCACTGTCTGAAGGCCTGCGCTTTGAGCGCCGTGCATTCCAGAGCCTTTTTGCCACCGACGATCAAAAGGAAGGCATGGAGGCCTTCATTGAAAAGCGCTCGGCTCAGTTTAAGCAGCGCTAGCTGCTTAAACCATTCTTGTTGGCTCTGGGCCTATGGCCCAACCGCGGGAACTTGACTTCTTACCCCTAAAGCCGTACCTGCCCGCATCCCTTGGCAACAGCGCTAAGGGTCGCTGGACGCGACGCCTACAAGCAGGCAACCGTCCCCCGCAATGGACAGCAAGAGCCAGCCGGGACATCAGCGCAACACCGTGCCAAACACGAGGACAGTATGGCCAATACAGTTTCCGCCAAAAAGGCGGTGCGCAAGATCGCGCGCAAAACAGCGATCAATCGAGACCGTAAAAGTGCAATGCGCACCCAAATTCGCCGCGTTGATGAAGCCATCGCCGCAGGTGATCAGGCTGCTGCTGCAGAAGCCTTGAAGGTCGCGCAGCCCCTTATCGTTCGCGCTGCTAATCGCGGCATCGTGCATAAGAATGCCGCTTCGCGCAAAATTTCGCGCCTTGCAAAGCAAGTAAAAGCGATAGGCCAGGCGTAGACTTAGGGGCTTATACTTAGACCAAGTAAAACCACTAACATCGTCTATGGAAATAATCAGGGAGCGCTTATATAAGCGCTCCCTTTTTCTTGCGCCGCATCAGCATTATGCTGCAGCGCCTATACAAAGTTTCACGCCAGTGCGTTCTGTTGAAATCACAGCATTTTTGCCATTTATTTGTTAAGCCGGCTATTTAAGCTAAAGATTATGCAATCGGTTTCTTGTTTCGTGTCTTTCATAAAAAAATCTTATAAAACATAAGATTAACTTATAGACCAATTATCAAATTGCCTGCAAAAAACGCATATCGGGCTGATTCAGCACTTTTTTTATAAAAAAAATTACGCGTTTGTAGCAATCGGCTCCAAGTGCCCAAACGCGTTTCCACAAGAAAAAGTTTGTAGAGTCAAAGCGTTTGCAAAAAGTCCCCCCGCAAGGCCTGCCGCGGAACGGCCAGGGGGCAATGAGTCAAGCGAAAAGAGTCACTTTTTGCGTCTTGCGAGTCGCAGCCTCTGATGGTTTAAAACATTCCATCGACGGCATCCGCTGAAGATTATCCGCAGCTCTCGCAGCTTTGTTCTAACTTCAACTGTCATAGTTGAAGATCGGTATACTATTGCGAGAATATACGGATGTAATTGCAAGTTTAATGCGATCAAAATTGCATTTTAAACTTTGCGGCCGAACCAGGTGCAGACTGTCATATTAAGTGGCGGCGCCTGAGACTGATCGGCGGCACAATGTGAGCGGATGATGGCGAGATATATTCCCGCACTGGGGCGTGCGGCGGCTTGCTAGAAGGCATTGTAGGCAGTTTTGGTTGCGGCGGTATCATCACGATGCTCCATGGCCTGCAGCAGCAGTGCGTAACTTTGACAGTGTTGTGCGACTTGAGTGGTGCAGCGACTGAGACAGCAAGACAGATATTGGCCGCGGCGGCCTTTGAGGAGGGTAGGATTATGATTGCAAGAGTTATCTTACGACCAGAGAACAATAGGGCCCAGCTTACGTCTGCTCGCCCTTGCCGGGCTCGCGTGGTGGTCAGCTTCAATCGCAATCACCGCCATGCCGTCGCGTGCGGCAATGATAATGCGGGCAACACACCTTCACGCAATGCCACCTGCTCATCTTATAGTCACTCTTCGGTGAGCACCGTCGTCACCAAGTTTGCAGAACACAACAAAGCAATGCACACACACAAAATGGGTATGACGCCTCTGCATCCGTCAGGGTCTTTAACCGCGTCCAAGAAGAGCCCGGCTGACATTTTTGGTGTGCCTCCGGCGCTCTAAAATTATTTGGGGTCTTGGCAACAGCACCTGGCGCCTTCCCCACCTGTCTCATTTATCTCCTATTCACAGTGTAGACCTGTTGCACCGACATTAACGGTGGGCTCTTTCTGCGCGTTGCTACCTGGATTGTTAAACCTAATGACTTCGCCTTCTACTCCCGCCTCCACCCCTACACAAACTGGCCGCACGCAAGGTGTAAGCGGCGTGACATCGCAGAGCGCCAGCACCTCAAGTGAAGGATTTGGCCCGCGGGCCAATGGCTCCTCACTAAGTGCCAAGCCAATTGCCACCATCTCGTCGACCAACCCCAGTGATGCGTCATCCGTGGCTGCTGCTGGTACATCCAATGATGAAAGCAAGCGCATGGAGCTGGGCAAGCGGAACTGGAAGCGTGTGCAAGCTCGGCTGCGCGCAGAACTTGGTGAGGATATCTATTCCTCTTGGTTCTCCAGCGCGATGCTTGAAAAATGCGATGATGGTCAGGTGGTTTTGTCTGTTGCCACAAAGTTCTTAAAGCACTGGATCGAGCATAATTTTGGCCCGCGCCTGCTTGAGCTTTGGGCCATTGAGGATGAGAGCGTTGAACGCTACGCGATCCTAGTGCGTACCGATGCAGCGCGGCGCATCGCCAAATTTGGCTCTAGCTCAGAAACGCAAACCACCAACGGGCAACCTGCCAACACCAACCACACCGCTGGCGCGGCGCTTTCTAAGACAGCGGGCAATGACACCACTTTGAGCCCAAAAAATGTGTTGGCGCGACCTGGCCAGATTGGCGTGTCGGCGAGCCTCGGCGGCAGATCCTCAACAAAATCCGTTCGCGGGGATAGCACAGCTAACCCTTCGACCAACGGTGCCTCAACCCATGGAACACCGCTTGATAATCGCTACACGTTCAACGCTTTTGCCGTGGGTGACAGCAACCAATTTGCCTATCGTGCAGCGCGCGAACTGGCGCGCGAAGGCTCTGTGCTGGGCTGCAAGGTTCTGTTTGTGCGCGGCGGCGTTGGCCTTGGCAAAACGCACCTGTGTCAGGCTGTTGCCCATGAGATGCACGCGGCCAACCGGCGCACGCTTTACCTAACGGCTGAACAGTTCATGCGCGATTTCGTTATCTCGCTGCGCGCACGCTCTGCGGTGGAATATAAAGAAGCGCTCGCTGCCATTGATGTGCTTGTGGTCGACGATATCCAGTTTCTCTCCGGCCCGGTGATGCAGGGCGAGTTTTGCCATGTGATCAACACCCTTATCGATGCTGGCAAAACGCTGGTTGTGGCAGCTGATCGCCCGCCAGCAGCGCTGGACACCATTGATGTGCGCATGCAGTCGCGGCTTTCCTCGGGCCTGGTGGTGGAAATCGCCGCCATGGATCGCACCGTGCGCCGTGCACTTCTGGAGCGCCGCCGTGCCAATTATCTGGCTGAAGGCGGCAAGGCCGATGTCAGCGATGCTGTGCTTGATAAGGTCTCAGACCTCATCACCACCAATGGCCGTGACCTTGAAGGTGCCTTTAACCGCATCATTGCAGAGATTGGCCTCAACAATGCACCGGTCACCGAGCAAAGCGTTGTGTCCTGCATCAGCTTTCTTTTGTCTAACACAGAAGCGCCGCGCGTTAAAATCGAAGACATTCAGCGCGCCACAGCCCTTCAGTTTGGCCTGACAAAAACCGACCTTCTGTCCCATCGCCGCACCAAGCAAATTGTTGGCCCGCGGCAAATCGCGATGTATTTGGCCAAGATGATGACCGTGCGATCTCTACCCGATATTGGACGTCGGTTTGGTGGACGCGACCACACAACTGTGCTGCACGCGGTGCGCAAGATTGAAAAAGACCTGCAAAATGATGCCAGCCTGCAAAAAACGGTGGAATCATTGAAAAGTGCGATCCTGTCACAAAGCTAAAGCTATTGACCTTGCGTTTAGCGCACACAGTGCGCTTGGCGCACAGCAAATACTCAGCATCTGTGCAAGACTGTGACCTGCCGGGCGCCTCGCGCCCGGTTCGGCTTGCAAAGTGCTTCCAAGCCCACACATAGTATCTTCCAACCTTTGGCCTGATTTTGGAAGCGGCGCATCTGTGCACGCGCCCATTTGGCCAAAGAATGTGGTGTCTGGTGTCGGGATGATCCCAAGGGCTGCTGGATGAAGACCCAATGGGATTGGGTGTGTTGTATCTGTGTTTGGTAATGACGGGTTTGGGCTATGAAATTCACTCTTGATCGCACCCCTTTCTTACGCGCATTAGCGCGGGTTCACCGGGTGGTCGAACGCCGCAACACCATACCCATTCTTGCCAATGTCATGCTGGATGCCTCTGATGGCGCGCTGCGCCTGAAAGCCACAGATCTGGACTTGGAAGCAAGCGAGAGCTTACCCGCCATGATCGAGCAAGCCGGCGCCACCACTGTGCCAGCGCACATGCTCTACGATATTGTGCGCAAATTGCCTGATGGGGCGCAGGTTGAAGTGGATATGCGCGCTGATACCACGCTGTTGGTGGCCGCAGGGCGGGCCCGCTTTGAGCTTCAAGCTCTGCCTAAATCTGATTTTCCGGATCTTACCGCTGGGCAGTTCAGCCATGTGTTCCAGATCGCCTCTGGCGATTTGCGCCGCCTAATTGAGCGCACACAATTTGCGATTTCCACCGAGGAAACACGCTACTATCTCAACGGTATTTTCCTGCACGCTGTGGATGTTGATGGCGCGCTGAAACTACGCGCTGTGGCCACCGATGGGCATAGGCTTGCAAAAACAGAAACCAGCGCTCCCTCAGGTGCGGATGGGATGCCTGGTATTATCGTACCGCGCAAAACAGTTGGTGAGCTTTTGAAGCTACTTGAGGGCCATGACGGCGAGGCCTCTGTTGAGCTTTCTGAAAGCAAAATTCGTGTCACCATCGATGCCGTGGTGCTAACCTCTAAGCTCATCGACGGAACGTTCCCCGACTATGCGCGCGTTATCCCACAGGCCAATGACAAGGCGCTGGATGTAGATCGCCCGGCGTTTTCAGCCGCTGTGGATCGCGTATCAACCGTTGCATCCGAGCGTGGGCGCGCGGTGAAGCTGGCGATGGCCGATGGCCGCCTGACGCTAACCGTCACCAATCCTGATTCTGGTTCGGCCACCGAAGAGCTGATGGTCGACTATACAGGTGACCCGCTGGAAATTGGCTTCAACGCCCGTTACCTGATGGATATTGCCGGTCAGTTGGAAACCGATAATGCCCGCTTCCTGCTGGCCGATGCTGGCGCGCCAACCTTGGTGCAGGATGCTGATGGATCAGACACGCTTTACGTGCTGATGCCCATGCGAGTTTAGCTTGCCCGGTTTACTTGTCTTTATACGACCTGACGACACCCGATTTGTCCTTACCCGATTTGGCTATGCCTGATGGGCCGCGCATTACGCGGCTCACACTTACTGGCTTTCGTAATCACTCCAATACCAGCTTGCGTTTTTCTGGTCAGCAAGTGGCTTTCACTGGCCAGAACGGTGCAGGCAAAACCAACATCCTAGAAGGCATAAGTCTGCTCTCGCCAGGCAGGGGCCTGCGGCGTGCCAAATATGCAGATATGGCAGGCGCGAGCGGCAAGGGTGGCTTTGCTGTTTCGGCAAACCTTATGCCGGCTGACTATTCACCCGACGAAGACCCCATCACCATCGGCACGGGGCTTCCAGGTCCGATGGCGAGCAGTCGCGATATCCGCATTGATAAGGTTCCGGTCAAAGGCGGTGAGGCGCTGCTAGAGCATTGCACGATGCTGTGGCTAACTCCTGCGATGGATGGTCTTTTTACCGGTGGAGCGAGCGACCGCCGCCGGTTCTTTGACCGGATGGTCATGGCGCTGCATCCTGGCCATGGCCGCACCGCCACACGCTTTGAAAACGCCATGCGCCAACGCAACAAACTGTTGGATGAGGGCGTGAGCGATCCGGTTTGGTTTGAAGCGGTGGAGCTGGAAATGGCCAAGAGCGGTGCGGCCATGCAATCTGCCCGCCTGGAAGTGTTGGCCAAGATCAAAAGAGCGGTGGAAGAAGCACGTGGAGCCGTCTCTGCTTTTCCCCATGCACTGCTGGATCTGGCAGGGTTTGATGGGTTTGTCGACGCTGATGCCTATCGCAAGCAACTGGCCAATGGCAGGAGCCGTGACCGTGCGGCCAAGCGAACGCTGGAAGGCCCGCACCGGGTGGACCTTTTGGTGCGCCACGGCCCCAAAGATGTAGACGCCAAGCTTGCCTCTACTGGGGAACAAAAAGCGCTACTCATCGGGCTGATCCTTGCCCAAGCACGCCTTGTGAAGGCTGAAACCGGGCGCGCTGCCATTTTGCTGCTTGATGAAATAGCCGCACATTTGGATGCAGGTCGGCGCGCGGCGCTCTATGCCCTGTGCGAGGAGCTTGGCGGGCAAACCTTCATGACGGGCACCGACGCAGCCCTGTTTGAAGCGCTCGGTAGCAATGCCGATCATTTCACTGTTGACGATGGGACGGCCGAGCGGCGAGGCTAAGCCACCACCCCCCAGCTTGGAGCACCCAGATGAACCGATTGACCGGAAAAACCTGTATCGTGACCGGCGCAGCCAAAGGTATTGGTGCGGCCATTGCCCGGGCCTATGCCGCTGAAGGTGCACATGTTGTTGTCACTGACGTTAACAATCAGGTCGGAGGGGCGCTGGCGGAAGAAATTGACGCCCGTTTCTTCCATCTGGATGTGGCCGATGAAGAAGACTGGCGGGCGCTGGAAGATGCCTACCCCGCTATTGATGTTTTGGTGAACAATGCTGGTATCACTGGCCACGAAAAAGAGGGCGCGGCTCACGACCCCGAACACACGCACCTAATGGACTGGCGCACCGTGCACGCGGTGAACCTAGATGGGACATTTCTTGGCTGCCGCTATGCCATTCGCGCCATGCGGGCCAATGGCAACAAAGGCTCGATCATCAATATGTCCTCACGCTCGGGCATTGTGGGCATTCCTGGTGCCGCAGCCTATGCATCCTCCAAGGCGGCCATCCGCAACCACACAAAGACTGTGGCGCTTTATTGTGCGCAGCAAGGCCTGCAAATCCGCTGCAACTCGGTGCACCCAGCTGCTGTTTGGACTGATATTTGGGACACAATGGTCGGCCATGGTGAGGATGCCGAAGCGAAGAAACAAAAGCTTGTGCAGGGCACGCCACTCCACCGCTTTGGCAGGCCAGAGGAAGTGGCAGCGCTGTGCATTCTGCTTGCTTCTGATGAGGCAACATTCATGACCGGTACGGAGCTAACCATTGATGGTGGCATTCTGGCTGGGTCCGCCTCCTCACCTGGTCAATAGCGTGAGCCTTTCAGACAAATCCGGTGAGATGTTGCAGGCCCTTGAGACGCATTTCGCCGGTAATGGGCAAGTGCTGCCGGGCAAAATGCTGCATGCACCCAGCCTCATGATCAAAGGCAAAGACAAAAAGGCCAGGGGCTTTGTATTCGCTACCCGCGATGTGCTGGTGATGAAGCTTCCGCGCCTTCGTATCGACATGTTAGAGGGCGATGGCGCAGGCAAGCGCATGACGATGGGCAGTCGTGAGATGAAAGAATGGATCGCGCTGCCACCCAATAACCTTGCGCTGCTTACCAGCCTGGCCGAAGAAGCGTGCAGTTTTGTTGCCAGCCTCCCTTAACACTATAGGGCTTCCATGCATCCCAATCGTGCCTTTCGTAAGCCGGAAACGGTCCGTAATATCGCCTTTGCGCGTGAGCGAGCTTTTGGCGTTTTGGCCGTGAACGGGCAAGGCGACGAGCATGGCCCACTTATCAGCCATATCCCGTTTTTACTCAGAGAAAATGGGGCGCAAGCGGAGCTGCATCTGGTGCGTTCCAACCCTATTGTGCGCACGTTAGAGACACCCAAGGCAGTAACAATCGCGGTATCCGGTGGGGATGCATATATCTCTCCGGACTGGTACGAGGTGGACGATCAAGTTCCAACTTGGAACTATGTCGCGGTCCATCTGCGCGGAACGCTTCGTAAGCTGGAACCAGATGCGATGCACGATATCTTGTGGGATTTGTCCGCTCACCAAGAGGAAAAACTGCTCCCCAAAAAACCCTGGACGAGCGACAAGATGGATCAAGAAGTTTACGCTAAAATGCAGCGTCAGATTGTGCCATTCATGCTGGACGTAAACGATATCCAAGGCACGTGGAAACTCTCTCAAAACAAGCCAGATGATGTGCGCTTGCGCGCAGCTAATGGCATTGAACGTGCTGCGCTTGGCCTGGCTACCGACAGCATTCATCCTTTAATGCGAGACCCTGATGGAACCTAAAACCGCAGACATTGAAGCAGGCCCCAGTTCCAACAAGCCAACCGCGGTAGTCATCGGCTCAGGCCCTGCCGGTTTGATGGTAGCGGATGTTCTATCTTCCGCTAACGTAAAGGTTATTATCTGCGAGGCGAAGCCTTCCGTAGGGCGGAAATTTCTGATGGCAGGTAAATCCGGGCTTAATCTCACCAAAGACGAGCCCATGGCGGCTTTTCTGCGCAGGTTTTACGAAGCCGCACCACACCTCACCCCCATGCTTAGCGGCATGGGCCCTGGAGCCGTAAAGCGCTTCACGCACGATCTAGGGCAAGAGGTTTTTACCGGCTCCTCAGGCCGGGTGTTCCCCAAGGCGATGAAAGCATCACCCCTCTTGCGGGCCTGGCTTGCAAGGCTTGAAGAGCGGGGCGTCGAGATACGCACGCGTTGGCGCTGGACAGATATCCACGATGGGATGCTCACCTTTGACACGCCCGAAGGCCCACAAACAATGATGCCGCACGCCACCATTTTGGCGCTGGGCGGGGCTAGCTGGTCACGCCTTGGCTCGGACGGCACATGGGTTGATATCTTGGGCGCACAAGGCGTTACCACCAACGCTTTTAAGCCGGCTAATATGGGCTTTTCAGTCAAGTGGTCAGCGCACATGGAACCGCATTTTGGTACGCCGGTTAAAGGTGTGCGGTTGATAGCCGGTGGGCAGGCCCATCTGGGCGAGTTTATGATCTCGCGGGCGGGCCTGGAAGGCAGTGGCATTTACGAGGTGTCACGTACTGTGCGCGAAGGTGCGCCCCTAATGCTTGATCTGATACCCAACACCAAGCATGTCCAAGCGGTGGAGCGCTTATCGAAAGGCCGTGGTAGCGACAGCCTGTCCAATCACCTACGCAAAGCGCTGAAACTTTCCCCATCCAAGCGAGCTTTGCTGATGGAATTTGGTCGCCCCCTCCCCGATGGGGCCGACGCGTTGGTCAGTCTGGTTAAGGCTTTGCCAGTTACCCACCAAGGCCCACGACCGCTGGATGAAGCCATCTCTGTTGCAGGTGGCGTTGCCTGGGATGCCCTAGAGGATACTCTTATGCTGCGTGATATGCCGGGAGTGTTCTGCGCGGGGGAAATGCTGGATTGGGAAGCGCCCACGGGCGGCTACCTGATTACCGGCTGTCTTGCCAGCGGCAAGTGGGCGGGCACGTCCTGCCTGCGCTGGATTTCTAAGTCCTAAACACCCATATCCAACTGTGCATGGATTGCCCGGATAGGTTCGCGTTCGCAGCCGCTTTGGTGTTATAAAAATTGAAGTGATTCTGTAGGGTTAGCGCCTTTTTGGCGCGTCTGCTTTTGCCCAAAAACCAAAGGATGCAAGTCTTGACCGACACACCGCAGATCGATCCCGCCGGTGACGACGAGTATGGCGCGGATTCCATCAAGGTTCTCAAAGGCTTAGATGCTGTTCGCAAACGCCCCGGCATGTATATTGGCGACACCGATGATGGTTCTGGGCTGCACCACATGGTGTATGAGGTGGTTGATAACGCGATCGATGAGGCTTTGGCAGGCCATGCAAGCGAAGTAACCGTTACGCTGAACGCCGACGGGTCGATCACCGTGACCGATGATGGGCGCGGCATCCCCACTGATATTCATACCGAAGAGGGCATCTCAGCAGCCGAGGTCATCATGACCCAGCTGCACGCCGGCGGTAAATTTGACCAGAATAGCTACAAGGTTTCTGGTGGCCTGCACGGTGTGGGCGTGTCGGTGGTCAATGCGCTCTCGACAAAGCTAGAGCTGCGCATTTGGCGTGCTGGTAAAGAGCACTGGATGAGCTTTAGCCACGGTAATTCCGATGGACCGCTGAAAGTTGTTGGCGAGGCCGGTGATTATTCCGGCACCGCGGTCACCTTCACGCCGTCGCCTGACACGTTCACGAATATCGATTTTTCGTTCGATACGCTGGAGCACCGCTTGCGGGAGTTGGCGTTTTTGAACTCAGGGGTAAAAATCATCCTCACCGACAAGCGCGGTGTGGAAGAAAAAGCGACCACGCTGGAATATGAGGGCGGCTTGAAAGAGTTTGTGGCCTTCCTTGACCGCAAGAAGAAGCCCGTTCTGGAAGAACCGATTTTCGTGACATCGGAAAAAGACGGCATCACTGTTGAAGTGGCCATGTGGTGGAACGACAGCTACCACGAGAACGTGCTGTGCTTCACCAACAACATCCCGCAGCGCGATGGCGGCACACACTTAGCCGGTTTTCGTTCAGCGCTCACCCGCCAGGTTATCGGGTACGCAGACGGTTCAGGCATTACCAAAAAAGAGAAGGTTTCCCCCACCGGCGATGATTGCCGCGAAGGGCTAACCGCCGTGCTATCTGTAAAAGTTCCGGATCCGAAATTTTCCAGCCAAACCAAAGACAAACTGGTGTCTTCCGAAGTGCGCCCGGTGGTAGAGAACGTTCTGAATAAATCGCTTTCTATCTGGTTTGAGGAAAATCCTGCGCACGCCAAGAGCATCGTCTCCAAAGTTGTGGAGGCTGCTGCTGCGCGCGAAGCAGCCCGCAAAGCGCGCGACCTCACACGGCGCAAGGGCGCGCTGGATGTTGCCTCCCTGCCCGGCAAACTTGCGGATTGTCAGGAGCGTGACCCTGCAAAATCTGAATTGTTCTTGGTGGAGGGCGACTCTGCTGGCGGCTCCGCCAAACAGGGCCGTGTGCGCGAAACGCAGGCTGTTCTGCCACTGCGTGGTAAAATCCTGAACGTGGAACGCGCGCGTTTTGATAAAATGCTCTCATCCAACGAGATTGGAACGCTGATCACAGCTCTTGGCACAGGCATTGGTACTGAAGAGTTCAACGCCGACAAGCTGCGTTACCACAAGATCATCATCATGACTGATGCTGATGTGGATGGCTCGCATATCCGTACGCTGTTGCTCACCTTCTTCTTCCGCCAGATGCGCGAGCTGATTGAACGCGGTCATCTCTACATTGCCCAGCCACCACTTTATAAAGTGAAGCGCGGTAATTCTGAGCAATATCTGAAAGACGAAGACGCGCTGCAGGATTACCTGCTGGATGGCGGCCTTGACGGAACGAGCCTTACGCTTGCGTCAGGGGAAGTTCTGTCCGGACAAGACCTATTGGCCACCGCAGGTGAAGCGCGGCGGATATCAAGCGTATTGAACGGATTGCACCACCGGTACAGTCGTGATGTGGTGGAACAAGCGGCTATCGCAGGTGCACTGAACGTGTCGCTGCTGTCAGATGGTTCGAAGGCCGAAGAAGCCGCCGCCTATGTAGCGCGCCGGATCGATATTTTGGCCGATGAGTTTGAAAAGGGCTGGGAAGGGAAGCGCTTGGAAACAGGTGACTTGCGCTTTACCCGCACACTGCGCGGCGTAACTGACGTTGCAACCATCGATACCGCTTTGCTGGACAGCGCTGATGCGCTGCGCCTGGACGGCTTTGCCAGTCACCTTCAGGAGATTTACGGGAAAGCCGCCCTCTTGCGGCGTAAAGATGCTGAATTGCCAATTCGCGGGCCCCGCGCCCTGCTTTCTGCCCTTATGGAGATGGGGCGCAAGGGTGTATCACTGCAACGCTATAAGGGTTTGGGCGAAATGAACCCAGATCAGTTATGGGAAACAACGCTGGACCCCAATGTTCGCACGCTGTTGCAGGTGAAGATCAAAGAAGCCGATGAGGCTGATGGTATCTTCTCTGATCTAATGGGCGATGATGTGGACCCGCGCCGCGCGTTCATTCAGGATAACGCGCTGACCGTCGGTAATTTGGATATTTAGAGGCCCCTGACACTGGAAGTGAGCGCTTCTTTCTTACTCCGTGCCGAAGGGCACGACCGCCTCCAAACTGGACATCTCGCCTCATGAGCATCGCAACACGCACCTTTGGCAAAACTGGCTGGCCAGTATCAGAAATTGGCTTTGGCGCTTGGGCCATTGGCGGGTCCTGGGGCGAGGTGGACGACAGCGCGGCCAAAGGCGCTTTGCATGCCGCACTGGATGCAGGAGTCACCTTTCTTGATACCGCTGATGTATATGGCGATGGGCACTCAGAACGGTTGATCCACGATGTACTGGCAGAACGATCATCCAGCACCACTGGCGAGCGCCCTATTGTGGCAACCAAGGCAGGACGACGACTCGATCCGCACATTGCTTCTGGTTACACAATTGAATATATTGCAGCTTTTATCGACCGAAGCCTCACCAACCTGGGCGTTGATTGTCTTGATCTTGTCCAGTTGCACTGCCCGCCGACTGAGGTTTACTACCAGCCGGAGCTTTTCGGTGGATTAGATCGTCTGGTGCAGGCGGGTAAGCTGAAGCACTATGGTGTGTCGGTGGAAAAGGTTGAGGAGGCCCTGAAGGCAATCGAGTATCCAGGCCTTACCTCGGTGCAGATCATCTACAATATGTTGCGCCAGCGCCCGGCCGAACTTTTCTTCAAGCAGGCGCAGGCGCGCGATATTGCCGTTATCGTGCGTGTACCACTGGCCAGTGGCATGCTCACCGGCAAACTCTCGCCAAACAGCACTTTTGCCGCTGATGATCACCGCGCCTTTAACCGGCATGGCGAAGCATTTGACGTGGGCGAGACCTTTTCCGGTGTGCCCTACACTGTTGCATTGGCGGCTGTAGATGAGCTGCGCGCGCTGGTACCTGCTGGCGCGACAATGGCGCAATTTGCGCTGAAGTGGATTTTGATGGAGCAGGCCGTCAGCGTTGTTATTCCTGGTGCGCGCAATCCAGAGCAAGCCACTGGCAATGCCGCTGCGAGCGAATTGGCAACCCTCTCTGATGATGTGATGCAGGCAGCGCGTGAGATCTATCAGAGCCGCATCGCGCCGCATGTGCATCAGCGCTGGTAGTTACTGGCGAATATCTCCCCAAGCGAAAAGCTCTCTGTTGGCCTGCATTAGCGCCTCCAACCTGCCGATAACAGTACGCACCGCCCTTTGGTGCCGGGTTTCGTGATGCAAAACCAGCCACTGCCTGTGTGTAAGCGCTTCAATGGGACCGCTTACACGCTCCAATACGCGGTTTCCATCGCCTACAAAACAAGGCAGCACAGCAAAGCCTGCGCCAGCCTCGCATAGGTCCATCACCATGCGCGGATTGTTAGCCTCCACCGCAATCTGGTTGCCATGGTGGCTTGACACCCACCGAGCCGACGGCGTGTTGGCTGCACTTTGGATCCAACCCTCTGCCTTGCTTTTACCTAAGCCCTTGCCTTCGGCGGTTTTGGTTTTGCGCCTGAAGACAGCAAAGGCAATTTCACCCAGTGCTTTGCCTGCCAAACCTGGCTCCACAGGGCGCGCATTGCGGATACCAATATCGGCCTCACGCCGTGCAATATCCAGCCGCGCTTCACTGCTAACAAAGGTAAGCCCAAAGGGGTCATCGGCATGCTGCAATCTGCCAATATGTCCTGCCAAAAAATAGCTGATCCAAGAGCCTGCTGACACACGCACGTCTGATTGCCCGGCAAGGCCCGCCTGCCAGCGCTCCACCGATAGCGCAGCGTCTTCCATGGCCTCTGCATGCTGTATCAGACTCTGACCTGCCTGAGTGAGTGTGTAACCTTTGGCAGCGCGCACGAAAAGTCGCTGACCCAAGCTTTGCTCAAGCCGGTCAACATGGCGGCCAAGCGTTGCAGGGCTGGAGCCCAAGGCCTCTGCGGCGCCAGTAAGGCCAGCAGCACGGGCAACCGCCAAGAAGGCCTGCAAATCGTCCCATTTTTTCATTTCATTTTTGAAATTATTATTTCAATCCTGGCGCTGGTTTAGCTTAAATATCATCTGCATGGTCAAGATATAAAGCAAATAAGGATCATGCAAATATGAAAAACATAGTATCACCGCGTTTAGGCATGGGTTGCTGGGCGATTGGCGGACCGTTCTGGTTTGGCGATGAACCTTGGGGCTATGCCAATGCTGATGATGCCCAGTCCTTGGCCACCCTAGAAGCTGCCTATGACGGCGGCGTACGGGTTTATGACACTGCCGCGGTGTATGGATGCGGTCACTCAGAGAAGCTGCTTGGCCAAGCCTTCAAGAGCCACGATGATGTGGTGATTGTTACCAAGTTTGGCGTTGGCTTTGATGAGGACACCAAACAGGTCGTTGGACCGGATACAGACCCAAAGGCAGTGCGCCCAGCGCTGGATGCATCGCGCAAACGCTTGGGGCGCGATGTGCTGGATTTGGTCTTTCTGCACCTCAACGCGATCACACCGCAGGTTGCCGCTCCACTTTTCGATGCACTCGAAGAGGCCCGCTTTGATGGCATCATCGATACGTTTGGCTGGTCAACCGATTTTCCCGCCAGCGCGCGCTCAGCCCTGCACCGGGATGGATTTGTGGCCGTTCAACACGCCATGAACCTCTTTTTCGATGCGCCCAGTATGATGGAAGTTGCTCACACGCATGAACTTGCCTCGTTTAACCGCTCGCCCCTGGCGATGGGCTTACTGACGGGCAAGTTTAACGATGGGGCGCATTTGCCGGCAAACGACATCCGCCAGAACAGCTATGACTGGATGGACTATTTCAAGGACGGCAAGATTGTGCCGATCTTCGTAGCAAAAATTGAGGCATTGCGTGAGCTCATAACAGTTGATGGACGCTCACTGGCGCAAGGAGCCCTGTGCTGGCTGCTGGCAAAATCGCCTGCAACCGTGCCAATTCCTGGCGCGCGCACGCCAGAGCAAGCCGCGCATAACGCCAAAGCCATCGAGTTTGGGCCGCTTCCGAAAGCCATCATGGATGAAATCGAGAGCGTTTTGGCCCGCCCGCCAGAAGGAACGCCTAGAGAGAGGTAACACCAGGCCTATGCGCCAACATTTGGCCAGAACACCGGTATCAACGTTGCGAGCAACAAAATGGCGGACACCGTGTTGAAGATGCGTAGGCGCAGCGGATCAGAAAAGAATATCCGCATCCGCTCGCCCAGCGCTGTCCAAGTGAATCCTGTTACATTGCCGGAGAGGGCAAAGCCTCCCGCAACGATAAGCGTCGCCAGCATTGGCGGCGCTGGTGGAGCATACACGCTAAGCGCAGTTGTGACGATGAACCAGGCTTTTGGATTAACCCACTGAAAGGCGGCCGCCTGCCAGATGGTTAAGGGCTTGCCGATCACCTGCATCTGCCCGTCCTCGGTCACCTTGGGACGGGCGGTTGCGATTTTATACGCCAGATAGAGGAGGTAGGCCGCGCACACATATTTCAGCGCATCTTCCAGCCACGGTAACGCGCTGAACGCTTGCGCAAGCCCGATACCAACACCGATCACCATAACCGGCACACCAAAAGCAACGCCAAGAACATGCGGAACAGATCGGCGCAATCCATAATTCATGCCCGATGTCATTAGCATGATGTTGTTAGGGCCTGGTGTGCCGGTACCTAAAAAGCAAAATATGATGAGTGTGATAAGCGCTTCGATCATGCCTTAGATTTACAGCCAGATGGGCGCGCGTTTCTTGCTTTTCTTGCAGTGTAGATAATTTTTCTGCATGATATGACGATGATAGATGCAACTGACCACAAAATCTTGCTTACACTGGAGGCCGATGGTCGCATGAGCAATACGGCGCTGGCGGAACGCGTAGGGCTTTCCCAGTCAGCATGCTTGCGGCGTGTGCAAGGCTTAGAGGATGCTGGCATTATTACCGGCTATCGCGCTGTGCTCGATCGCACCAAACTGGATGGCGGACTTAAAGTTTATGTTGCCGTTGGGCTGGCGCGCCACTTAAAAGCCGACCAGGAGGCCTTTGAGCGGGCCATGGCCAATGCACACCAAGTGCGCGAGTGCCACAATGTGTCAGGTACCATCGAATATCTGCTGCTTGTAGAGGTCAGCGATCTTGCCGCTTACAAGCATTTTCACAGCGATGTCCTTGGCATGGTGCCACAGGTTGCAACGCTGACGAGCTATTTCGTGATGGCAAGCCCCAAGAACGAACGCGGCTAGCCGTAGATCTTTTCTATTGTACCAGCATCCAGAGCCAGCTGCCTAAGCGAAATTTGTGGGCGTGGGCCCATCTGCGTGATCACATGAGCCGCCGCGATATGGCCGAGTTCGGCGCACGTTGGAAGCGGCATGTCGTTGGCAAGGCCGTAAAGAAAACCACCAGCAAACACATCGCCAGCGCCAGTAAGATCAACAATATCATCCACTTGTGGCGTGCCAACCTGATAGCGCTCGCCATCGCACAGGGTGATAGAGCCATTCTCACCCATCGTCACCACAGCAAGCGGTGCATCGGCGGCCACAGCATCTAGCGCCGTGCCCAGGTCGGCGGTCTCATAGAGCGCGCGCAGTTCATGCTCATTGGCAAAAAGCGTGTCCACGTGGCCTGAGCGCACAAGATCTAAGAATTCGCCGCGAAAGCGATCCACACAGAAGGAATCCGACAGCGTTAGCGCAACGCGGCGACTAGCCTCTTTGGCAATCTTAGCAGCCAACCGGAAGGCCTCTTTGGCTTTAGCAGGATCCCACAAGTAGCCTTCCATATAGGTGATGGCTGAGTCTCGTATGAGATCGGGATCGATGTCCGCAACTGTCAGCTCTTGGCAGGCAGCAAGCGAGGTGTTCATCGTGCGCTCACCGTCCGGCGTTACCAAAATGACAGATGTCGCGGTGTGGATGCCCTGCGATAGATGCAGCGGCTGAACATCAAAAAACACGCCAATGCCGCGCATATCATGCGCGTAGGCACGGCCATTTTCATCATCTGACACTTTGCCGATATAGGCTGCACGCCCCCCATAGGATGCGATGGCTGCTGCGGTGTTGCCAGCTGATCCGCCGGACATGCGCGTAGCTTGGCCAATGCGATTGTAAAGACGCGCAGACTCGGTGATGTCGACCAGTCGCATAGAGCCTTTCACCAACTCCTCACGCACCAGAAAATCATCGTCCACATGGGCAAGGATATCAAAAATTGCATTGCCGATGGCAACAACATCATAGCGAGGGGTATTCTGCGTGGTGGTCATGTGATCTTCCAGCGATGTCAAAAGCTTGGTTTGGCTGGTCTTGAACCATTGTGGGCAGCGCTTCAACTGCCTATCTAACGCATAGTAGCTCAACCACGCATGGGTTCTTCATGTTCGCAATCGTTCGCCAAGCCGCCGCCGATGTGCTCTCGCCACCCTTTCGCGGTGTGTTGTTCAAATCATTGGGCTTGACCATCCTGGCGCTCATTGCGGCTTGGTTTGGGCTGGCATGGGTGATCGATAATCTCGTCACGCTTGAACGCGGCTGGCTAGATGATCTGGTGCAGGTGGCTTCTGGACTTGCGCTGGTGGTTGGCGCTGTTTTTCTGGTGGTGCCCGTTACGGCACTGGTGGCCAGCTTGTTCTTGGACGATATCGCAGAGGTGGTTGAGACAACCCACTATGCCGGAGAGTCGTCGGGCACGCCGCTGCCGATGGCACAAGCGCTGAAAGAGGCTGTTGGGTTCACTGCCGTCATTATTCTGGTCAACCTTTGCGCTCTCTTTTTGCTGCTTGTGCCAGGCGTCAACGCGATCATCTTTTTGGTCGCTAATGGCTATTTGCTGGGCCGGGAATATTTTGAGCTGGCAGCGCTTAGGTTCCGGCCAAAATCGCAGGTGAAAGCGCTGCGCCGAGCCCATGGTGGCAAAGTGTTTTTGGCGGGGTTGGTGATTGCAGGCTTGGTGGCGATACCCATCGTCAATTTGCTGACGCCATTGTTTGCCACTGCACTGATGGTTCACCTGCACAAAACCATCTCACGGCAGGACTTAGCCACTTAACTGTTCGCTGGATTCGGCGTTTTCTCTTTGAACTTGCAGATCTCGATCACTGGACAGCGCCAGCACTCAGGCTTGCGCGCTTTGCACAAGTATCGACCGTGCAGAATAAGCCAGTGGTGGGCGTGCAGGCCAAACTGCTCCGGCACCACCCGATCTAGAACCGCCTCCACCGCTTCCACCGTTTTACCTGGCGCAAGGCCTGTGCGATTGGACACGCGGAAAACATGGGTATCCACGGCATTGGTGTGGTGGCCAAAGGCCATGTTCATCACCACATTGGCTGTTTTGCGACCGACGCCTGGTAGGCTTTCCAAATAGTCGCGATCTTCAGGTACATCGCCGCTCTGCAAGTCTGGGTGGTCGGCCAAAAGGCGCTGAGAAAGCGCGATCACGTTCTTTGCTTTGCCCTTATATAGCCCGATGGTTTTCACGTGCTCACGGACCGTATCTTCGCCCAAAGCAAGCATTTTTTCGGGCGTATTAGCAATGGCAAAAAGTGCCCGTGTAGCTTTGTTGACACCCGCATCTGTTGCCTGCGCTGAGAGCACCACAGCCACCAGAAGGGTGTAGGCGTTCACGTGCTCCAGCTCGCCCTTGGGCTCAGGCTCGATGGCGTGAAAGGCTTTGAAAAGCTGATTAATTTCCTCGCGCTTAAGGCGCGTGCGCCCAACACGGGCTTTCTTAGGGGCTTTGCCAGCTTGTTTTTGTGCCAATTTTTCAATCCCAAAACGCAGGAGTAGCGGTGCTTTGTCGCGATTGTGCATTCATCCAATCGCCGTTTTCAGTCCTATAATGGGGTATGGCCACCGACAACCCGATTGCGAACCCGGATGAAGAGAGAGCGCTGTTTTCAGTGCGGCTCACCCCGCACAGATCGCTGCCAAAGAACGGATTTGTGCTGCTGATGCTGTTGATTGGCGCGCTGGCAGGCTCCTCGGCCATGATGTTCCTTGCCCTTGGTGCGTGGCCTGTGGTGGTGTTTCTGCTTGTTGATATCGCCATCATCTTCCTAGCCTTCCAGCTTTCCTACCGTTCGGGCCGCCAATATGAAGATGTGGTGGTCACGCCAAACGAGCTGCTCATTCGGCGGGTTAGCCCTTGGGGCCGCATCAGCGAGGATCGCCTGCACCCGGTATGGACACGGCTTAAAACCGCCTATGATCATGAAGAAGAGCGTGTGCTGGCCATTAAGCTGGAAAGCAAAGGGCGCCAGCTTAGCGTTGGTGCGTTCATGAACCCAGATGATAAGGAAAGCTTTGCCATTGCGCTGGGCGATGTACTGGCCAGGGTGAAGCGCGGCGTACCTGCCTAAGATCGATATATTGGGGTAAGCCGGTTCGCTTTCGGGTGTCGCCCACTGGGTTTGGCAGCTAAAACGCTTCTCATGATGCTAGAAACCAACACCACCAATCCCGTTATCGTTCCACCGGTGCCTTATGAGGAACGCTGCGAGGCCTATGACGGCGTGCGCGCAGCGATTGCCTATATATCTGAGCATTATTTGGATCAGCCAGATATCGACACGATTGCCCGTGCGGTTGGCGAGCATCCGGCCATTTTAACCCGAAAATTCCGCGCTTTTGCCGGGCTGACACCCAAAGCTTTTTTGCAGGCGGTGACGCTGGACAAAGCCAAGATGCTATTGGAGCAAGGCGAGCCTGTTTTGGATGCCGCTTTGGACACCGGATTGTCCGGTCCAGGCCGTTTGCACGACCTTTTTGTGACCCATCACGCCATGCCTCCGGGAGCATATCGCGCCAAAGGCGCGGGTTTACAGATCAATTATGGGTTCCATCCATCGCCATTTGGCAAGGCTCTTGTGATGGAAACCGAGCACGGCATGGTGGGCCTTGCTTTTTGTGATGCAGGCCAAGAGATTGAAACCTTTGAAGATATGGCCGGTCGTTGGCCCAATGCTCATTATGTGGACACGCCAGAAAAAACGGCATTGACTGCGCGACG
>JBGCDM010000063.1:0-4696 GCA_045105395.1 Devosiaceae bacterium | reverse complement strand
GGTGGCCGCAGCGGTACCGGTCTTACCGACAGTGATCCAAGCGATTGGCAGCATAATGGCCGCGGGGCGCCTTACTGCTAAGCTGAGCTCAGCTTACAAAGTTTTGAAAGGCGCGGCTTCGGTTCGCGCCTTTTTTGTTGGTTCACTCGCGATGCAGCACGGTATCGCCAAAGAAGCCACCAAGCACGCTGGGCTTGAAATTGGCGGCAATCGTCTCTGGATCATAGCCATCACGCACCCACTGCATGAAGGATTGCCCCCTGGGCAGCCCATCGCGGCCATAGGTTTCGATCATCGCATCCAGAACGCCGGTTTTTGACCCTTTGATGTGGCCATATTTCAGCGTCATCTGACCGCGTGCTGCCTCATAATCATTGTGCTTGATGAGAAAATAAAGCGCGCTGCCAAGGCTCGCCCGGTCTGCGCCAGCTTTGCAGTGTAGTACGGTTGGATATTCGATCCGATTGAGGAGCGCTTCCAACTTTTCCAACTGCTCGACATCGGGCAGGGCCCGTGAGCGCAGTTGCAAACCCTCAAACGTGATACCCGCCTGCTGTGCGGCCTCCACCTCTAGCGGGTAGGAGCCATATTGCATGCCACCGCGCAGGTTGATGATGGTTTTGATGCCCATCCGCCCCCATTTGCGCACCTGGTGGGGCAGTGGCTGTGAGGACCGGTAAAGCTGATCATCAACGCTATGGAAGTTGGTGTAAACGTAGCGGATGAACCCATGATCAACGAACAGCATGTTCAGCCAGGCGTGTAGGCGCCTTTGCCAACCAATAAGTGGTGGCTTGAAATAGGCCGAGCGTTCTTCCAAGCGCGATGGGAAGACCTGTCGATAAAGGCGTTTTAAGCGGGGTGGCACGCAAGGGACCGTTACGAGTGTCGAAGATAGTGGCTCGGGCGCTGTCCTAGCCTTGCGCGCTGCGATACGCAATCGCGTGCCGCCAACTTGGCATTGTGGGCGTGATTCGTCGGTCCGAATCGGCTGTTTTTGCCGCCAAAGAACGAATCACGACTCCAAGCCTAGTTGCGGCTTTGTTCGCACTTTGATTCACACTTGGACTCACAATTATTCCGCCAAGCGGGTTGATTCCCCCTTTTGTTCCACACATTTAGCCATCTTAATAAAGTATGAATTGGCTGCAGTTCTTCCAGCTTTGCGTATTAACCATGATTGATTTGAGGCTCATAAAAATCGGCGTTGTTGCAGACCCGTTATGAACACACCACCCGTGCTGGTGACGCTTTGCACCAAAATGGTACAGTGATGGCGCCGCCCATCAGCTTACGCGCCCTGCAATGCCACCTCAATAGTGCCTTCTTGTGTGCTGCTTACGCGGTGCCTAACCAAGCAAGGACACGGTTCTGCGTTAACCTTTTCACGTCATGTACTGACGCTTGCATGAGCTAAAATCCTATTTTGTTCTTTCTAATGTGCTTCCGAGCTTGGTTTCGGAGTCAAGGCATGGCCGCTAAAAAAAGTGAGTCCCGTCAATCATGTGTGCCCATTTGGACCGCCGTTTTAAGCGGCGTACCTTTTGCTCGCGGCAGGCTTAGGGCAAGCTGTCCGGGCAGCCAGAGATTCGCACAGGCTTTAAGAGGGTTGGCGATGCCGCGTTTGTTCACCGGGCTCGAAATTCCGAGTTCTATCGCGCACCAGATTGCTATGCTGCAGGGCGGTCTGCACGGCGCGCGCTGGATTGAGCGTGAGGATTTTCACATCACGCTGCGCTTCATTGGCGATGTAGACCATGTGATGGCTCGCGAGGTGGTGAGTGGCCTGGATAGCGTGCGTGCTGGCCCCATAACTCTGTCCTTGGATGGCTTGGGTGCTTTTGGTGGTACAACGCCGCATAGCATGTTCGCGCGCATTGCACCCAATGCTGAGCTCAGCGAGCTGCAGGCGTGCCAAGAGCGCTTGATGCATCGGCTGGGCCTGAAAGCTGATACGCGCAAATTTAGTCCGCACATTACGCTGGCGCGTTGTCCCGGTCTGCCATCAGGGGCTGTGGCGCACTGGCTCTCCTTGCGCGGCGGGGTGATGAACATCAGTTTTGAGGTGGAGCGCTTTGTTTTGTACTCCGCACGCGACAGTGTGGGTGGCGGGCCCTATGTGGTGGAGGAAGACTACCCCCTGGTTGGCTAAAGGACGCTGAAAATGACCCTTCTTTCCCCTGATGGCCGCGCCGCCGCGCTGGCCCAACTTGACGGCTGGATAATAGCTGATGATGCCAAAGCAATCAGCAAGCGCTATGTGTTTGCCAATTTTGTTGAGGCTTTTGGTTTCATGACCAAGGGCGCGCTGGAGGCTGAAAAAGCTGACCACCACCCCGAATGGTCCAATGTCTACAAAACGGTGGATGTGCGCCTAACCACCCATGATGCTGGCGGGCTGACACAAAAGGATGTGGCGCTGGCCAAAGCGTTTGATACTTGCCGCTGACAAGAGCTTTGCATGCTTGCGTTTAACGCGCACCATACCCACATCCTGTGCACTGATTTTTCCAGTACGAGCAAAATGGTGAGGCAAAATCCATGAGCAACAGCGCATCTGATAGCACGAGCAACCCGCTTGAGGGTGATGTGTTGGAAGACGCAGAACGCACCCAATTTGATCAGGATGAAGCGCGGGTGCGGCGCGATTTTTGGGTGACCGCGCGCAAAGCAGCTGGCAGCATTCCGTTTATGGATGAGTTGGTGGCGGCATACTATTGTGCACTAGACCGGCAAACGCCAACCCGTGTGCGGGCCACGCTTTTGGGCGCGCTTGGCTATTTTGTATTGCCGCTTGATGGGATTCCAGATTTCATTCTGGGCTTTGGCTTTACTGATGATGCGGCAGTGATCATGGGCGTTTTGGCGTTGATGCGCGTGCACATCACTGACGAGCACCGCGAAGCTGCTAAAAAGGCACTGCTGAAAGACGAGTAGCGCGGCTGCACGTATGTTTGCCGCCTATTTAAATCCGTTGCTTGGAACGAATAACAACACTGCACTGAACATGAACAGCAAGAGCGCTGCAAACCCTGCTGCGTCGAACAGGAAATGAACTGGCGCAATCACGGCATGAACGCCAATATAAGACCAGCCGCCCGGCAGGCCCATATCACGCAGCCGTTTCATGGAGATATTTGCAAAACAGCCGTGAAAAACTAGTGCTGCGAGCCACCATGGGGCGTTGATGCTGTTGGTGGTGACATATTGCGCAGGCGTGGGGGATAAGGGCGCGCCTAGCGCCGCGAGATGAAACAATCCCGCTACATCATCGATGATCTGGGGTTCGATCGGCACACTGGGCAACATCCCCAATGCACTAAGGGTGAGTGTCAGTAAGAGTGATCCGACTAAACCGATGATTGCGGATACAATGCTCAATGCAAAAAAGGGTGCGCCCGATGCGTCCATCACGCCATGCGCCGAAGTAGTCGATGAAAATCTGTTTCACGAAGCGCTAGCCATTGTTCCCAAGAGATACAAAATAACGGAAACGGTCTGGGACACCAGCCGTATGCCCTTATGAAGCAAACTCTATCCTGAGGCCCCCACAATCGTCATCACTTGAACTTAAAAAAGGGGCTGGCCGATATGGCCAGCCCCCGCGTTCTTTATCCAGGAAACGAACCTGTTCTATCGGCCGAGATCTTGCGAAGGCTGCCGATATGGTAATGGTTTAGCGCGCGCCCAGAGGCTGCTCTGATGCGTACACCTCACCACCAGTTCTAACCTGGCCATAAAAATCGCTCGACATCAGTCACCTCCTTTCGGTTGTTGAAAACAAGGTGAGAGTGATCGCGATTCGTGGGCCTGACAAGAGTGAAAATGCGCGCCAGTTTTGCAAAAGGGTTTCGGCCAATAGGGCTGGCCAAAACCGGCTAGGATTTGCGGCGCAAGAATTTCAAGCCTGACCAGTCTTGATCAACAGCGCACACTTTCACATCCACCCAGCCGGTTGGCAGTAAAACCGCGCGCAAATCATCTTCGGTCAAATCTCTGAAAATCTTGGATGATTTTTTGGGCCAAGAAATCCAAACCATTCCACCCGTTGCGCAGTGGCGGAATGCGGGTGCGTGGTGTTGATCAAGTGTGGCACGATCAGCGCAAAACAGATGGACGAGGTCTGCTTGGCCGGGCTCTGTAAGGAATGTGACGCCTTCAGCGCCCTCCACCAGGCTTGCATAGTGATCTGGTGGATTGATCGGCAAACAGCGCATGCCAGGCTTTAGGCCGAGCTTCTGGTAGAGTGGTTTGCCCGAATATCCGTGGGTAACAGGTGTTTTCGTCATGTTGCATCCATGGATCATAACGCCCAATGCAATGGTAACACAATTTCGGTTCTGTTCCGCTTCTTCGATTTCAGGAGGAGCCGCCATCACGGTCACGATTATGGTCACGGTGACGGTTTTGAGGGTTGGGCAAGCCAGACCCTGCCTCTAACCGGTTGGTGGGCACTGTGAGCAGCGTGAGAAACACGGCAAAGATAAAAATGTTGGTGACCCAGCTTAGCGTGCTGCCGCCGCCCAGTAGAACAACCAGCATGATTGCAAGCATCGAGACGGCCAAGCCTCCGGGTAGGCCCATATCGCGAAAGCGTTTGGCCATCACATTGGCGCCCGCGGCGAGCAAAACCAGGAGCAGGCCAGCCGAAACCCAGACATGGTAAGCCCCAAGTGGCAGGAAGCCCAGTGGCTGC
>JBGCDM010000062.1:0-5321 GCA_045105395.1 Devosiaceae bacterium | reverse complement strand
CGCTGGAACTTGCGGCCGACGCCTGCCTGGGCGATCTGACTTTCCGACATCTTCAAAAGAGAGGCGCTCTTGTCGCCCCACAAGACTTGCCCTTCATCGGGGCGTGTCTTGCCGGTGACAATATCCATGAACGTGGTTTTGCCAGCCCCGTTAGGGCCGATAATTGCGCGCAGCTCCGCCGGGCCGATGTTGAACGACAGATTGTTGATGGCCTTGAAACCATCAAACGAAACCGACACGCCGGATACTTCCAACAACTCACTCATGTATCCGCCTCCTTCTCGCGAAGGGAGCCGGTGTCAGGGCCAAGGTCGGCGCCATGGCGGTCCGGCGTCTTTGTGTTGATGAACAGGTCAAACAGCCCGCCAATGCCTTTGGGGGCAAAGAGGGTGACCAGCACGAAGGACAAGCCCAGCGCCACCTGCCACCAGCTCACCCACTCGATGGTGTAAAAGCCCAGATCGATGTTGGGCACGCGGCCGCCCGTGAACCAGGTGGAAAGAAGCGAGACGAACGCTGCGCCAATCACCGCACCGTAAAGCCGCCCGCGACCACCGATGGCCACCCATACAGCCAGATAAATCGAGGCGATGGGCGCAACCTCTGCCGGGTTGATGATGCCTGCTTGCGGGTAGTAAAGCGCGCCGCCAATGCCAGCCATGACGGCGGTGACGGTGAACACGAACAGCTTGTAGGCCTCCACTGGATAGCCGAGGAACCGCACGCGCGCCTCATCATCGCGGATGCCGCGGATGACCGAGCCAAATTTGCCCGACACGACCCAGGCGGCAAACATATAGGCAATACCGAGCGCCACGGCGGAGGCCCACAGGAACCACACCGAAAGCACGCTTTGCGGCGTGTCGGCCATGCCGGGGATGTTTTGCAAGCCCGACAGGCCGTTGTTACCGCGCAGGCCGCTATCGTTCTGGAAGAGATAGAGTGCCAAGGCTAGTGTCATCGCCTGGGTGAGGATGGAGAGGTAGACGCCGGTGACGCGCGAGCGAAACGCCAGCCAGCCAAACACCAGCGCCAGCAGGCCCGGCACGGCGACCACAAGGATCAGCTGGATCACCAAACTGTCGGCAAAGGCCCAAACCCACGGAAATTCGGAACTGCCCACCACGCCGAAAATCTGCGTGCCGATAGCATCCACGATCTCTTGGTTTGTGGGTGGAAGCTCCGCGCCCGCCAGCGAGTTTATGACGATGCCCTCGGTGCGCGCATACATCAGCCACATGCCGATCATGTAGCCGCCAAGGCCAAAGAACGCGAAGTGGCCCAGCGAGAGAATGCCGCAATAGCCCCACACCAGATCCATGGCGATGGCGATGAGGCAGAAGCAAAGCGTCATGCCCAGCGTCTTCACCATGGCGGTGGAGACGAACCCCGTTCCAAGGCCCTCAGACAGCAGCGTGACGGTCAGCGTGAACAGGGCAAGGCAGGCAATGAACACCATGATGGATGGGTTTTTGATGAGGAAAGTGCGTTCCATGCTCCTACATCTCCGCCGCGCGGCCCTTGAGCGCGACAATGCCGCGGGGCCGGAACTGGATGAACAGGATTATGAAAAGGATCATGTAAGTTTGCGCGGCCAGCGTGTTCGACGGGTTCAGGAACTCAATGAACTTCTGCAGGCCGCCAATCATGCCTGCGCCCGCTAGCGTGCCCCACACCGAACCAACGCCGCCGACCACAACGGTCATGAAGCTTTGCACAATATATTGCTGGCCCATCTCGGTGGTCACCTGACCGAACAGGCCGATGGCAACGCCTGCAATGCCTGCAATGCCGGAGCCAAAGCCAAAAGTCAGCATGTTGATCTTATCTGGATTGATGCCCATGGAGGCCGCCATTTTGGGGTTCTGCGTCACCGCGCGAACCTCCAGCCCAAGCCGGGTCTTGTTCATCACGAACAGATAGACAGCCAGGAACACCAGCGCCAAAACAAAGATGGCGATGCGGATGTAGCTGATCGCCACAACGTCGTTGATCACCAGCGCGCCATCCAGCCAATCAGGGGCGGTGAACGGGCGAGCCTGCGTGCCAAAAATGTTCTTGGCCAACTGCTGAAGCGCGATGGAAATGCCAAACGTGGCGAGCAGTGTTTCCAGCGGGCGATGATAAAGCCAACGGATGATGAGCCGCTCCATCGCGACGCCTGCGCCAAACGTGACCATGAACGCCAGTGGCAGCGCGATCATTATGGAAAGGGTCAGATCGGGCACGAAAAGCTGCACCACATAGCCGGTGTACGCGCCCATCATGATGAACTCGCCATGGGCCATGTTGATGACGCCCATGACGCCGAATGTGATCGCCAAACCGATGGCCGCGAGGAAATAAATCGAGCCCAGCGACAGCGCATCGAGGGAAAAGTCCAGCGCCTGGTTGGCCATCAAGTTCACCTCAATGGACTGCAGTGTGGCGTTGGCGGCATCGGTCACGGCGGACGAACGTTCCGCATAGCTTTCAAAGAAGGTGTGCGCGGCGAGCGCGGCGTCCATCTCAGCCTCGGTAGGCGTGGTGGGCACGGTGCCCGCTGCGGCCAGCGTGAGGTAGGCATTAAGCCGCGTTTCATCATTGTCTAGCGTTTCGACCGCAACGCCTGCGACCTCACTACCCGCGATGTTTTCAATCAGCACCGCGCGAATATCATCTGGCGAGACGATAGCGGGGGCCAAGCGCGCGGCGACCAATTGGGCATAGGCATCTTCGCGGGAAAGATAATCTGAGCCAGGCTCCAAAACCCGCGCCACATTGCGCGTGGCGGGGGGCTCAGGGGCGGCGGTCACTTCGGTGCGTGTGGAAACAAGCGGGTTCAGCGCCGCGCGCACGTCCAGACCAATGTCACCGGAGAAGCTCTCTATGGCTGCAACGCGCAGCGCATCACTATCCTCAAACGCAATGGCAAGAATGCGCTCAAGACGTTGTTTGGCTGCAAGGATATCCGGGTCATCTTCGCCCGCTAACGATCCTCGCAAGGCAGCCAAATGGGAAGCTTCCACGTCGCGGGCGATAGCGTCCAGCGCTTCAAGACGGGTGGCAGGGTCGGGATCAGAAAGCTGAAATTGCACAAGTGCCGCGCCAATAAGGCTGCGCACGCCACCATTGGGGCGCAGATGCGTCCACCCATCGCGATTGATCTCACCGATAGGCGCGCCCGTGTCTGGGTCAATCGCTCGGTCAGCTTCATCACCAATGAAGAACAGCCCGTCGCTTTCACGCTGATGAACGGTGCGGGCTTGCCAGGCGGTAAGAAAGGCTGGCGCCCGCTCCAGCCCGCTGCCGCCAAGGGCTGCAATGGCCGGGGCGATAGTACGCCGTGAGCTTTCTTCTATCAGCGCACGGTTTTCCTGAAGCAGGGTTTGAACAGGGCCCAAGTTTTGGGGCGTCTGGTCCTGCGCTTGTGCCACTGAACCAAAGGTCAGCAGCACCAGAAGGCAGGCAAGCGCACGCGCGAAAAAATATGGGGGGAAAGCGAAGGTCATGCGCGTACTCGTTGGGGAAGAAAGACGGGAAGTGTTGCTCTCCCCGCCTTGTGTGGCGTGTTCAATCAAACCGGTGTCATCGACACCTAGTAGTTTGATTCAATCTGCACGCAGGTCGCCGTTTCGGTGTTGTACATGCCGCAGCCAAGGCCCGGCCAATCCGATGTAAGCACGGCAGATTCTGGTAGGAAGTCGGTCCAGGCATCGCCGGGTACTTCTTCGGTCTGCGAGATAATATCAAACTGACCATCAGCGCGGATTTCGCCGATCAGCACCGGCTTGGTCAGGTGATGGTTTGGCAGCATGGTTGCCGTACCACCGGTGAGGTTCGGCGCGGTCTGGCCGTACATTGCTTCGCGCACGGCATCCACATCAGTGGTGCCCGCCTGCTCAACAGCCTGCACCCACATCTGGAAGCCGATATAATGGGCTTCCATCGGATCGTTGGTCACGCGATCTTCGCCCATGCGCGCCTTCCAGGCTGCAACCCACTCCTCATTAATCGGGGTGTCGGCAGACTGGAAATAGTTCCACGCCGCCAGATGGCCGACCAGGTTGGATGTGTCGAGGCCCGAAAGCTCTTCTTCACCCACCGAGAACGCCACCACTGGGATGTCGTCGGCAGAAATGCCAGCAGCAGCCAGCTCGCGATAGAAGCCGATGTTTGCATCACCATTGATCGTGGAGATAACGCCCACTTTCTGGCCATCTGCGCCCAGCGCCACAACGTCGGCAACAATGGAAGACCAGTCAGAATGGCCGAACGGCGTGTAGTTGACGAAGATGTCTTCGGCAGCAATGCCTTTGGACTGCAGGTAGCTTTCCAAAATATTGTTGGTGGTGCGCGGGTACACATAGTCGGTGCCCAGCAGCGCGAACTTCTCAACACCAAGCTCTTCCAGGAAATAGTCGGTGGCTGGGATCGCCTGCTGGTTTGGCGCAGCACCAGTGTAGAACACGTTTTTAGAGCTCTCTTCGCCTTCATACTGCACGGGGTAGAACAGCAGGCCGTTGAGCTCTTCAATCACCGGCAGAACAGACTTCCGGCTCACCGATGTCCAGCAGCCGAACATCACGTCGACACCTTCAACCGAAATCAACTCGCGCGCTTTCTCGGCGAACAGCGGCCAATCGGATGCCGGGTCAACAACCACAGCTTCCAGTGGACGGCCAAGCACACCGCCCATGGCGTTCTGCTGCTCAATCAACAGTTCCATAGTGTCTTTCAGTGTGGTTTCAGAGATCGCCATCGTGCCGGATAGCGAGTGCAGGATACCGATCTTGATTGGCTCACCCTGTGCTAGCGCACGCAAGGGGGTGAACGGCAAAGCAGTGGTGGCCAGCAGGCCAAGCGCGCCACGGCGCGTCATCATGAATGATTTTTTCGACATTGGGGGGAGACTCCTTAAACCTACAAAAGAGAGGATCGTGTTATTTTTTGCTCCATGATTGCAGCGTCACACGATCGTCACAGACGAGATAAGCAGAGGCTGGCGTTGGGGTGCAAATGCACCAAACGGCTAGTTTTTGACCAGCGCATATATATTGTGCACTTGCCGACCGCCTATTCTCTTTGCACACAGCAAATTTCTGGATTCTTTGTGCCACTGCAGGCTTTGACGCCAAAAAGTTAGGCAGAGGAGGAAATTGTGTGCAGGCGCAAATTTTTAACCAAAGCAGTCGTCTTGTTGGTTAATTCACAACCTGCCATGTGTATGGTGGTAATTCGGCACGTGGGTTAAACGTGGCATTCGCGCACCGAAAGAAAGAATCTCAAACCGCCATAGAGCTTCTATTTGCTTGCCGTCGCTACGGAGGTTCGCTTTCCGC
>JBGCDM010000061.1:0-3727 GCA_045105395.1 Devosiaceae bacterium | reverse complement strand
GCACAAGCTGCGTGCCGGGCAGCAGGGAGGGAACAAGTGTGGCAAGCACAAGCGCCAGAAAGCCCACCATAACAACGCCAATGGCTTCCTCGCGCCAGCGCCACATGGTGCGCTGCGTGTTTTGTTGGGTTTGCTGGTTTGCCATCAAGGTCTCGTGGGTATCGCCTAGCACTGCAATACCACCAGCGCGTTAAAGCTATGCAACCGAGCTGAAACAAAAAAGGCGGGCCCTACGACCCGCCTTTTCATGAGTTAAGTTGGAAAGCAGTTAAACGAAGAACTGCGCACCATTGGCAGAAATTGTGGATCCAGAAATGAAACCAGCATCATCGGAGGCAAGGAACGTTACGCAGCGCGCAATTTCCTCTGGCTCGCCCAAACGGCCCACAGGGATCTGTGGGATGATCTTGTCGTTCAGCACTGCTTCGGGGATCGCCCGAACCATTTCAGTGCCGATATAACCCGGGCACACAGCATTGGCAGTGATGCCAGCGCGCGCGCCTTCCTGGGCCAAGCTTTTGATGATGCCCAGATCACCAGCCTTGGTGGCTGCATAGTTCACCTGGCCAAACTGGCCCTTCTGGCCATTGATCGAGGAAATCACGATCACGCGGCCAAACTTGCGCTCGCGCATGCCAGGCCACACGGGGTGGATGGTGTTGAACACGCCGGTCAGGTTGGTGCCGATCACTTCGTTCCACTGATCAGGCGTCATACGATGGAAGGGTGCATCGCGCGTGATGCCCGCATTGGCCACAACAATGTCGATAGGGCCAACTTCTTCTTCCACCTTGGCGATGCCAGCCTTGGAACTGTCATAGTCGGCAACGTTCCACTTGTAGGTTTTGATGCCAGTTTCAGCGGTGAACGCAGCCGCCTTTTCATCATTGCCGGCATAGGTGGCCGCAACGGTGCATCCCTGCGCCATCAGTGCCTTTGAAATTGCCTCGCCAATACCGCGCGTACCGCCGGTGACCAGTGCTACTCTGCCCATAGTGTTTCCTCAGATTCTTGGTTTGAAAGTTTGATGGTGGGCAACGCATCGATGGCATCGCCCTATTGGTTTGGCTTAGCGCGTAACGCTAGCGTGCAGCGCCTACCGCTCCACGCAGAGAGCAACGCCCATGCCGCCGCCAATGCACAGTGTGGCAAGGCCTTTTTTGGCATCACGCTTCTGCATCTCGAACAACAAGGTGTTGAGAACGCGCACGCCTGAGGCACCCACAGGGTGACCGATGGCAATTGCGCCGCCATTGACGTTCACAATCGCTGGGTCCCAGCCCATGTCTTTGTTCACGGCGCAAGCCTGTGCGGCGAACGCCTCATTGGCTTCCACCAGATCCAGATCACCAACAGCCCAACCCGCTTTTTCCAGCGCTTTGCGCGAGGCTGGAATTGGGCCCGTGCCCATAATGGCAGGGTCCACACCAGCAGTTGCCCACGAAGCAATGCGCGCCATCGGCGTGATGCCGCGTTTGGCCGCTTCATCTTCGCTCATCAGCACAGTTGCGCCACCACCATCATTGATGCCGGAGGCATTGGCCGCTGTTACGGTGCCTTCCTTGTCAAAGGCTGGGCGCAGCTTGGCAATGCCTTCCACGGTCACGCCGTGCTTGATGTACTCATCGTCCTCAACAATCGTATCGCCTTTGCGACCCTTGATGGTGTGAGCGACAATTTCATCTTTGAACTTGCCAGCTTTCTGCGCAGCTTCAGCTTTGTTCTGCGAATTTACCGCAAACTCATCCTGCTCCTGCCGGGAAAGCTGCCACTGCTTGGCAACGTTCTCTGCCGTTGTGCCCATCAGATATTTTGCAAACGCATCGGTCAGCGCGTCGTACATCATGGTGTCGACCATTTTGCCTTCACCCATTTTTACGCCATTGCGCAGATGCATGGTGTGCGGTGCCATGGTCATGCTTTCTTGCCCACCAGCAACGATGATGTTGGCATCACCGCTGGTGATCTGCTGCATGCCCAGCGCCACAGCGCGCAGGCCAGAGCCGCAAAGCTGGTTAAGGCCCCACGCTGTGGCTTCCTGTGGAATGCCGGCAGCCATAGCAGCCTGACGGGCAGGGTTTTGACCCTCACCAGCAGACAAAATCTGCCCCATGATCACTTCATCCACATCGGCAGGGTCAACGCCTGCACGCTCAAGCGCGCCGCGGATAGCTGTCGCGCCAAGCTGGTGTGCTGGAACCCCATTAAAGGCACCATTAAAAGAACCAACCGCGGTGCGAGCCGCAGATGCAATAACCACTGATGTCATGAAATCTCTCCCAATTGGCCCTTCCCGTTGGGCCATGATGATAAAGTCAAAAAAGCCTAGAGCGGCCAAAACGATAACGGCACTGAACCACAGGCGCCTATGCCGGTTCAATTGATCAAAAGACCCTTATGTTCTTTGATCCCCGTCAAGCCCTGGAAAAGAAAACAACCACTTCAACCCATTGGTTGTGCTTTGCAAAACAGTGCGTCATGTTTTAGGGATTGTGCAACTGCACAATGCTGGGGCGAACAACGCTCACCAGCGGCGCCAATGATGCGCCACAACAGGAGACTGCGCGATGGCTATGCCCTCGGATACGGACACACCGGTGCCCGCTACGATCATCAAAAAATATGCCAATCGCCGTCTCTACAACACCGGCACATCCACCTATGTAACGCTGGATGATCTGGCTGAAATGGTCAAAGGCGGCGAAGATTTCCTGGTCCAGGATGCCAAATCGGGCGATGACCTAACCCGTTCGGTGCTCACGCAGATCATATTTGAGCAAGAGAACAAAGGCACCAATCTGCTGCCCATCACAGTGCTGCGCCAATTGATCCGTTTTTACGATGATTCTGTGCAAGCGGTCGTACCCAGCTACCTGGAACACTCAATCAACGCTTTTGTGGCCGATCAGGAAAAAATTCGCGAGGCGATGACCGCCCCTATGGGTGGTACACCCTTGGGCGCGATGAGTGGCATGAGCGGCGCGATGCAAGAGCAAACCCGCCGCAATATGGAAATGTTCCAAAAAGCCATGTCGAGCGCTGTCACAATGTTTGTGCCGTTCTCTGGAGCAAGCACAACCAGCGAAGAGCCTGCGGAGCAGCAATCTGAAAGCTCTATTGATGAGCTGCGCACACAGCTTTCAGCCATGCAATCAAAGCTTGATTCCATTAGCGATAAGTAGCGCGTCACAGCGCCAGCATAGCCTCCACACCGCCTCATATTTTCCAGCTTAACCACGTCCTTTCACCCTGAAAGACGATTGCACTTCCGCGTGCGCACACCATCTGATAGTTTAACAAAACGTTAACAGCCGCTTACCGAGCAAGTTTCACACTGAAACAGTGAAACACATCCAGGGCGGTCTATCAGAGGCAAAAGCGGTGATCACGCCAGCACTCAAGTCTATCAGCACGAAAGGCCCGTTCAGCAGCACTGCCGCGCGGGGCCATGATGCTGAAACTGAGACCGGCTCACGCACCTTTCGTGTGGAACCGGCGCACCGGGCAACACCGCATACCGAACGTCGTTCCTCTGAAACTACGGCCAATGCTGCAGCCTTGCGCTTGGGCGTTGCTGCGCAAATGCTAGCCTCACGCACTGCACATGACAGCGATGTACTGGTTCTGCCATCACATCCAGCTATGCGCATGGCCGCGCGTTATGCGTCCACCGCTGAGGGCGTGGCTCCAACGTCCACCTTGGGTTTCTCGCGCACCATTTAACCGC
>JBGCDM010000060.1:0-10100 GCA_045105395.1 Devosiaceae bacterium | reverse complement strand
GCCAAAATCACCTGGCCATTGCCTGCTTTGAGCCGAAACCGCGTTTCGCCTGCCTTATCGGTGTAAACTTCAAACTTGCCAGCCATGATGCTTCCCTTGGGTTCGGTTTTTCCTCAACCCTAAGGAACACGCGTTTTGGCGCGCGCGTCAACGCTCTCATGGCCTTAAAGTGCGGATAAGTTGCTGTTTGTCCCCGCCCCGCTTGACCAAGCCATAGTCCCCTCGCCTTCACCCACTGGGTTAGCGTGTGCACCGTGACAGCACGTGGCGTGGAGGACAGGTTTTGCAATTATGGTGGGGGTGGCTGTGCCATCCTCTCACGAGCCAGGGTTGCGAAGGCCATAGCAGCGGGGGCGAAAGCCCCTAGCAAACGCAGCGTTCGTGGTGCCGACCAAAATCCGGCAAAGCGGGCGTCACAGTACTGCTATCAGGCGTATTCGGGAGTCGCAGGGTCCGGTCAGGACTGTGTGGCGGAATAGGTGATGGCTGGGCAGACTCTCCCAGCCACATGACCGACACCTGATATTTTGTGCAATCCGGCGCTGGAACACTCTGTTCAAGCCAGGGATTTGCCAAAGGGGCGGCAGGCGTTTGTGATCGGTGGCGATCCCACCGTCGTCCTATGGGCAGCACCTGTAAGCGGGGCGCGCCAAGCGTCATGTGCTTGACTACAGCGATCAGGCGCTTTGCGCGCCCCGCTTCGACCCCTTTTGGTTGGCCGGTGGCCATAACTCCGCATCCGGCTGGATCGCGGGGCCATTTGTGCTTCGCCCTTGACCTTACAGCGCGTGACAGTCACGCTTGGCGTTCAACCCATTTGGAGAACTGCCATGACTGTAGCCCGCGTCACAGAAATTATCGCCTCATCCCCCAAAAGCTTTGATGATGCGCTCGATATTGGCGTGCAACGCGCCTGCGAGACGCTGAAGAACGTGACCGGCGCCTGGATTCAGGACCAGAAGGTTGTGATCAACGACAAAAAGATCGTGGAATATCGCGTGAATTTGAAAGTGACCTTCGTGCTGAACGACTAGGCGCCAACAAACAAACGACGAGGAAACGAGGGAAGAATGATGAAACGAGGCCTCTCATCACTGGCAGCGGCGCTGCTAACAATTAGCAGCATTGGCGCGGCAGCCCTGCCCGCCACCACGGCCATGGCACAAGATGGTGATCGGTTCACCGCCATCGCCTTCTCACCCTCCACCAACGCGCTGGGCACCGTTTATGATGCGGTAAGCCAGGAGCAAGCCGAGGGCGCAGCGCTGGCCCGCTGCGCCATTCATGCCGATGATTGCGAAAGCATCAACTGGTCGCGCAATGCCTGCTCAGCGCTCGCCATAGATGTGAACGGCCAAGGCGGCTGGGGCGGCGCGTGGGGCAGCACCCATGAAGAAGCAGCCCTTGGCGCACACGGCACCTGCATGGAGTTCAACGATAGCTGCCAAGTGTATGCCTGGGTGTGCAACTCTGGCTCGCAGCCAAACTGAGTTTTAGGGAAGCAACAACCCATGGCCGACTATTACGTGATGGTGGATGTAAGGATCGATGATCCGGTGGCATACAAGCGCTATGCCGATGGTTCAAAACCCATCATCGAGCGCTGTGGCGGCAGCTATCTAGTGCGCGGCGGGGCTTTGGATGTTCTTGAAGGCGATTATTACAGCCCGCGCAGGATGGTGCTTTTGCGTTTTCCCAGCCGCCAGGCCTTCGACACATTTTACAATGATCCCGAATACAGGGCACTGCGCGAAGACCGGCTAAAGGCAAGCGATATGGTGCTGATCGGCGTGGAAGGGTTTGAGGGTTAACAGCGGTCGTTCCGAAGGAACGGAGCCAGGGAAATCCGCGGTCGTTCCGAAGGAACGGAGCCAAGAACATAAAGCGTAAGCGCCTCTATTCTTCCCACCCTTGCGTGATGAACGGGTTGGACTGACGCTCCGCACCAAGCGTCGAACTGGGGCCATGACCGGGCAAAAACTGATAGTCATCGCCAAGCGGCAGAACGGTTTGGAAGATGCTTTTCATCAATGCACCATGGTCAGAGCCAGGCAAATCTGTGCGGCCAACGGAACCTTGAAACAGCACATCGCCCATAACGATGAATTTGTGCACGTGGTCGACAAAAATCACATGGCCGGGCGCATGGCCGGGGGTGAACAGCACATCGAACGTGAGGTCGCCAACACTCACGCTATCACCGGCCTCCAGCCAGCGGGTTATAGTGGGCACCTTCACATCAGGCACGCCAAACATTTGCGCTTGCATGGCAATGCCCTGGATGATTGGTTCATCATCGCGATGCGGGCCAACAATGGGCACATCAAAATGGGCCGCCATATCCGCTGCGCCGCCCACATGGTCAATATGCCCGTGAGTTAGAAGCACCTGCTCTAGGGTCACATCGGCCTGCTCCACCGCCTGGATCAGCTTATCAGCCTCCCCGCCAGGGTCTACGATGGCGGCCTTGCGGGTCTGTTTGCAGATCAACAGCGAGCAATTTTGCTGGAACGCTGTCACCGGCATCACTGCAATTTCAAGGGTTGGTTCTTGTGTACTGGGTTTCTGTGTCATGGGTTCTGGGTGCCATGGCGATGCAGGCAATTCAACACCTGTTGGCAACACTTCCTAAAGGTCACAGGTCTGTGCCATGAAGAGAGAAACTGATTTGGAGCTTCCCATGATCCGCGCACTAACCCTCGTTCTGGCCACACTGGTGGCGTCATCTGCCTTGGCCACCACCGCCCTGGCCCATGATGGTCGCGGCACACACGAACCATCCGGCTATCTAGATGCGCGCGACCTGCCAACGTGCGATGCGCGTGGTGTGTTGGGTCAGGTCAGCGAGAAAGAAGCCTATCGCGGCCAAGCGGCATATCAGTATCCCGTCGCCATCACCGGCTATGACCATGTGCGCCAAACCCGCCATATAGGGTCGACAGGTCCTGGCCTACGTGAGCGGCGCTGGTGCCAAGCCCGCGCCCACCTTGCCTCTGGTCACACGCGGACCGTTTATTATGTGATTGAAGGCCACGCGAGCTTTATCGGCGCAACTTATGGCGTGGAGAGTTGCATGGTGGGCCGCGACTTGTGGAATGTGCATGGCGGCGATTGCAGCGCGCTGCGCATTTGGTAGCCCCAGGTAACCACCAGCTTTGAACCGGAGATATTTACAGCTCGGCGTCATTGCGTTGGCGCTTGTCATCATTGCCTACACCAGCCTGGATCAAAACGCCGATCAACAACAAGCTGATAGCGGCCAACCTTTTGATTTTTATGTGCTTGCGTTGAGCTGGTCACCAGCTTTTTGCGCCAGTGAGGCCGGGCAAAGATCAGCTCAACAGTGCGGGCAAGGCACTGATTTTGGTTTCATCACCCACGGGCTTTGGCCGCAGTTTGAGCAAGGCTGGCCGTCGTTTTGCCAATCACCACATGGCGATAGGATGCCCGAAAGCGCGGCGCAATCCTTGATGGATATCATGCCAGATCGTGGCTTGATCGAGCATCAATGGGACAAGCACGGCACCTGCGCAGGCGTGGATCAGGGCCGCTACGCACAGCTAATCGATACAGCCTCGCAAAGCATCACAGTGCCAGCTCTTTTTGAAAGCCAAACACCAGCCAGCCTTGGTGCCGGCGACATTGAACGCGCGTTCCAACAAGCCAATCCTGCAATCCCAGCCGATGGGATCGCAGTCACCTGCCCAGGCGGGCGTTTCACCGAAGTGCGCATCTGTTTGGACACCTCCCTATCACCCCGCGCCTGCGCCGAAGTGAATCGCAATGGCTGCCAGCAAGAAAATCTTAGCGTGTCGCAGCGTTAAGCGTGCAACTGGCTAAAGTTTTAACGACCAAATTCAGCACCTGCTTACTGCTGGCATGGCATAACAGCCCCATGGCCTATGTGGATTTCAGCACGCTCAATCGGCAATTGCCCCATCGCAAGTTCAAGCTCTTTTTTGTGGGCGTTGGCTTAGCGTTTTGGCTCGCCTGGGGCGCAGCTGGCGTTTTCTTGATCGATGGCCACCCGGTAAACGGCATTGAAGCCTGTGGGCCGATGGATCAAACGGGCATTTTTTGGGAATGCACATCCGGAAAGCTGCATGCGCTGGTGGCCAGTGCGGCCAACACGGTGATCATGCTCACACTGGCGATGCCAGCCTTTGTTATGGTGGCAAGTTTTGATCCCGCCGCCATGCCGCTGGCCATACCCGGCCTGATGTTTCATTTGCTTGGGTTGCCGGCAGGCCTGTTCGTGCTTGCGCGCTCAATCAGGCGCCTCATCGAACACATTCGACGCTAGCCAACCAAGCTCTTCTTTGCACCATTTCCGCCAAAGTCCGCGTACCAATCGACCCTCGGCAAGGAGATATGTTACCGCTACGCGCACAAAAAAACCGCTCAATTTCTTGAGCGGCTGTTGCGGTCTTTGTGAAGTTTGAAGCGCTTCTTAGCCGCGCAACCTACCTGAGATCATGTCGAAGTAACCGTCCATGAATTCAAGCTCTTTGACCGCATCAACGCTTTGCACCGCATACACAGCATCCTGCGCGATGGCCTTCACGTCGTAGTGGAAATTTACAAGTGGCACGTCGAGTGCTTCAGGACGCAAATCTGCGAACTGTGGAGACCCCCAAGCAAATACAAAACTTGCAATGATGACAGAGCGAAACACTGAACTTCCGACTTTCCTTGTTGAACGCTGCAAAAGCAGCGCAACTGCACTTGACGATCAGTTTATAACAGCGATCTTTGAAAAGCTTATCAACATAATCGTTCACATTTTAGAGGAATTGTCTTGGCCATTTTGCGCAGCGCTGCCGCATCACCCTTCGTTCGCAAATGCACGATAGCCGCTATCGTGCTTGGGCTTGAGGATCAAATTGAATCGCTCCCCGCCAGCACATCGGACCCGCTGGACCCACTGCGGCAACAAAATCCTTTGGGCAAAATCCCAACGCTCGTCCTTGATGATGGCGAAACACTGTATGATAGCCGTGTGATCGTTGCGTATCTGGATCAGCTGGCAGGCGGCAACAAGTTGTTCCCGACCGACCCGCACCAGCGCATTCAGGCACTCAAGCTGGAAGCCTTGGCTGACGGCATTATGGATGCTGCCGTTTTACAAGTTTACGAAAAACGCTTGCGCGATGAAGATAAGCGCAGCCACAGCTGGGTGGAGCGGCAAGGTGAGCGCATAACTGCCGCGCTCAACCATTTGGAAGAACGTCCACCCCTTACCACTGGGGCGCCAACAGCAGGAACCATCGCTGTTGCCTGCGCGCTGGGATATTTGGATTTCCGCTTTGAGGGCGCGTGGCGTCGCGCCCACCCTGGCCTCGTTGCCTGGCTGAACGCCTTTCGGGCAGCTGTACCAGCCTATGATGCGACCGCACCTGCGCCATAAGGACAAAAGCAAGTATGCTTGCCCTTGTCTTTTGATGCTGTGCGGCACACATGAAGCCTATCGAACGATCCCGTTGATGGCCATTTTCACCTCATTTAAAGCGCTCGCCGCATAGGCCCCCTATTGCTCGATTATCTCATTCTTCTTGTAGGCCTTGCTGGCCTTGTGATTGCAGGTGATGCGCTGGTGCGCGGCGCTGTCGGGTTGGCAGAGCGTTTTGGCATTCCCCCGCTCATCATTGGCCTGACAATTGTTGCGCTGGGTACAAGCGCGCCGGAACTGATGGTGTCTATTCAAGCTGCTTTTGAGGGTGCGCCAGATATCGCCATTGGTAATGTTGTGGGCTCAAACATTGCCAACGTGTTGCTTGTGCTTGGGGTGCCTGCGCTTATTGCAGCCACGCCTTGCGATCAGATGGGCCTAAAACGTTCAACCCTTTTCATGCTTGGCGCTTCGGTGCTGTTTGCCGTGTTCGCTTTTGGCGGCCAGTTGGTGCTTTGGCAGGGCCTGGTGTTCTTGGCGCTTTTGGCATTGTTCCTTTACGGCTCTTATCTCTCAGCGCGCAAAGCCAGCGCAAATGGAGGCCCTGTTGACATCGAGACAATCGATGGTGTGGAAGGCGTGCCACATTCGCTTTGGGCCGCGCTCGGGTTTTTCGCCGTGGGCGTTATTGGCCTGCCCTTTGCAGCCCATGCAACGGTTGAATCTGCCTCATCAATCGCGCGATCCTTGGGTGTATCTGAGGTTATTATTGGCCTCACCATCATTGCCATTGGCACATCCTTGCCCGAGCTTGTCACCACCGTTATGGCCGCGTTGAAGGGCCAAGCCGATGTGGGCGTTGGCAATGTTATTGGCTCAAATGTCTTCAACATCCTGTTCATTTTGGGCGCCACATCCAGCATCACATCGATTCCCATTGCGCAGCAGATTTTGCAATTTGATATTTGGGTGATGCTGGCAAGCTCAGCGCTATTGCTGCCGCTGGTGTTGATGAAAATTACCATCGGCAAGAAAATTGGCCTCGCCTTTTTGGCGCTCTACGCCATTTACCTGGGCGTGCTGATCGCCTCTGCTATTGGCTAACTTTCGCCAAGAGCTTGCCTGATGACGGACTTACCCCCAACCTTGATAACCGGCGCCGCCAACCGCATTGGCCGAGCTGTGGCGCTGGATCTTGCCAAGGCAGGCACGCCAGTTTGTGTGCATTATCGAAGCTCCGTTGATGCGGCCCAAAGAACGGTCGATGAGATCGCGCATGCCGGTGGCAAAGCAACTTTGGTGCAAGGCGATTTGCTGAACCCCAAGGATGTTGAAGCGCTTGTTGAGCGCGGGGCACAGGCCCTGGGCATGCCACTGGGCTGTCTGGTGAACAATGCATCGCTGTTTGAAGGCGATGAAGTTGGCAGCCTCAGCACGGATCTTTTTGCCAGGCACTTTGCCATTCACGCAACGGCCTCTGCGGTGCTGGCAGACCATTTGGTGAACCAACTGCCTAGCGACGCCGAAGGCTTGATCGTCAACATCATTGACCAGCGCGTGTGGCGGCTCACGCCAAACTTTGTCTCCTACACAGCCTCCAAGGCCGCCATGTGGGGGCTAACCCAAACCTTGGCGCAAGCTTATGCACAGAGCACGCATGGCCGCGTTCGAGTGAACGCCATTGGTCCAGGGCCAACACTGTCAAATGAGCGCCAGGATGATGCAGACTTTGCCAAGCAGGTGGCGGGCGTTCCACTCAAACGCGGGCCCGATCTTGCAGATTTCGCCGCAACGCTTACCTATCTGTGGCAGATGAAAGCGATCACCGGGCAAATGATTGCGCTGGATGGCGGGCAACATCTGGCATGGGAAACGCCCGACATTGCCGGTATCAACGAATAGGCCAAAACCTGTCAGGAGTGGCAGGAAGCGCCGCCGGCCGGTCTGGCTTCGGCCCAAATTTCCGCACACAATGGATGGCATGAACGAAACCGATTCCAACATCCAGGCACCTAAGCCACGCAATGCCGATGGCCCTGGGCCGCTGGCAAGCGAAGTGTGGATGGGCGAAGCTGTGGTGAAGGCCGATGACGCGCCCGAAACTGGCTTTGATGTGATTGCTGCCTTTGTAAAAAAGCTACCGCAAACGCCTGGCGTCTATCGCATGCTAAACGCTGGCGGCGATGTGCTGTATGTGGGCAAGGCACGCAAACTGAAGGCGCGCGTGACCAATTACACCCGGCCAACCGGGCTATCGAACCGCATCGTGCGGATGATCACGCAGACAGCGGCGATGGAGTTTATTTCCACGCGTACCGAAACCGAAGCGCTGCTGTTGGAAGCCAATCTGATTAAGCGGCTGCGCCCGCGCTTCAATGTGCTGCTGCGCGACGATAAAAGCTTCCCCTATATTTTGCTAGCGCAAGATCATGAGGCTGCACAGCTGGCCAAGCATCGTGGCGCTCGCTCTCGCAAGGGCCAGTACTTTGGCCCCTTTGCCTCAGCAGGCGCGGTGAACCGGACCGTGAACGCGCTTCAGAAAGCGTTTCTCATCCGCACCTGTTCTGACAGCGTGTATGAAAGCCGTACGCGGCCCTGCCTGCTCTATCAAATCAAGCGTTGCGCTGCGCCCTGCACTGGCGAGATTAGCCCTGAGGGCTACGCCGAGTTGGTGGATGATGCCAAAGCGTTTCTGTCGGGCAAATCCAAGCAGGTGAAGGGCGACCTTGCCAAGCAGATGGAAGCAGCATCGCAGACGATGGATTTCGAGCGGGCGGCCGTCTATCGCGACCGCATATCTGCGCTCAGCCAAATTCAAAGCCATCAGGGCATCAACCCGCGCAATGTGGATGAGGCTGACGTTTTCGCGTTGCATGGCGAAGGCGGACAAACCTGTGTGCAGGTGTTCTTCTTCCGCACTGGGCAAAACTGGGGCAACCACGCCTATTTTCCCAAGGCTGATAAATCGCTGGAGCATGATGAAATTCTGGAAAGCTTCATCTCGCAATTCTACGACAACAAGCCGATCCCCAAACTGATTTTAACCTCGCACGCCCTGCCCGAAGCAGAGCTTATGGCCGATGCGTTCAGCCAGCATGCCAACCGTAAAATCGAGATCAGCAAACCCCAGCGCGGTGAGAAGCGCGATCTTGTCGAGCACGCAACCACCAATGCGCGCGAGGCGCTGGCCCGCAAACTTGCCGACAGTGCCAGCCAAACTAAATTGCTGGATGGATTGGCGCAGGCCCTGAAGCTAGAGGCAACGCCGCGCCGCATAGAAGTGTACGATAACTCCCACATTATGGGCACCAACGCTGTGGGCGGCATGATTGTGGCGGGCGCGGATGGCTTTGTGAAAAACCAATACCGCAAGTTCAACATCAAGGATGAAACGATCACGCCTGGTGATGATTTCGGCATGATGCGCGAGGTGCTCACCCGCCGTTTCTCCCGACTTGTGAAAGAGGGCGAGGAGACGGCTAGCGATGATCCTGATGCGGACCTCGAGAGGTTTCCAAGCTGGCCCGATCTGGTGATCATTGATGGCGGCAAGGGACAGATGAGCGCCAGTAAAGCCGTGCTGGATGAGCTAGGCATAACCGACAAGGTGCAAATGATCGGCGTATCCAAGGGCCCGGACCGAGATGCTGGCCGCGAGGTGCTGCACCCGATGAGCGGTGAGCCGTTCATGTTGCAACCGCGCGACCCGGTGCTTTATTTCATTCAGCGCCTGCGCGATGAGGCCCACCGCTTTGCCATCGGCACCCACAGGGCCAAGCGGTCAGCCCAGATGCGAGAAAATCCATTAGATGAAGTGGAGGGCATTGGCCCGACGCGCAAACGTGCGCTGCTCAACGCTTTTGGCTCGGTAAAAGGCATCAAACGTGCAGGCCTTAGTGATTTGGAGCAAGTGCCCGGCATAAGCCAAGCCTTGGCGCGAACGATCTATGACCATTTCCGAGAGAGTGGGTGAGCGCGTTCACCAATTGACGTGCGCCCTACGCTCGTGGTGAAACGAACCAACCCAGTAACGCGAGTGCGAGACACGCATGGCCACGGCCCAAAGCACCGTTTATTCCATACCCAATCTGCTGACCTATGGGCGCATACTGGCTGTGCCCGCCATTGTGGCGTGCCTCTATTCCACTGACCATTTATGGCTTTGGATTGCACTTGCGCTGTTTGTTGCTGCCGCCATCACGGACTATCTGGATGGCTATCTGGCCCGCGCCTGGTCGCAGCAATCCAACCTCGGGAAAATGCTGGACCCCATTGCCGATAAGCTTTTGGTGGGCGCAGTGCTGGTGATGCTGGCTGCCAACGGCACGATAACCGGCTTGGCGCTTATTCCGGCCATCATCATTTTAAGCCGCGAAATCCTGGTGTCAGGCTTGCGCGAATATCTTGGCCAGATGAACCTTTCAGTTCCCGTATCAACGCTGGCAAAATGGAAAACAGCGGTACAAATGGTGGCCATTGGCGTGCTCATTACCGGCCCTGCTGGTGAAGCGCTTATCGGTAGCACTATGGTGGTGGGTCTCACCCTGTTGTGGCTGGCAGCACTGCTTACTGCATGGACGGGCTATGATTATGTGCGTGCAGGCATTGGCCATCTCGTTGCTGCTGACGAGGCCTAATCCGTGAACAATTCTATGAAACTGCTCTATTTTGCCTGGGTTCGTGAGCGTGTTGGTGTTGAGAGCGAAACCCG
>JBGCDM010000059.1:0-35512 GCA_045105395.1 Devosiaceae bacterium | reverse complement strand
ACACAAGCATAGGGTAAGCCTGCTGCAACGCGTCTGAGCGGCGGTTAGGTCCGCACGCTCCGGCCATCTTCTCACCCATGCGATTTGACCAGCTTGGCACCACTCACCCACCCACCGCAAACTGAAACCAGTGACGCTGCTGGTGTGCCTTTGGGCCAGGAAACCGGTCGTGGGCGCACGCCTGGCATATGGGGTGAAAACCCACGGCTTGCGCTCTTTGTAACGGCTGTTACCTGCGTCCTGGCAACGCCATTGATAGTTATCGTTCTATCTTTTTTGCAACCAGCAGCCGAGGAAACGTTGGCCAATCTGGCGCAAACCGTTCTGCCGCGCTACATCATCAACTCTGCCTTTTTGGTGTTATATGTCGGCGTTGGCGTGGCGGTTCTGGGTACCGGCGCTGCCTGGTTGGTTACGGCCTGCCAGTTTCCCGGACGGCGCGTGTTTGAGTGGTTGCTCATTTTACCGCTAGCGGTGCCCGCCTATGTGATGGGCTATGCCTATACCGAGTTTCTCTCCCACCCTGGTGCTGTGCAAACGCTGCTGCGTGAGGTGACCGGCTGGGGCCCGCGCGATTACTGGTTCCCGCGCATTCGCTCGCTTGAGGGCGCAGCGGTCATGTTCACCTTCGTTCTCTATCCTTATGTGTATTTGCTAGCACGCACGGCCTTCCTTACCCAGTCGGTTGCAGCCTTTGAGGCAGCGCGCGTGCTGGGCCATTCGCCGTGGCGTTCCTTTGTGCGTATTGCGCTGCCTATGGCGCGGCCCGCCATCGTGATTGGTGTGGCGCTCGCGCTGATGGAGACGCTGGCGGACTATGGCACTGTCGCGCATTTTGCGGTGCAAACCTTTACCACTGGCATTTATCGCTCTTGGTTCTCCATGGGCGACAGGGTGGCCGCCGCGCAGCTGGCTGGCGCGCTGATGACCTTTGTTTTCGTGCTCATCTGGATTGAGCGCATGCAGCGCGGCAAAGCACGCTACCAAAGCGCCCGCTCCACCATGCCGATCCAGCGCTTTAAGTTGAGCGGATGGAAAAGCGCCGCCGCCATTACCTTTTGCATGCTACCGCTCACGGTTGGTTTTTTGCTGCCGGTCGTGCTGCTCATCGATTTGGCCATTGATGGCGGCCACGCACTGTTTGGCCCGCGCTATGTTGGTTTCATCCGCAATTCGTTCCTGCTGGCATGCCTTGCTGCGGGCATCACAATTCTCATCGCGATTGCCCTGCCCAGCATCCAGCGGGTGGCAAAGGCGCCAGTGCTGGGGTTGGTCACGCGCATCGCGGCCATGGGCTATGCCATCCCAGGATCGATTATTGCGGTTGGCATTCTCATCCCCATGGCAGGGTTTGATAACACGCTGGACGCGTTCATGCGCGAGCGTTTTGGCATCTCCACCGGCTTGCTGCTGACCGGCACGATTATCGGTCTGCTGTTTGCTTACACCGTGCGATTTCTGGCGGTTGCCTTGGCACCGGTTGAAAGTGCGTTTGAGCGCATAACACCGCATATGGATGATGCGGCACGGGTGCTGGGTGCCCGCAAGACGCGGGTGTTTGCCGCCATCCATGCGCCATTGCTGCGCGGAGGCATCCTCACCGGCGCGTTGATCGTGTTTGTCGATGTGATGAAAGAGCTGCCCGCGACGCTGATCCTTCGTCCGTTCAACTTTGAGACCTTGGCCACCCAGGCGTTTCGACTAGCCTCCGATGAACGGCTGGCAGAAGCGGCCACTCCATCTCTGGTCATTGTCGCGGTGGGACTGCTGCCGGTCTATCTCATCAGCCGCCAGATCAGGCGGCTGAGAGAAGATACGCCCGAAACGCTGCCTAGTTGATCGAAAGTCGTGCAACTTCAACGCAGATGATGATCACGCATACGTAGCCGCTGGTAAACATCAACGGACGAAGTGGCATGCGTGCCCACCCCATAATCATGCCCACGGCATGGCCCAAACGCAGCACCACAAAGGCAGCTGCCGCCCAGCCAATGGCTATGCTTGAGACACCCAAACCTTGGGCAAGCAACAAGGCTCCAGCAAAGGGCACATACTGCTCAACCAGATTAAGATGAGCGCGGTTGGCTCGCTGAACCCAGTCGGGAAATTGGGCGTTATCCGGCGGGCGGGCAAACGGGTCTGCCCCGGCGATAGGGTGCAGGTTCACTCCGATAATGTAGGGTATCCAGAGGCTCGCCACCATGAAGGTCGCGGCCAGCAGCATGGCTGTCTCTAAGGTCATGAGTTTGTGTGCTCGCGGCTAGAGTAACGAACGGTCTCACCCGTTTCCAGCCAGGTTTTCAGGCCAGCCATCGTACGCATCCAGCCATCAGCAACATCTTCCTGTCCTGCTGGCAGGTTGAAATGCTCTATCGTCAACTTGCAAAAATCAGCTTGCGGCTCGATCAGATAGACAAACCGAGACGCTGGCATCTCGGCTTCTGGCCCCTCCCAATGCGGCTCAAAGGTGCTATCGATCCGCGTTTTAGGTTCCAGCGCTGTCTCCGTGCAGATCAGCATCAAGCCATTGTCTGGCGTGCGGAAGATAAGCTGATTGCCATCACGTACGCAGGAGCCGGGCAGAAAATTATAGGCTTGATTGGACTGCGCGTCGGTGAGTGCATCCCACAGCGCATCTTGAGATGTTTTGATGTAGGTGCTCATGACAAAGTCTGGTTTGTTGCTGTCTGCTTCAACCATGGTGTTGGCGCTTTCCAGTTGCGCCTTCAGGTTCAGTAACCCTTGGGCGGCAGGCTTCATAAGTAGCGGTTCAATCCAGCGGTCTATGACCTCCTGCAGCGGAACCGCATTGAGATAGTGGTGTTTGAAACGGCCCGACTTACGGGTCACCACCAGGGATGCCTCTTCCAAAACCTTCAAGTGCTTCATGATCCCAAAGCGGGTCATAGAAACATGGCGCTGCATGGCCGCTTCCAGTTCGCCCAATGTTTGCCCATCTTTTTGGTGCAGCTCATCGAGCAGTTGGCGGCGGGTATCATCACCCAAGGCCTTAAAAATCACATCCACACGGTTCATTATGTGCCTATTTAGTCACGTGTCAATATAGTCACTTAAAAAGGTGACGAATCGGACACATATTATGTGATCGGCAGGCTGCTCGCCACGTGATGTTGGCGCAAAGAAAAACGGCCAGCACCGTTATCGGGTGCTGGCCGCCTGTTTACAGGGTCCGTCTGGATGAGATGAAGGATCGGGACCATCATCTACAAAATGCGTCTAAGCAAATAAGAGCGCTGAACCGCCCGGACAAAGCGGTACCCAAAGACCCTGCAAAACCTAGGTTTGCAGTTTGGCTTAGGGATAGCCGACCCGGTTGTAGATTTCCTGCGCCAGGGTCTGGTTTTCACCAAGCACAGAAAGGTTCTGCGTGTCCTGGCGGAAAAGCCCAAGCGCCGCTACCGATGGGCTGATGGGCGTGCCCATCACCGCTGGGTACTCATCATTGCCGGCAGAGAAATAGGCCTGCGCTTGGTCAGACGCCAGATACTCCAAGAACAACGCGGCGTTTTCAGCGTTTGGTGCATTGGCAGCGATACCGGCACCAGAAATGTTCACGTGCGTTCCAATGTCTTCCTGGTTGGGAAAGACCCAAGAGATCTGCTCGATGGCATCGCTATCCAGGCCATCAACAGGGTTGCCCTCAGCGGCGCGGCGAATGGCGCGGCCAAAATAATAGGTGTTGGCAACCACAATATCGCACTCGCCTGACACAAGCGCACGAAGCTGGGCGGTATCATTGCCCTCTGGCTCACGCGCCATGTTGCCGTAGAAACCTTCAGCCCATTCTTGCGCAGCGTCTTCGCCCAAGTGGCCAATAAGACCAGCCATCAGTGACAACATGTAAATGTTGCCAGATGAACGGGCGCAAACCTGACCTTCATATTGTGGGTCAGCAAGGTCTTGATAGTTTTGAGGTGGGTTTGGCACATCTGTCGGATCGTAAAATATCACCCGGGCGCGCTGCGAGTAGCCATACCAGTGGCCATCTGGGTGGCGCAGATAAGACGGCACCCGCGCTTGCAGGTCTTCTGATTCGTACGGTTGGAAAAGACCAAGCTGGTCGGCGCGGTAGAGGCGGCCGGCATCCACGGTCATCAGAATGTCTGCCGGGCTGTTGGCACCTTCGGCGTCCATGCGCTGGATAAGCTCATCAGCGCTTGCTTCAATGCGGTTGATCGTAATGCCTGTCAGCTCTTCAAAGTCGCTGTAAAGCCGCTCATCGGTGTCGTAGTGGCGCGAGGAATAAAGGTTCAGTTCGCCATCGGCCAAAGCAGGGGCAACAGCCAAGGGTGCGGCAACGCCAAGGGCAAGCAAAGCAACAAAGCTGGTGCGGGTGGCAAAAGATAGGGTGGGGGTTCGCATTCTCTTCTCCGGGTACAACAGCAAGGTTTGCTGCCTGTGATTGGGAAATTGGCTGGCCACAAAGGGTAGATTTTTGGTGGTCGCAAGATAACGCTAAGCGCGCTAAAAGTTGCAAGTCAATATAAACTTCAAATAATTTGCAAGTTATTGCGACTTTATCGCATCTAGCTTGAAGCGGTTCTAATCTGCGCCCGTAAAAGTGCGCTAATAGATTGGAATTGTTATAATTTAAAGCTTGAATGCGCCTGCCGCTATTCGGCCAATACACGCTGAGACGGAAACGTCATCATGGCCAGCGTGCCTTCGCCCGGCGTTGATTCCAGGCCAAACTGCGCCCGGTTGGCTTCCACCAAGGCTTTTGTCAGTGGCAGGCCAAGACCGGTGCCCGTGATAACCTGGTTGAGCGTGGTGGGCACCTGGCGGAACGGCTCCATGGCCAGCTCCACATCCGCTGCATCCATGCCCCGGCCAGTATCGCGCACGCGCAAGCTGACCTCGCCTGAGGGCTCATACAGCGTCGATACGATAATCTGCCCGCCAGCATCGGTAAATTTGATGGCGTTGGACATCAGGTTCAGCACAACTTGACGGATCGAGCGAATGTCGGCCACCACCTTTGGCAGGCTCAGCGGCAGCGATGTGCGCACGATAATGCGGCCCTGGTTGGCCTGCGGCTGCATAATGGCAAGGCATTGCTGCACCACATCGTTGAGATCCACCTCGCCGAAGGAGAGGTCCATTTTGCCCGCTTCGATTTTGGACAGATCGAGAAGGTCATTAAGCAAGCTCATCAAATGCTCGCCAGAGGTATGGATGTCGCGCAGATACTGCCGGTAGCGCTCTGAACCAACAGGGCCAAAGCGCTCCTCTAGCATCACCTCAGAAAAACCAATCACGGCATTAAGCGGTGTGCGGATTTCATGGCTCACCCGGGCCAAAAATTCTGATTTGTGCGCGCTGGCCTCTTCTGCGGCTTTGCGGGCATCCACCAGATCGCTTTCAGCCTGCTTGAACGGAGAGAGGTCGCGCAACACCGCGCAATAGGTTGCAGGCTCGTCATCGGTCAGGCGACCAAGTGTCATAAACACGGGCACCAATCCACCTTGAGATGTGATGCATTCCAGCTCGCGGCCTTCATTGAACAGCGACAGCCGTCCTTGGCCTGCAATATCATCAAGATAATCCAGCGCAGTTTGGCGGCTATCTTCGGGGAAGAGCAGGCGGAACGGGCGACCGATCAGATCATCAGCGGCATAGCCAACCAGCGCTTGGGCTGCTTGGTTCAGGTCTTTGATTTCCCCTTCGCCATCCAGCGTCACCACGCCATCACTGGCTAGATCAATAATGGCTTCCAGCTCGCCAATGCGCTCACGCACCAAGGGCAGGGCGCCATTGACGCTGTTGGCACCCAGCTCGCCGTCCTCGCTGGCAAGGGCTGCTCCGGCAGCCAGCATTGAAGCGTCTTGGCTTGCTTCTTGGTTGGCGGTGTCAATATCGGTGTGTTCGCGCAGTGAAAGCAGCGCAGCAGACTGGGCTTCCCAGCGCACGCTTTGCAGGCGGCCTGTTACTGGCAGTTTGGTGCCATCAGTCTTCACCAGCGTCATGGCGCCGTGACCCTCTTCCATGCCGTCTGCAAAGAGGCCCTCAATACCGCTTAAGGCTTTAAGAGCCTCCAGGTTTGAAAGGCCTGCCATGTCCAGGGCGGCACGATTGCCATACAAAATGGCCTCTTCAGAATAGATGATGATGCCCAGTGGCAACCGATCCAGCACCATGCGTTCTGCATTGGGCTGGGTGCGGGAGAAAGGCAGAACCTGTGCGCTGTTGTCGTCCCGGCTAATGTCATCGCTTTCTTGATCATCATTGCCGCTCAGCAGGCCAGCAGCGCCCAACGCACCAGCGCCCAAAACACCGGTGATCATCGCCGCATCCGTGCTGGTCGTGTCATCATCCGCGCCGTCTTGATCTGGCGAGGAGGTAGACAGCTGCACCACGTCAGCATCCCTAGCAGATGGATCATTGTCAGAACCATCATCGCGCCCAGTAATGCGCGCACCAAGCCGACGTGCAATCTCTTGGAAGGTAAGGCGCTCCGGGCGGCTTAAATCGGCATCACTGAGATCAGTGGGCGCTGCTAAGTCTGGAGTTGATGACCCCGGTGCTGATGGCGTTGTTGGTGCGGGAGCCGCTTCACTCGTTATCGCTACCTCATCGCTCGTGTTCTGGGTTGCTTCCTCATTTGGTGTGTCTTGATCTTGCGTGCCGCGCGCCACGCCACCCGCGACACCACCTGCAAGCCCTGCCGCAACGCCTGCTGCCACAGCCTTCATGGCGTTTACAGTTTCTGCTGGGAAATCTGGTTCCGCTGCCAAATCTGGCTCTGCAGAGGAACCTGGCTCAACATCATCGCCAACATTCTCGCTGGAGATCGGTGTCAGAATGGGCGCAGCAAACACATCCGCTGGTGCATCGGCCAGGTCAGAATGTTCCACGTTTCCAGCGGGCGTCGGTGACCAAAGGCCTGCCACTTCGGCTTCCTCGGTCTCGAGGGCATCATCCAATGCGATCACGGGTTCGGCGGGTGTTGCCTCTGTCTGTGCTGGCAGCGCGCGCGTAAGTCCTGCTGATACCCCAGCCACCATGGCCGATGCTGCGGCAGCAAGCGCTGCACCGCCAGGCACTTGGGGTGCTACAGCAACCGTGCTTACATCCATTGCCTCTGGGTTTGGTTCGTCTGTGGGTGCCGGTTCGCTGGAGAAAAGCCCGGCGGTTTCTGCTGCCGCACCGCTCATGGGATCAACATCAAGCGCCTCAACATGCCTGGATTCAAGCAGCGTTGGCTCGGTTGCAGATGGGGCTTCGTGCGCAGACACAATCGCCCGCTCCATAGCCTTGCCGGTCAGCGCGGTGCCAAACACGCGTAGCGTGTCATCATCTTCATCAAAGCCAGACAGGCGCACCGGTACATCAAGGTTGGTGCCGCTTACTGGCCACAGCACTTCATGCTCGCTGAAGCGGTGTCGCTCATCAATGCCGTGGAAAACACTTGGTGGAAGATCATCAATGCGCGAGGCCAAAGCTTCGCTGGCCAGTTCGCCATCTTGCAGAGCGCTAGCCGCCCCAATGGCATCACTAAGGCCGCTGGAAAGATCAAAAATCTTGCCGCTGCTATCAACCTTAAACGAGAAGCGATGCGGACGGCTGCGCGACTTAAAGGCAAACCCGCTCAATGCTGTCGCGGCCGCAAGCGTTTCGATGGCTGGCGCCTCTTCCACCGGAGTGCCAGCCTCAAAGCTTGGTGCATCAATGGCCAAGGCAAAGGCCTCTTGTGGCGGCTCTGCCGGTGCATCCATCACAGGAACACTTGGCGCAATAACACTTGGTGCAATTGGCGCGCGCCGTGCACTGCTTGCGTTGCCCAGCGCCAGCACAGCGACACTATCGCCCAACATCACTGGCTTACAGGTTGCCACCAAGGTTTCTTGTTGGCTGCCGGTGGATATGCGCAAAATCTCAATGCGCCCGCGGCTGCTTGCCCCCACTTGCGTGCGCGCAACGCCCTGCAGCGATCGCATGGCAGGCGCCGTTGGTACGGCATTGGCTAAGGCTTTGGCATCCAGTTCCAGCGCTTCTAGCCCGGCGGCGTTGGCCCACACCAAAGCGTCCCCTTGCGCATTCCATACCCAGGTTGGCCGTGTATCATCAGCATCAAACAGCATTGATGCCGCCTGCCACAGGCGCTCACGTGCGGGCGCACTGTCGGCCACTTGCTGGGAATGCGATGGGCTTTCTGGGTGGCTCATAGCAGGGGCTTCATTGGGTGGTTTCGCTCAAGGGTTTCAAAACGGAACGGCGCCTAAATGCCGATATTTACACTTCATTCATAATGGGCAAGGCGGGGATGAGTCCACGCGCGGCTTCACTTGCCACCAACTGATCGTAAACAAAGTAAACGCCACCATGGGTTCGTGTCACGTTTGTTAGCAGTTTGCCGGGGGTGCGCTGCATTGCACATTGGCTAGAATGGCGCATTATTCTCGCACCTTTTAGCGCCAAAAATGGAGCCACACATGACCACGCCACCTAAGCTCGAAGTACCTGAAGCCATGCGCGACTTCGCTGATCAGAGCGTTTCACAGGCTCGCAAGGCCTTTGATACCTTTATGTCCAACGCACAAACCACTGTCGATAAAATGGAAGATAATGCTTCCAGCGCCAAAGCTGCAGGCGATGACATGCAAAAGGATGCCATGTCGTTTGCGGGGGATCAGGTGGCCAATGCCTTCGATCTGGCGCAAAAAATGGTGCGCGCCAAAGACGCTCAAGAGTTGATGACCATCCAGGCCAACTACATGCGCCAGCAGATGGAAGCTGTTGGCCAGCAGACCAAAGACATGAGCGAGAAAATGACAGCAGTGGCCAAAGATGCTGCCGATACCATGAAACCTTAATCGGTTCCTCTGATAAGAGAATGTAAAGGGCGCTTCGGCGCCCTTTTTTGTTGGCCGCTGACACGTGGGCGATCTTTTACAAGTGGGAAAAAATAGGCCTGTATTTGTGCGATGCAAAAAAATGTTGCATTGCACAATAACTGTTGCTATAGAGCTTTCAACGCTGAACGCACATTGGTGCCCAGCGCATCAAGGACCCAATCGTGCGGTCCACCCTTGTTAAGAGCCGAAAGGACGAGACCCATGGCCACTGCTAAGAAACCAGCTGCAAAAACAACCGCTGCTAAAACCGCTCAGGCACAAGTTGCTGAAGTGATGGAAACAATCGAAAACAACGTCACCGAGCTGTTCCCAATGAACACCGCTGACATGCCAGAAGCTTTCCGCGACATGGCCGAAAAAAGCGTTGCTCAGGCACGTGACGGCTATGCCAAAGCCAAAGCCGCTGCTGAAGAAGCAACCGACGTTATGGAAGAAGGCTTTGAAACAGCCCGCGCCAACACGATGGACCTTTCTACCGTTGCTATGGACGCTGCAAAAACCAACATCGACGCTGGCTTTGCTTTCATGAAAGACATCATGTCTGTGAAAAGCGTGTCAGAAGCTGTTGAACTGCAAACAGCCTTCGCTCGTGAGCGTTTCGACGCATCTTCTGCGCAAGCAAAAGACATGCAAGCTAAAGTTACCAAAATGACCGAAGAAGCTTCAAAGCCGGTCAAAGACGCAATGGCAAAAGGCATGGACGCTTTCAAAGCGGCCTAAGCCACCCAGGGTTTCAGGTGGGGCTGCAGTGATTGCGTACTAGCCTCGCGTGTTTCCAGTTTAAGAGCCCGGCTCGCGGTTAATTCCGTAAGCCGGGTTTTTTGTCACTCATCACGCCTGCCGCTTCTTGCATTCGCCTGATGATCAGACTAAACAGCCGCTCGCACGGGTGCTTGCGCACCCTGCAATGTGCAGCAGTAGCTCAGCTGGTTAGAGCGCCGGTTTGTGGAACCGGAGGTCGGTGGTTCGAAACCACCCTGCTGTACCATCCTCTCCCACTCCCTCGATTTTGATATTCCAACCCTGCGTGTTGCTGGCTATTTTTGTGCAGCGCACACAAAGACTTGTGTCTTTTTGTGGCCCGCATACCGGTTGTGCGAACTCACCCGTTGTGATTAGGCTGAGCGCTTGGACAATCTTTGAGGTCCAAACCGCCGCGCATCGACCCTAGAGAGGCGAGCGCGACATATAGTTTTCAAGGGAGACTTGCATGAAAAAATCAACAACAGCGCTCACCGCACTTGGGCTAGCCGCAGGGCTTGCCATGGGCACCGGAAGCGCATTCGCTCAGCAGCAGTTCTTTTCCATCGGTACCGGTGGTGTAACTGGCGTTTATTACCCAACCGGTGGTGCGATCTGTCGTTTGGTGAACCAGAACCGTCGTGACCACGGCTTCCGCTGTTCAGTGGAATCAACCGGTGGCTCGATTTTCAACATCAACACCGTTCGTTCCGGCGAGTTGGAATTTGGCGTTGCTCAGTCTGACTGGCAGTACCACGCATTCAACGGCACATCACGCTTCGAAGAAGCTGGTGCGTTTGAAGATCTGCGCGCTGTGTTCTCTGTTCACCCAGAGCCATTCACGCTGATCGTTCCAGGCGACTCCGAAGTGGATTCGTTTGATGATCTGCGCGGCTTGCGTGTCAACGTCGGTAACCCAGGTTCTGGCCAGCGCGCGACCATGGAAGTTGTTATGGATGCGTTCGGCATTGCCATGGACGATTTTGCAGTTGCCACCGAGTTCCAGGGCGCTGAAATGGCCCAGGCACTTTGCAACGGCCAGATCGATGCGATGATTTACACAGTAGGCCACCCTGCTGCTGCAATCACCGAAGTGTCGACTACATGTTCAGCCAAGCTGATCGATGTGACCGGCCCTGAAATCGACCAGCTGATCGCAGACAACAGCTACTACCGTACGGCCACCATTCCTGGCGGCATGTACACAGGCACAGACGAAGAAGTGACCACCTTTGGTGTGGGCGCAACCTTTGTGTCGTCCGCTGCTGTTGACGAAGAGATTGTCTACACAGTCGTTAAAGGCGTGTTTGACAACTTCTCCGACTTCACAGGTCTGCACCCAGCGTTTGCTAACTTGACCGAGGAAGCCATGATTTCCGATGGTCTGTCAGCTCCGCTGCATGATGGCGCTGCGCGTTACTACCGCGAGCGCGGTTGGATCGAATAGACCACAAGTTGAAGGGGCTGGGCTTAGGTTCAGCCCCTTTTTCGTTGCCAAAAAAACCCATGCAAAGTGGGTGGGCAGCTAAAACTAATTTTTTCGCAGTGCGCCAAGCGCCTGCATGAGCAAGACAGCCCAAAAGGGCGCGGCTCAGGGGGACGACAATGACCAATCAAGATACCACCCAAGGCGGCACGCCACCGCAAGATGCCCAAAAACCGAAGATTGACGTGGATGAAATCGTTGCTGAAGCCGATTCTGGTTCTCGCGTTGTTCCCGGCACGGTTGGTTTTATCATCGCTGGTATTGCGTTCATTTGGTCGTGCTTCCAGCTTTACATCGCCTCTGATCTGCCGTTCTTCCTAACCGAGCTTACGGGTGTTAATTTCACCTTCAACAATGTGGAATCGCGCAATGTCCACTTGGCGTTTGCGCTCATCCTCGTCTCATTCGCCTATCCTCTTTATAAGGGCGCACCCAAGGACGCTGTGCCCTGGTACGATTGGCTGCTCGCTGCCGTCGGCGCGATTTGCTGTCTCTACCTGATCTTCGTCAAAGAATCGCTGGTTATGCGCGCTGGTTTGCCCACCGTGGCCGACCTCACAGTATCTGCCGTTGGCATGATGTGTCTTGCCATCGGCGTTTACCGCGCGCTTGGCCTACCCATGCTGGTGGTGGCGGGCGTATTCCTCACCTACACCTTCTTCGGCAACCAGCCCTGGATGCCGGAAGTTATCCAGTGGCGTGGTGCGTCGTTTGGTAAGGCCATGTGGCATTACTGGATGCAGACCGAAGGCGTATTCGGCGTGGCGCTTGCTGTGTCCGCCACCATGATCTTCCTGTTCGTGCTGTTCGGCTCCCTGTTGGAACGTGCCGGCGCTGGCTACTATTTCATCAAGCTGGCGTTCGCGCTGCTTGGCCACCTTCGCGGCGGCCCGGCCAAGGCAGCCGTTTTGGCCTCTGCGGCATCTGGTCTTTATTCCGGTTCATCCATCGCCAACGTGGTCACCACCGGTACCTTCACCATCCCACTGATGAAGAAGACCGGTTTCAAGCCGGAAAAAGCAGGCGCGGTGGAAGTGGCCTCGTCCACCAATGGTCAGCTTACTCCGCCTGTTATGGGTGCGGCAGCCTTCCTCATCGCCGAGTTCACCGGCATTTCCTACACCGATATCTTGAAGCACGCGCTGGTTCCCGCGCTCATCTCCTACATTGCACTGATTTATATTGTGCACTTGGAGGCGCTGAAACTTGGCCTGAAAGGCATGGAGAAGCCCCCGTCCACGGGTACGCTCGCACAGAAGCTTATCGGTTTCCTCACCGGGTTCTTAGGTCTCGCAGCGCTTGGCGGCGTGGTTTACTTCGGCCTTGGCTGGGTGAAAGAAGCGTTCCCCGGTATGGGTTTCTGGACCGGTGTTGCCATCTTCCTGGCGGCTTACCTGTTCTTGCTGCGCATTGCCGCGCAGCGCCCAGATCTGCCTATTGATGATCCCAATGACGACATCAAAGTGCTGCCGCGCCCAGGCGAAGTGGCTGTCACTGGTCTACACTTCCTGCTTCCTATCGTGGTGCTTCTTTGGTGCATTCTTATCGAGCGTCTCTCACCAGCGTTCTCGGCCTATTGGGGCACGCTGTCGATGATCTTCGTGGTCGTCACCCAACATCCGATCAAAGCGATGTTCCGAGCAGGGACAGAGTTTGCCGACCAACCAGCCGCAGCTGAATGGAAGCGCGGCGTTGGTGACTTTGTGTTCGGCATGATTGCCGGTGCACGCAACATGATCCCCATCGCAGTGGCCACAGGTGTTGCCGGTGTCATCATCGGCACGGTCACACTGACAGGCGCGCACCAGGTGGTGGGCGATTTTGTTGAGTTCCTCTCCGGCGGCAGCCTCATCTTGATGCTGCTGCTTGTGGCGGTGATGAGCTTGTTGTTGGGCCTTGGCCTGCCAACAACGGCCAACTACATTGTGGTGTCCTCGCTCATGGCCCCGGTCATCGTGTCGGTGGGTGCGTCTCAGGGGCTCGTCGTGCCGCTCATCGCGGTGCATTTGTTCGTGTTCTATTTCGGCATTCTGGCTGATGACACGCCACCGGTGGGTCTGGCGGCCTTTGCGGCCTCTGCCATCTCCGGCGGTGACCCGATCAAAACCGGCCTGCAGGGCTTTGCCTACGATATCCGCACCGCGCTGCTACCGTTCCTGTTCATCTTCAACACCGAGCTTCTGCTCATTGACGTTGGCCTTGGCAAAGCGATTTTCGTCTTCTGCGTGGGTGTGATTGCGATGATGCTGTTCGCCGCAGCCACCCAAAGCTACTTCTTTGCCAGGAACCGCTGGTGGGAAACGATCGCGCTGCTGCTCATCGCGTTCACGCTGTTTAGGCCGGGCTATTGGCTTGATCAGGTGGACCCACGTTACGAGTTCCTTCCCGGTACGCAGCTGACCGAGATTGCGGAGTCTATGCCAGCCGACTCGCGCTTACGCATTGAGATACGCGGTCCTGACTTTGATGATCTGGAACGCATGACGCAAACCACTGTGTTGCTCAATCTTGGCGAGGAAGGCCCGGGGCAAGAGCGGCTAGAACGTGAAGGCATTCTGATTGCTGTGGAAGGCGAAGATGCCATCCTGGAAGAGCCATTTGCTGGCACGCCGTACTTCACAACCTTCCAGATGTTCGAGTTTTATGGTGATGAGTTTGTGACAGTCGATAATGTTCAGATCGAGCGCGAGCGCATGCCCAAAGAGGTGTTCTACATCCCAGCGCTTCTGCTGCTTGGATTCGTGATCATGATGCAGCGCCGCCGTCAAACCGTGCCAGCGTTCTAAGAAAAGGAAGGAGAAAACCCATGTATAATCGTTTGCTCGTTCCCGTTGATCTGGGTGATTTAACAAGCCTTGATAACGCGCTTCCAGTGGCCGCTTCACTTGCCTCAGGTGAAGGCGCCGAGGTCCATGTTCTCACCGTTGTGCCAACATCTGGCATGGCGGTGGTAAGCTCCTATCTGCCAGAAGACTATGCAGAAAAAGCGCTTGATGGAGCCCGGGAATCTTTGACCAAGGCACTAGAAGACAAGCACGCGCTTGTTGGTTCGGCCACATTAAAGGGCGTGGTTGCCAAGGGTTCAGTTTATCAGGAAATTATGCACGTCGCCGACAAATTGTCGTGCGATGCCATCATCATGACCGCCCACAGCCCGGACCTAAAAGACTATCTGCTTGGCCCCAATGCTGCTCGCGTGGTGCGCCATGCCAAACAAAGTGTGATGGTGATCAGGGGATAGGAGCGTGCTGCCTTTTTTCTGCCGTCATGGCCGGGCTTGACCCGGCCATCCAGCCTGTAAGGCGCGCCACGATGATGCAGAAAGTTTCCCATGAAATCCCGCCACGTTTTTCCTCGCCACACCAAGGCTGACCTACCTGTTGCTGTTGCTGGCGATGGTCCCTTTATCATTGATGCTGATGGCAAGAGCTATCTGGATGCATGCGGCGGCGCGGCGGTGTCGTGCCTTGGCCACTCGGATGAAAAACTAAACGCTGCAATACACAGCCAAGTGGATAAGCTTGCCTACGCGCACACTAGCTTTTTCACCACCGACCCAGCCGAAGAGCTTGCCGAGCGATTGGCCGATCTGGCTCCAGGTGATCTCAACCGGGTCTATTTCGTCTCCGGCGGTTCTGAGGCCATGGAAGCCGCGTTGAAGCTTGCCCGCCAGTTCCACATGGAAAATGGGCAGCCAAAGCGCGCGCAGATCATTGCCCGCTGGCAGAGCTATCATGGTAACACGCTGGGGGCTTTGTCCGCTGGGGGTAACCGCTGGCGGCGCGCGCAGTTTGAGCCGATGCTCTCGCCCGCCATGCATCATGTTTCCCAGTGCAACGCCTATCGCGGGCAAGAACCGGGTGAAACCGATGAGGCCTACACCGACCGCTTAGCCCAAGAACTGGACGACAAAATCGAAGAGCTGGGGTCAGACAGCGTTGCTGCTTTTGTCGCTGAACCGGTGGTTGGCGCGACCATGGGCGCTGTGCCGCCGGTGGCTGGCTATTTCGCCAAAATGAAAGCGGTATGCGAGCGCCACGGTGTGTTGATGATTCTGGATGAAGTGATGTGCGGTATGGGCCGCACCGGCACTTTGTTTGCCTGCGAGCAAGAGAATGTGACGCCTGATATGATCGCCATCGCCAAGGGCCTTGGCGCAGGGGTTCAGCCCATCGGAGCTTTGCTCGTCAGCGATACCATTTACGACACGCTGCAGGGGGGCTCGGGCTTCTTCCAGCACGGCCACACGTATCTGGGTCATCCTATGGCGTGCGCCGTGGGCAATGCGGTGCTTGACCGGCTGGTCGGTGATGGTGTTCTGGCCCGGGTGAACCCAACCGGGCAAAAACTACGCGAAGCTCTAATCGCGCGCTTTGGCAACCACCCCAATGTGGGTGATATCCGTGGGCGTGGGCTGTTTCAGGGTATCGAATTGGTTGCCGACCGTGGCACCAAGAAAGCCTTTGATCCGGGGCATGGCGTGGCGGCAAAAATCAAAAAGCGCGCCATGGCCGAGGGCCTGATGTGCTACCCAATGGGCGGCACAATTGATGGTGAACATGGCGACCATGTGCTGCTCGCCCCGCCCTTCATCATCGAGGATGAGCACATCGCGATGATCGTGGACCGGCTGGAAACCGCCATAACGGCCAGCTTGCCCAGTTAACGGCAGAACCGCCGCATGATCAGGCACTCTTAGGCCAAAGGTGAGGCAGGTGAGGGGGCAACCCCTACTGTACGCGCGTGCGTAGCGTGCTAGGCAGGGCGCAACACAATTGCGCCTCTGGAAGAACCTCATGACAGCCCCCAACCCGCCTGCCAAACCCATCAAACGGCTCATGGCCGCCAACCGCTCGGAGATCGCGATCCGCATCTTCCGCGCCGCCAATGAGCTGGGGCTGGAAACGGTCGCGGTCTACGCGCAAGAGGACAAGCTGGCGCTGCACCGATTTAAGTCTGATGAGGCCTATCTCATTGGCCAGGGCCCCCATCTGGATGAGCCGCTTGGCCCTATCGATGCCTACCTTTCGATCCCGGAGATCATCCGCATCGCCAAAGAAAATGATGTTGATGCCATCCACCCAGGCTACGGATTTCTGTCCGAAAGCCCTGAATTTGTGGATGCTTGCAACGAGGCGGGCATCATATTTGTCGGGCCAACATCAGACACAATGCGCCGCCTCGGCAACAAGGTATCCGCGCGCAACCTCGCCATCGAAGCGGGTGTACCCGTTATGCCTGCCACCGCGCCATTGCCCGATGATATGGAAGAGGTGGCACGTCTGGCTGAAGGCGTTGGCTATCCGGTGATGCTGAAGGCGTCTTGGGGCGGGGGTGGGCGCGGCATGCGCGTGATCCGCACACAAGAGGATCTGATCCGCGAAGTGCCCATTGCTAAGAAGGAGGCTCGCTCGGCCTTTGGCAAGGACGAGGTATACCTGGAAAAACTCGTCGAACGCGCCCGCCACGTGGAAGCGCAGATTTTGGGCGATGCCCATGGCAATCTCGTGCACCTGTTTGAGCGCGACTGCACCGTGCAGCGCCGCCACCAAAAAATAATTGAGCGCGCGCCAGCGCCTTATCTGGATGAAGAGCAGCGCGCGCTGCTGGCCGGTTACGCCATCGCCATTGGCAAGACCGTTGACTATCGCGGCGCAGGCACCGTTGAGTTTTTGATGGATGCGGACACCGGTGAATTTTACTTCATCGAGGTGAACCCGCGCGTACAGGTGGAGCACACGGTGACTGAGGAAGTCACTGGCATCGACATTGTGAAGGCGCAAATTCACATCGCCGAAGGCATCGCTATTGGCGACCCGAAATCCGGCGTGCCAACCCAAGATGGCATCAAGCTGTACGGCCACGCCATGCAGTGCCGCATCACCACCGAAGATCCGGACCAGAACTTCATTCCCGATTATGGCCGGATCACCGCCTATCGCGGCGCGACTGGTTTCGGCATTCGTCTGGATGGCGGCACGGCTTATTCCGGGGCGGTGATCACGCGCTTTTATGATCCGCTGCTGGAGAAGGTCACCGCTTGGGCCCCAATACCTGAGGAAACCCGCAAGCGTATGGACCGTGCCCTGCGCGAGTTCCGCATTCGCGGTGTGGCGACAAACCTCACCTTCCTTGAGAACGTCATCGGTCACCCAAGCTTTATTGATGGCAGCTACACCACCCGCTTTGTTGATGAGACGCCGGAACTGTTTGAGGCGGTGAAGCGCCAGGACCGCGCCACGAAGCTGCTCACCTACATTGCCGACGTCACGGTGAACGGTCATCCTGAAACCAAGGGCCGCCCCAAACCACCCGCCGATGCGGGCCCACCAGAGCTGATCGCTCACCCAGGCGAACCGCAATCTGGCACAAAACAGAAATTAGACGAGCTGGGGCCAGAGGGTTTTGCCAAATGGATGAAGAACGAGAAGCGCGTTCTCATCACCGATACCACCATGCGCGATGGCCACCAGAGTCTGCTTGCCACCCGCATGCGCTCGTTTGATATTACGGCCTTAGCACCCACCTATGCGCGCACGCTTCCACAGCTTCTCTCGCTAGAATGCTGGGGTGGGGCGACCTTTGATGTGGCGATGCGCTTCCTTACCGAAGACCCATGGTCGCGCCTGGCTGAAATCCGCGAAGGTGCACCCAACATCCTCACGCAGATGCTGCTGCGCGGCTCCAACGGTGTGGGCTACACCAACTATCCCGACAATGTGGTGCGCCAATTTGTCGACCAAGCTGCCAAAGGCGGCATGGATCTGTTTCGCGTGTTTGATTGCCTGAACTGGGTGGAAAATATGCGCGTCTCCATGGAGGCCGTGCGCGAGGCAGGTAAGCTGTGCGAGGGCGTGCTTTGCTACACCGGCGACCTGCACGATGCCAGCCGCCCAAAATATGATCTGGCCTATTATGTGGACCTTGCCAAACAACTGGAGGCCGCTGGCGCGCACATCATTGGCATCAAAGATATGGCGGGCCTGCTAAAGCCTGCCGCCGCGACTGATCTGGTGAAAGCGCTGCGCGATGCAACCGATCTACCGCTGCACCTGCACACGCACGATACCTCTGGCATTTCTGGCGCGACCCTTTTGGCCGCCATTGATGCAGGCGTGGATGCGGTGGACTGCGCAATGGATGCCATGTCGGGCATGACCTCGCAGCCAGCATTGGGCTCGATTGTGGCAGCACTGCAAGGATCAGAGCGCGACACCGGCCTTGATATGGATGCGATCCGCAAATTGTCCTTTGCTTGGGAAGATACCCGCCGCCAATACTCAGCCTTTGAAAGCGATCTGAAGGCACCAGCATCTGAGGTGTATTTGCACGAGATGCCTGGCGGTCAGTTCACCAACCTAAAAGAGCAGGCCCGCAGTTTGGGCCTTGCCAATCGCTGGCACGAGGTTGCCAAAACCTATGCCGATGTGAACCAGATGTTTGGTGACATTGTGAAGGTCACCCCATCCTCCAAAGTGGTGGGCGATATGGCGCTGATGATGGTGAGCCAAGGCATCACCGTTGATGAGGTGATGGACCCAGACCGCGACATTGCTTTCCCCGAAAGTGTGGTCGCCATGATGCGTGGTGATCTGGGCCAACCTCCAGGTGGCTGGCCAGAAGTGATCCAGGCCAAGGTGCTCAAAGGCGATACGCCCTATACAGACCGCCCTGGCGCGTTGCTGGAGCCAGCTGATCTGGACGCGCAACGCGCGGATATTGAAGGCACATTGGAGCGGGACATTACCGACCGGGAGCTTGCCTCCTACCTTATGTACCCCAAAGTGTTCACCGAGTTTGCGCGTATTGCCGATACCTACGGCCCTGTCGAAGTGCTGCCGACGCCGGTCTATTTTTATGGCTTGCAGGTGGAAGACGAGATCGCCATCGAGCTGGAAAAAGGCAAGACGCTCATCTTGCGCTGCTTGGGCCAGTCTGAAGCTGCTGATGAAACCGGCCTGGTGCGCGTGTTCTTTGAGCTCAATGGCCAGCCGCGCACCATCAAAGTGCCAGATCGCAGCCACGGCGCGACCGGGGCAGGGGCACGCCGCAAGGCCGACCCGGATAGTGATACGCATGTCGCAGCGCCGGTGCCGGGCGTCATCTCCACACTGTCGGTTAAGGCTGGCGATAAAGTCAGCGCCGGTGACCCACTGCTGGGCGTGGAAGCGATGAAGATGGAAACGGTGATCCACGCCGACCGCGATGGCACCATTGGCGAGTTGCTGGTGGCCTCCGGCGATAGTGTGGACGCCAAAGACCTGCTGATTGTGTTGGAAGCCAACGACTAGCTGATGGCAAATTCTGTCTCGCCGAACGCGCTGCGGCCAGTGCCAGCACCCTTCAGCATGGATGGGTTTTGGCTTGGCTTCCGCAAGGCCTTCATCACCACACCTGGCATTGTGCTTTTTGGCATGGGCTTTGGTGCGGCGGCGGCTGTCAAAGGCTTGACCGCGCTTGATGCTTTTTTCTTTCAGTCGCTGGTGCTGGCTGGCGCCTCGCAATATGTGGCGCTGGAGCTTTGGACCGACCCGCTCACCTGGACCACGGCGTTTGCCATGGGAGCGGTGGTGTTCACCGTGAACCTGCGCATGATGCTGCTGGGCGCGGCACTGCGCCCTTGGATGGGTGGGCTGCCAGCCTACAAATCCTACCCCGCCCTTGCCATCATGACAGACCCTGCCTGGATCATCGGCATCCGCTATCACCGTGAGGGCGGCAAAGACTGGGGCGTGTATCTAGGCGCTTGCGTCTTCCTCTATCTCCTTTGGATCGTGTCAGTTGTGCCGGGCTATTATTTTGCCGCTGCGCTCGATGATCCCGCCCGCTACGGCATCGATCTGATCATGCCGATCTACTTCATCACCATGTTGGTGCCGCTATGGCGCGGACGCATAGACGCTGCGCCGTGGGTGGTGGCCATCATCGTTGCGCTCACAGTTAAAGCCTTGATCCCGGGCTATTGGTTTGTGCTGGCTGGTGGTCTGTCTGCCGCGATCACCGCCATGCTGCTCTTCAAAGACGAGGAGGCGGCCGATGGATAGCCTTTTTACAGAGGGCGCATGGGCGGCCATCGGCGCAATGGTGGTCATGACGCTCATCGCCAAAATGATGGGCTTTTGGATCCTTGGCCGGGTTCCACTAACAGCGCGCGTGCGTCGCGGCTTGGAAGCTTTGCCGGGCGGTGTGATCCTGGCAACCATCGTGCCGATTACGCTGGAAAGCGGCCCGGCTGGTATTTTGGGCATCACGGTCGCAACGCTGGTTATGGCCATCACCAAAAAAGATTGGCTGGCCGTCGCCATGGGCTTAGGCGCTGTGGCTGGCTACCGCGCGTTTTTGTTGCCGTTAGTTTAGCCGATCAACGCGCGGGCGCACAGCGGCAAGCACGTCTTCCAGCGGGCCGGTTGCATCCACGCGTGGCCATTCAATATCAAGCAGATCATAGCCTTCTTGAACTCGCGCCACATCAGCGTTGGCATCAGATGGATCGCCTTCGCGGCTGCCAATGCGTGCCACCCGCGTTGCCAGCGGTGCATCAAGCCATACCCCGGCAAAGTGGCACTCAACGCCGCGCGCCAACATCTCAAAGGCCTCGCGTTCTTCTTGCTTGGCGCAAACAGCATCCACAACCACACTGTGGCCAGCCACTAAGGCCTGTTGGGCCTGTTGGCGCAGTGCCGAGAACACGCGTTTAGAGACGGCTGGCGTGTAGGCGCTGGGTGGCAAACTATCGTTCCACGGCACGCCAAATTCGCTTTTTCGCACAATATCTGAGCGCAAAATAATAGCGCCTGTTGCCCGCCCAATACTGGGCGCCAGTGCCTTTGCAACGGTGGACTTGCCGGTGCCGGAAAGGCCACCAACAACGGTAAGCGTTACATCGCGCGGTTCCAGCACATCATTGGCGTAAGCGTAAAAGCGCTTGGCATCGGCCTCGGCTTTTTGGCGATCTTTGGGTGCCAAATGCGGTGCGGCCATCGCTGACACTTTGGCCCGCAAGGCTGCACGCATAGAAAGAAACAGCGGCATCGCAGCCAGCGCATCAAGATCCTCAGGCGCATCACGAAGAGCCAAATAGCGACTTAAAAGTCGGTTGGCCTGGCCGCGATGGCCAATGCTATCCAGGTCCATCACCAGAAAGGCAAAATCGTAAAGCACATCACCGGTGGCGATCCGCTCGTCAAACTCCACCGCATCAAACATGCGCACACCTTGCGGCAAGCGCACCAGGTTGCGCAGGTGCAGATCACCATGGCAGCGGCGCACAAATTTACCCTCGCCACGCGCATTGAGTACAGGTTTTACCCGCTGCAGCTCATCCTTTGTGCGCTGGGTTAGCTGCGCTGTGTCATGCAGCGCAAACAGGCGCGGAGATTCATGAAAGGCTTGATCATTTTGTTGGATATACGCGCCAAGGTCAGAGACCCAATCATCCGCGCGGCGCACAGGAGCACGCGACTGAAACGCTATTAGCGCATCGATAGCACCATCCAGATCGTCTTCGGTTAGCAGGTCACGTTCGGCCAACCGGTCAAACGTCATATCCCGATCAAACCGGCGCATGGCAACGGCCCACTCAATCGGTTCGCCACGTCCGTTTATTGCCAAGTGTCCGGTGCGGTCACGTGTGATCGCCACCGCATCAATGTAAATTTCAGGCGCATTGGGGCGGTTGATAGCGATTTCCGCGCGGCAGGCTTCTTCGCGATGCGCCAGCGTGGAAAAATCCATGAACGGGAAACACACAGCGCGCTTGATCTTGTAGGCTTTATCGCCAACCAGAAAAACGGCTGCGCCATGGGTGTCGATTTGCACAATGGAGTCAGTTGGCGTGCCGGGCGGCAAGCCGTGGCTTGCCGGATCATGCATAAAGCGCATCACCGCACTCTGATCGCCCACAACATGTGTCATGGTTGGCAGCTCACTTGAGCCTTGCGTATAGGCGGGCCAACTGCCTTGAGGACTGTGTATTGCTGTCATGCCATGGGCTCCTGCAGGGTAGGTTCATGCACGTTGGCATGTCCATCCCGCGTGTGGCGCCGCTCGACCAATTTCGGTCAAGCAGGCAACGCTATGGCCTATTTTTGGCATATTCTTCAGGCTTTTTGCAGTCGCAACAACACGCACACGCATAAAACCGTATTTGGGGCGTCAGCCCAGCTTCACGCCAGGGTGGCGGGATTTGCGTTGCCGGTATCCAGATCCGCAAGCACCAGCTTGGCATGCATGATTTCTGGCTCATCACGGTCTCGGCTGACGGTGAAGCCCAGCGCCTTGCACATGGAAAGCATGGTCGTGTTTTCCGCCAACACCTGGCCCTCAATGGTTTGGAAGCGCTCGGCTTGGCCATATTCAATCACCAGCTGCATCAGCAACCAGCCAAGGCCCTGACCTTTTAGGTCTGAGCGCAACAAAATAGCATACTCGCCGCTTTCACGTTCCGCATCAGCATGCAGCCGGACCACACCAATCAGCTTGCCACTGGGATCAAAGGCGCAAAACGCCATGTCGCGCGCATAATCGATTTGGGTAAGCCGCGCGATAAATTTGTGGCTGAAATCGCGCACATAGGAAAAGAACCGCAGGCGCAAATCTTCCTTGCTGGATTTGGAGAAAAAGTCGCGAAACGCTTCCTCATCCTCCGGGCGCACCGGACGTACAAAGGCGGTTTCACCGCTCTTGAGCGGCAGCCTGCGCTCCCAATTGCGTGGATAGGGGCGGATGGTGAAGCGTGGATTGGTATCAAAGGTAGCATCGCCCACCGCACTTGGTGCAACCTCTATACGCGCGTCCAAAACCACCAGGCCATCGGGTGTGGCCAGCAGCGGGTTCAGGTCCAGGCTTCGAATTTGCGGAACATCCGCGCTCAGTTGTGATAGCCGCACAAGAGCCTGGGCCGCAGCATCTTCATCAACGCCTGCGCGACCCCGAAACCCGCTCATCAGCTTGGACACGCGCGTTTGTTCAATCACCTGCCGTGCCAGCCGCATATCCAGCGGTGGCATGCCCAGCGCCTTGTCGTTTACTGCTTCCACCGCAATGCCGCCGCGCCCAAACACAACCACCGGCCCAAAGACAGGATTGTCCGCAAGGCCAAGATACAGCTCAAGGCCAGCTGAGGTGTCGGCCATTGGCTGTACCAAAACCCCATCAATGCGCGCGCCTGGCGCACGCTCGCGCACCTTTTCGGTGAGCGCTCGAAACGTTTCGCGCACCTGCAGGCTGTGGGTAAGATCCAACACAACGCCGCCCACATCGGACTTGTGGGGAATGTCTGCGGAGTCGATTTTTAGGGCCACCGCACGGTGCTGGCCCAGTAATTTTTGCGCAGCATTTTCTGCATCATCGGCGGTTTCAGCGCGTATTGGTGTTGCGTAGGCAAAGCCATAACTTGCCAATATATCGGCGATCTCATCGCTGTTGAGCCAAATTCGGCCCTCGGCCAGTGCGGCATTTGCCAGCGCCCGGGCGCGCTCTACATCAGCGCTTGCAAGGTCTTCTGGCAGGGCAGGGGGAGTGGCGGAAAGTTCTTTTTGGGCCTGCGCATAGCGCGAGACATGCATAAACCCGCGCACAGCATCGCCGGGTGTTTGAAAGCGCGCCACATGGGCGCCGTCCAGCGCTTGCAGCGCGTCAACTTCACGCTCCAGCCAGGAAACGAACACGGGCTTGGGCTTGGTTCGATCTTTGGTTTTGCGCACCAGAAGCTCTGCCAAATGTTTGGCTGCCTCATTGCCATCTGACAGACGGCTGGGGCTATAGGCAATCAACACGCCATCATTGTTGGCATCATCAATCAGCGCTTCAATCACCGCACCTTGATCGGCGATAGGTGAGGCCGGGTCTAAATCCAGTGGCATGTCGCCTGGCCAGCTCTGCGGTATATAAGGGGTGATGGCTTGCGCTGTTTGCGCGCTAAGGGTGGCAAGGCTACCGCCCAGATCAAGCAGCCGGTCGGCGGCAAGAATGCCAACCCCGCGATCATTGGTGACAATGGCCAGCCGCTTTCCAGCCTCAGACACGCGCTTGAGCCGGGCGAGCGCGCCAGCGGCATCAAACAGGCCATCCAGATCATTCACCCGCAACAGGCCAGCACGCCGGATAATGGCATCGTACACGCTGTCCTCGGTTGCCAAAATGCCAGAGTGGGTGGAGATGCGATCGGCGGTCACGCCATGGCGACCAGACTTCAAAATCACCACCGGCTTCACTTTGGCAGCCGCGCGCGCGGCAGAGAAAAAGCGGCGCGGATCGCCCACCGTTTCAACGCACACCAAAATCGCCCGCGTACGCACATCATAGGCCAGGTGATCGAGCATATCGTCCAGATCAACATCGGCTGCATCACCCAGCGATACAGCTTTGGAAAAACCAACATTAACGGCGCCGCCCCAATCCATCACCGCATTCATAATCGCGCCAGACTGGGCGATAAGCCCTAGCGAGCCTGGTTGTGGCGGGGTGGAGGCAAGGCTGGCATTGAGATTGCCCGCAGCAGCATAGATGCCTTGTGATTCTGGCCCCAAAATGCGCATTTTTGAGGTTTTGGCAGCGATACGCATCGCCTTGCTGAGGCTGTTAAGTGGCTCATCTCGGCTGCTGCTTTGTTCGCCCATAGCAACCACAACGGCGCGTGCGCCAGCTTGACTGGCCTCATCCACCAGTGCAGGCACCGCTGCTGGCGCGGCGGCGATAATCACAAGGTCGGGAGCGCTGGAAAGATCAGCCAGGCTGGCCACGCAGGGCTTGCCAAGAATTTCTGTATGATCTGGATTGATGAAAGATATGGTGCGCTTGCTTGCATCTGATGCGGCCAACAGATTGTCGGCAAAGGCCTGGCCAATGCTGGCTTCCTTTGGGCTCGCACCAATCAAGGCAATGTGCCGGGGTGCAAAAAACGCATCAAGATTTTGCAAAGACATCTGAGTATTCCTAGCCTTAGAATCACGCGTTTTTTAAGCATGGCACAGTGTGCTGCAATGCAGCAAAAGCATGGCAGTCTTGGGAGCTTTAAGCCACTAAGATTGTGCCCACTATTTTGCGGCAATCCGCTCTTGGGTCAGCGCATCAATACGCGCCCGTATGATGGGCAGCAGGGGGCCTTGGTCTGTCCAGGCGCGCCCATAACCAAGATTGAACTGATAATCAAACGTCGCCGGATCCTCAGCAGTTATATGCTGCAGCATTGTTTCGAGCTTATCCAAGCCCTTCATCAGCTTTGCCTCCTTGCTGAGGCCCCCGTCATAATCGGCCGCAAGCGCGGTGATGTTGCCAGCAAGTTCGCTATCAAGCGAAGCGGAAAGGGTGTGAACGGCCGCACGCTCGGCTGCCTGGCGCGCGCTCTGGTCGCCGTGCTGGTGGATCGCTGGCACATCACCGGTGATCGCTTCGCCAAGGTCATGTAAGATAGCAAGTTTAAGCAAGGTCGTAACATTATACCCAGCCAAATAGGGCTCAAGCGCAATAACCCACAGCGCCAGCCGCCAGCTGTGCGCGGCTGTGTTTTCCAAGTGCCCACCATCGGTATGGCCAGAGCGCAGCGTGTCTTTCAGCGCACCGCAGGCAACCAGGAATTTTAGCGTTCCTTCCACCGTTTGTGCATCCAGTTGCTTAGTCGTCATTGCATGTGTCTTTCGCTGATGTTTGCTCGTGTGCGCTGATGTGCCATTTGGGCTGATAACCCGCGAGCAAAACACCCAGTATGGGTTCCGGTGTTAGGACTGTCACATCCAGTGTGTTGCGTATCTTTTGCGCCCGGCAATACCCATCAAAGGTCCATGCAAGCAGTCCATGTGTCGCCTTGGCAAAGACGGTCTCACCGATCTTGAACATTGCGCCAACCGGCAGCGTTTCAAGCCGTGCTCGGCGATGCTGGTTTTGTATTCGTGCAGTATGAAGCAGCGCATCCATCACGGCCACTTTGGGCGGGGATAGCCAGCCATTGTGTGCCCCATGAGATGTGAACAGGGCGGCTTGGAAAGCCTTCGCATCAGCGCGGCGGCATTCAAAACAAGGGCGGTGGCCAGCGCTGAGGGCGGTTACCTCATCCAGAAAGAAAAGCTCGGTATAGCCATCACCCCAAACGTTGCGCTGACGATTTTTAAAGTCGAGCACGCAGCAGATCCATTGCTTAGCCGCCCAAGGTCTGTGTGAGTTCGTAATTCGCGAATTAGCGCGTCGTAATTCCGGATTTCGGAGCCGTTTGTCCGAGTTAAATACGCTCACATCGCGACAAAAATCTGTCTTGTGAAATCGACCACCGCGATTGCCCATCATGCCGCCGCGCGCTGGGTTGCTGTGCAGGCTTCCATCCGGGTGCACCCGGTTTGGCAGTGGGGGGGTTGAGCGATCACGCAAGCGTGAACCAGGCTTGGCATTGGTTGACATCGTATGGCCGCGATCCATCGTATTGACTGTATCAGAAACGTAATTGCTATCGGAAACCTAGCCCATGCCAAGTACGCCGCACACCCAGCCGAGCATCACACGCCGCTATTTTTTGCAAGGCAGTGCTGCGCTTGGCCTCGCCGCAATGCTGCCCATTGGCGCTGCGCGGGCGAACACGCCGATCGACTTTTCAGGCTGGCAAAGCTGGACATTCCGAGGCATTCCGCAAACTGATTTTTCCTTATCTGCCAACAACCTAAACATCACTGCCAATCAATCCTCATCGGTTGTCTATGGCGTGGTGCCGACGGTGGGTCGCGCAGCCTCGCAGGCCAGTTGGCAGTGGCAGGTGAGCCAGGGCGTTGCCCCAACAGACCTTGCCGCACGCGGCGGTGATGACCGTTCCATTGCACTCTATTTTGTGTTTGTGGATGCTGACACTGCGGCGCGCTTTGGTGATAGCACGCCGTCCATGTCGCGGCTGCTTGGCATGCGTGGCGGGCGCACGCTTATTTATGTGTGGGGTGGAAATTCTGCACGTGGCGCGGTGCTCGACAGTCCCTATCTTCGCGGTCGCGGCAAAACTGTCGTGCTACGTCCAGCTGGAATTGGTGGCTGGACCAATGAGAGTGTGAACCTTGCCAATGACCACCAGCGCGCCTTCGCCAGTGCCAAGCAAACCCTTATAGCCATTGGTGTTTCTTCAGATTCAGATGACACAGGAGCGGTCAATCAAGCGGCGCTTCGCAATCTAACGTTGAGTTAGCATTCGACAAGCACACCGGCGGGCGCTAGTCTTAAATGGCACAGTGTGCATCGGGATATATCCAAGCAAATAAGGGGAACAGAAATGCGCAGAACTTTTGATGAATTCGCGTCCGGCCAACCAACACCGAAACCAAAACCAGAAGGTGACGGGACACAATCTGACGGGCCAGGAAAGCCTGGTGGTGGCAAGAAGTAAGCTATCTTTTTGACGCGATTTGAAAAACCCGCCAACGATGAGTTTGGCGGGTTTTTTTGTATCTCTATGAGGTGGTTAGCCTGCCTCGAACCCTTCAGGCAGGTAGAGGTTCTCACCATTGAGCTGGTTGACATTGGTGCGTCCGCATAGCGCCATTGTGGTGTCCAGCTCCTTGTGGATGATCTCCAGAACCGTGGAAACACCCTTCTGTCCCATGGCGCCTAGTCCATAGAGAAACGCCCGGCCAATATAGGTTCCCTGCGCACCAAGAGCCACAGCTTTGAGCACATCTTGGCCAGAGCGAATGCCGCCATCCATGTGAATTTCAATGTCGCCCTGCACAGCATCCACAATCACAGGAAGCATACGGATGGACGAGAAGGCACCATCGAGCTGACGACCACCATGGTTGGAAACGATGAGAGCATCAGCGCCAGTTTTCACGGCAAGTTTCGCATCATCTGGATCCAAAATACCTTTAAGGATAAGCGGCCCATCCCATTGATTTTTCACCCATTCCACATCGTCCCAGGTGAGCGATTGGTCAAACTGGTTGGCCGTCCAAGAGGACAGGGAAGACATATCCTCAACACCTGAAACGTGTCCAATAATGTTGCGGAAGTCGCGCCGCTTGGTACCCGCCATGCCCAGGCACCAGCGTGGCTTGGTGGCCATGTTGATCATGTTGGCGATGGTCAGCTTTGGCGGCGCAGACAGTCCATTGCGAATATCTTTGTGGCGCTGGCCAATGATCTGAAGATCAAGGGTCAGCACAAGCGCTGCGCAACCGGCAGCCTTGGCGCGTTGGATAAGGCGCGACATGAAATCGCGATCTTTCATCATGTAGAGCTGGAACCAGAAAGGAGCGGTGGTGTTTTCCGCAATGTCTTCAATCGAGCAGATCGACATGGTGGAAAGCGTGAACGGAACACCAAAGGCCTCGCACGCCTTGGCCGCCAGTATTTCACCATCAGCATGCTGCATTCCGGTAAGCCCAGTGGGCGCGCAGGCCACTGGCATGGCCACATCCTGGCCCACCATTTTGGTGGCGGTGCTGCGCCCCTCCATATTCACTGCTACCTTCTGGCGCAAGCGGATCAGCTCAAAGTCATCCTCATTGTCATCGTACGTTTGCTCGGTCCAAGATCCACTATCGGCATAATCATAAAACATGCGCGGGACGCGGCGTTCGGCCAAAATTTGCAAGTCATGGATTGTGGTGATGGTCATGTGATCCCCCGATCAACGGTAAAGAAAAGGTCGCCAGCGCTTAACCGGCATTGGCAAGCCGGATGGTCCGGCGAAGTTTGGATGTTTCTTCTCGGGCATCAGCCGCGCTGAGATCACGGCTGGCGGTGTTCACATGATCGACATGCTCCTGCGCTGCGCGGCGCGCAGCCTGATCGTCACGCGATAAGATCGCTTCAATAATGGTGATGTGCTGGGAAAGCAGCGCGGCGCGCTCACCAGGTTGGGCATAGAGGCGTTTGCGATTGCGAAAAACATCATCGGCAATCAGCGTATAACAGGCGCGCATAACGTGCAGAAAAACCATGTTATGAGCCGCTTCAACAATCAATGTATGCAACTCGATATCAAGTTTGGCTTCCAGCTCTGCATCGCCTTTTGCATGGGCATCACGCATGGTCTGGCCAATGGCTTGCAACATGTCTCTGTCTGATTGTGTGGCGCGTCGGGCTGCCATGGCTGCCATATCAGCTTCTAGAAGGCGTCGAAATTCCATATAGTCGGCCATCCCGCGCTCTGAAGAGCGCATGAGCTTTGCTACCGGCTCTGAGAACACCTCGCCCATAAGCTCAGCAACAAATGTGCCTTCCCCATGCTTGGCGACAATCAGCCCATCAGCCTCCAAACTGGCCAGTGCATCGCGTAAGATAGGGCGCGAAACATCCAGATCTAAGGCCAATTGCCGTTCAGCAGGCAAGCGATCACCAGGGCGCAAGACACCATCAAGGATCAGCGTGCGAAAGCGCTCAACTACGGTCTGCGCCGTTCGTATATGTGTGATTGGTTGAAAAACCATAGTGCTCTAAAGCGAACCCCAAGCGTGAATGACATATCCACATTTAGAGGCCTATAGCTTAACTGGTCAAATGAATTGGCCACAACAATAGGGCTATTGAACTTATTGCGTGCGTAAAAACGCGATAAGATTCGCAACCTGGTTGGGACGAAGACGTTGTGCAGGCATCGCACTGCGCTCACCGATAAAGGCGGTTGGGTCTGCGATATAAGCGGCCAAAGCTGCATCATTCCAGGCCTGTCCTGCGCGGGAACTTAGGCCCGTTGAATAGTCATAACCTGGTGCGCTGGCTATGGAGCGCGACAGCACGCCACTTAGCTGCGGGCCAACACTGTGCTGTGCGCTGGCGCCCACCTGGTGGCAGGCAGCGCACCGCATAAACACTTGCGCTCCAGCTTCACTGTCTTGTGCAACGCTAACCCCGACCGGGATGATCCAGGAGCTGGCAACCGCCATCGCAGCAAGTGCTAAGGTTTCAAGTGAACGCATCTCATGTCTCTGATAATCGCAGAATTGGCTCATCATAAGGCGCGCCTGATTGCGCCAAAGGACGTAACAACAATATCACGACAATTTCTAGAGTATCAAACGGGCTGATGTCGACGCGCTTATTCAGCCGCAGCGCGCATGTCCTGCTCAATTGGGTTCAGTACAATATCCAAGCCGCGATCCCAATAGGGTGATGGGCCGTAAAGACTGGCCATATAGTCGATGAACACACGCACTTTTGCCGGCAGGAAACGCCGCGTTGGATACACAGAGAACAAGCCAACGCCGCGTGATGCACGGTAACGCGGCATAACAATCTGCAACGCGCCAGAGGAAAGTTCTGGCCCAACATCCCATGTGGAACGCAGGCTTATACCGATGCCAGACAGGACTGCCTCACGGATCACTTCGCTAGAATTGGTAAGGATCGCGCTTTGCGGCTTAATCGAAACGCTCTCGCCCGATACATCTTCTAGTTTCCAGGTTTCCTGCGTGTGCGCAGTTAACAAGGTGTGGTTTTGCAACTCAGCAATGGTGTCTGGCACGCCATGCTTTTCAATATAGCTTGGTGAGGCGCAAAGCACGCGATGAATGGGCGCAAGCTTACGGGCGACCAGCGTGGAATCGTTTAGCTCTGCAATGCGCAGGGCAACATCAAAGCCATCGCCGACCAGATCAACGAAATCATCTGACAGCACCAATTGCAGCGTAAGCTCTGGGTGCGCCTCCATGAAATCCGCCAAGTGTGGCGCAACATGAACGCGGCCAAAACTTGTTGGGGCCGAAATTTTTAACACGCCAGATGCCATAGCAGAACGACGTGTAACAAAGCTTTCCGCCTCTTCCACGCTAGCAAGAATGGCCACCACGCGCTCATAAAAACCTTTACCAGCTTCGGTCAATGCAATTTGGCGAGTCGTGCGCTGCAAAAGGCGCGTACCAAGACGATCTTCCAGCCGCCGCAGGCGCTTGGATACAACCGCAGGCGATAGCGACATATCACGCGCAGCCGCCGACATGCTGCCAGCAGCGACAACGCGCGCAAAGATTTCAAGGTCGAGAAAATTACTCATCAATTTTGCCGATCTAGCTGGGCGCCTTGTTCGCTAAGCAATATGAGCGAGCGAGAAACCGCACTTTCAACGATTGGAGGAGCCCAACCGAAGGCATTTCCGAAACCAGTTTCCAACACCAAATTACCTGGCGCATATATGTTTGCCGTCAAGGGTCTGTCTGCGTCAATCATTATATAAGGAAAAACTACTACACTTAACGAGCTTCGTCGAGTGGTAAAAAAATAAAACCAATTATAGCCAAGTTTCAAACATTTGTGTTAAAAACAATACGCATCACAGCGCAGGTTGGATGCCACTATGCTGCAATTGGTATGGTTTTAGCGATCACACGATGGGCCCATGCATCTGCCATGCGGGCGTCTGTCTAGGTTGCCAAGCGCCAGAAAAGATGTTCGCGATGAACAGCTATCGTTTGGGAGAGACATAATGGGAAACATTCAAATGCCGGCGCCAAGCGCCGCAATCGTTGCCAAGCGTGATGAGGTCATCGCCGGCTTGCACACCATTGTGCCTGGCGAGGGCGTTATCACTGATCCCAAACAGCTTGTTCCTTATGAAACCGACGCCTTCACGGCGTATCGACGCGTGCCCTTGGCTGTTGTGCTGCCGCAGACGACAGAGCAGGTCAGCGCGTTGATGAAATATTGCAACGCCCATGGCGTGCCTGTCGTGCCGCGTGGCGCAGGCACTTCGCTTGCCGGCGGCGCCATTCCGCAGGAAGATGCGGTGGTGATCGGGCTGGCAAAAATGCGCTCAATCGTAAAGGTAAACTACGACAATCGGACCGCAGTTTTGCAAGTTGGCATTACCAATTTGGCGGTGTCTGATGCGGTGTCCAAAGACGGTTTCTTTTATGCGCCCGACCCATCCAGCCAATTGGCCTGCACCATTGGCGGCAACATTGGCATGAACTCTGGTGGTGCGCACTGCCTGAAATATGGCGTGACGACCAACAACCTGCTTGGCCTTAAACTGGTGCTGATGGACGGCACAGTGGTGGATCTAGGCGGTGAAAGCTTCGATGGGCCTGGATACGACCTGGTGGGTCTGCTGTGCGGGTCTGAAGGCCAGTTGGGCATCGTTACCGAAGCAACAGTGCGCTTGCTGCCCAAAGCTGAGGGCGCACGGCCGGTGTTGTTTGGTTTTGACAATGCGCTGGATGCTGGCGCCTGCGTCGGGGACATCATCGCGCAGGGCATTGTGCCGGTGGCGATGGAATTTATGGACAAGCCCGCAATCGATATTTGTGAAGCCTTCGCCAAGGCTGGCTACCCGATGGATGTGGATGCTCTTCTCATCATTGAGGTTGAGGGATCAGACGAAGAAATGGATGCGATGCTGGCCCGTATCGTCGCCATTGCGCGCAATCACAATGTTAAGCGCATCAAAGAGAGCGAGTCGGCAATGGAAGCCGCCGCGATCTGGAAGGGCCGCAAATCGGCCTTTGGCGCCACAGGGCGCATTGCCGACTATATCTGCATGGATGGAACAATCCCCACCGGTCAGTTGCCGCGCGTTCTGCAGGGTATTCATGACATTATCGATGGGTACGGCCTTCGTGTTGCGAACGTATTTCACGCCGGAGATGGCAATCTACACCCCTTGATCCTTTACAATGTGAACGATGCGGACGAACGCATCAAAGCCGAAGAGGCTGGCAACGATATTTTGCGTCTGTGCGTAGAAGTTGGTGGCTGCCTAACCGGCGAGCACGGCGTGGGCATCGAAAAACGCGATCTGATGACCGATCAGTTCACCACCGAGGATCTGCATCAGCAGATGCGGGTGCGCGCTGTGTTTGATCGCGATTGGTTGCTAAACCCGGCCAAAGTGTTCCCGCTTGAGGGGCGCTTAGACGCCAGCGAGGCAGCTTGATGAGCCTGACCACAGAACAAGCGGTGGCCGATTATGTTGCCGATGCGGTGAAGGCCGGGCGGCCCCTTGCCATTGAGGGCGGAGGCACACGCAGTGCTATAACCCGTCCAGTGCAGGCGGCAGAAACGATCAACCTTTCAGGTCTCACAGGCATCACGCTTTATGAACCTGCCGAAATGGTGATCGGTGCATGGGCGGGCACACCCGTGGCAGACATTGAAGCGGCGCTGGCTGAGCAAAACCAAATTCTCTCCTTTGAGCCGGCAGATTATCGTGCCGCATTGGGCACACAAGGTGAGCCCACCATGGGCGGCATTGTTGCGGGTAATATTTCTGGTCCACGCCGCATCTTGGCCGGGGCGGCGCGCGATAACCTGATCGGTGTGCGGTTCGTTAATGGCCGCGGTGAGATCATCAAAAATGGTGGCCGCGTGATGAAGAACGTGACCGGTCTTGATTTGGTAAAACTGCAAGCAGGGGCCTGGGGCACGCTGGGTGTGCTGACCGAAGTTATTTTCAAAGTTACACCGCGCCCACCAGAAGGCCGCACATTGGTTGTTTCGGGGCTGTCAGATCGTGAAGGCGTGAACCTTCTGGGCAAAGCCATGGGCACACCATTTGAGGTGAATGGCGCTGCGCATTTGCCAGCCAGTGATGGCCAACCTGCACGCACGCTGATGCGCCTAGAAGGCTTTCCCGATCAGTTGGACTACCGCATTCCAGAACTTAGCAAAGCATTGGGTGTTGCGGGTGATAGTTTGAGCAGTGATGCACACACCAATATGTGGAAAGACATCCGTGATCTGGCTCCAGTTTCCACCGATCAAGATCAGGCCTTATGGCGCATTTCCTGCCCCGCTATGGCCGGGCCTGACATTGTGGCGGCTATTGCTGCGCATCGCGCAGTGAAGGTTTATTATGACTGGTCTGGCGGGCTGGTCTGGTTGCAAACTGGTTTGGATGAGGATGCCGGTGCTGACATCATCCGCACCGCGTGTGAGCCGCATTCAGGCGCACATGCCACGCTGTTCCGTGCGCCGCCATCACTGAAGGCCAACATGGCCGTTTTCAATCCGCTTGGCGAGGCGCACATGGCGCTCACGCGCTCTATCAAAACCAGCCTTGACCCGCAGGGATTGTTTAATCCTGGCGCTATGTATGCAGGGGTTTAAAAACTAATATGCAAACCAATTTCACCCTTGATCAACTGGCTGACCCGCACACGGCGCACTCGGAAAAAATCCTGCGCACCTGTGTGCATTGCGGCTTCTGTACCGCCACATGCCCAACCTACGGTATTTTGGGTGATGAGCTGGATAGTCCGCGCGGGCGCATCTACCTCATCAAGGATATGCTGGAGAATGAGCGCCCAGCGGATGAAAAAACCGTCAAGCACATCGACCGGTGCCTATCATGCCTGTCGTGCATGACCACCTGCCCATCCGGCGTGCACTATATGCATCTTGTGGATCATGCCCGTGCACATATTGAAGAAACCTACACACGGCCCTGGCATGACCGGCTGATCCGCAATGTTCTGGCCTTCGTGTTGCCCTATCCCAACCGTTTCCGGCTGTCCCTTGTGGCCGCTTTATTCGGCAAGCCGTTTGCGCCCATTATGAGTGCCATGGGCGGCCCGTTTGCTCGCCTTGGCGCCATGCTGTCGCTTGCCCCAGGCAAAGTGCCAGCACGCGGACCCGAGCCGGGCACCAAATTTGCACCTCAAGGTAGCCAGGCACCCAAAGCAGGCCGTGTAGCCATGCTTTCGGGCTGCGCGCAGCCTGTGCTGAACCCTGGCATCAACCAGGCGACGATTGATCTTCTCAATCGCAAAAACATCGAAGTTGTTCTGCCCAAGGGCGAGGGGTGCTGCGGCGCGCTGGTGCACCATATGGGTAAAGAAGAAAAGTCGCTGGCCGATGCGCGCCGCAATGTGGATGCCTGGATGCGCGAAGTGGACGGTGAGGGGCTGGATGCCATCATCATCACCGCATCAGGCTGCGGCACGACGATCAAGGATTATGGTCATATGCTGCGCCTTGATCCTGACTATGCGGAGAAAGCGGCCAAAATTTCTGGCATGGCGTGCGACATCACCGAATATCTTGAGCGCATTGATTTGGGCGTGCCGAGCCAGGTGTCAGGGCTGAAGCTTGCCTATCATTCGGCTTGTTCCATGCAGCACGGCCAGAAGATCACCACAACGCCCAAAACGTTGTTGAAAGCGGCAGGGTTTACAGTGAAGGATGTGCCGCAGGGCCATTTGTGCTGTGGGTCCGCTGGTGTTTACAACATCATGCAGCCGGTTATCGCCAAGCAACTGCGCGACAACAAAGTGGCCAACATTGAAAGCACGCAGCCAGAGCTTATCGCCACCGGTAATATTGGCTGCATGACGCAGATCGGCACCGGCACGCAGCTTCCTATTGTTCACACGGTGCAGCTTCTCAACTGGGCCTATGGCGGGCAGATGCCCGATGAACTGATTGAGATCATGCGCGATCGTGAAGTAACGGCAGGTGTGCCAACGCCATCATGGATGGAAGCCGCCGAATAAGTGGTTGGGCCGCA
>JBGCDM010000058.1:0-15979 GCA_045105395.1 Devosiaceae bacterium | reverse complement strand
CAACGGCAGGGAAGACCGCCCAGCCAAATGCTTGATGAGTGGGCGCAAAAAAATCATTGCGCTCACAAAAGAAGAAACTGGATTGCCTGGAAGGCCAAGCACTGTGCGCTTGCCCTTATGGCCAAAAAGCGTTGGTTTGCCGGGGCGAAGGGCCACCTTTGGAAAGTCCAAAACATAGTTTTGAGCAACCAGAGCAGGGCGAATAAGATCATAATCGCCCACCGAAGCGCCGCCGATGGTGACCAAAATATTAGCCTCACTTGCAGCAATATAGGCTTCAATCTCGCTCTGGTTGTCGGGAATGAGCGTTAGGTCTGCCAGCTTGGCGCCAAAGCGCTGCGCAAGTGTTGCCAATGCATAGCCATTGGATGCGATGATGGCGTTATCATTTGGCGCGCTACCTGGCCATGTCAGCTCATCACCATTCATCATGATGGCCACAGTTGGCTTTGGCTGACACAAAAGCGTGGCATGATTGCCAGACGCTGCAAGCCCAATATGTTGCGGGGCAAGCGTTGTGCCGTTTGGTATGAGCACATCGCCTTTGTCAAAATCACCACCCTTGGGCCTTATGTTTTCTCCACTACCTGCCCGGTCACCAACGGTGATCCTATCGCCTTCGCGCACGGCATCTTCCTGGATCAGCACATGGCTTGCGCCGTAAGGCACCGGTGCACCGGTGAAGATGCGAACCGCTTGGCTATCCATCAGATTGCCTTGATATTGACCACCGGCCGGTACCTCGCCAACGACCTTATACTGCACGCCGGGAAGTGGTGCGTTTGGCAGCGCATACCCATCCATAGCTGAAACAGCAAAGGGCGGCTTGGTAACTTGCGCGATGCAATCGGCAGCCAGGATGCAACCATCAACTTCGAGCAAGGGCAGGGAGTGCGGCGTCAGCGGCTTAACCGTGCCGACCATACGGGCCAGCGCCTCTTCAAGCGGCAGCAGAGCACTCACGCTTCCAGGCTCCAATCACCAGATTTACCGCCGGCTTTTTCGATCACTTTGATTTCGCCAAGCACCATGTGACGATCAATGGCTTTGGCCATGTCGTAGAGCGTGAGCAACGCAACGGAACATGCCGTTAGCGCTTCCATCTCAACGCCGGTTTTGCCAGTGGTGCGCACGCTTGTTGTGACCGCGAAGCCGTTGTGCGTTTCGGTGATCTCAACCTGCAAATCATTCAGCATAAGCGGGTGGCAGAGCGGAATCAGGTCATGCGTGCGTTTGGCCGCCATAATGCCCGCAATACGCGCTGTGGCCAGCACATCCCCTTTTTTCAGGCGGTTGTCGCGGATCGCCGCAACTGTTTCGCCCTGCATACTGATTGTGCCGTGTGCGCGTGCGGTGCGCTGGGTATCGGCTTTATCTGACACATCCACCATGGATGCTTTGCCAGATTGATCGGTGTGGGTGAGGCGGTCACTCATTGGGTCAAGCTGCCAACAAGGCGCGCGTTGCGCTTTCCACATCGCTCTGGCGCATCAAGCTTTCGCCTATCAGGAAAGTGGTAATGTTGGAGCGTGCCATGCGATCAAGGTCCGTGCGAGTAAACAGGCCGGATTCGCCAACCAGCAAGCGATCCTCTGGCACGCGTTTGGCTAGCTCTTCGCTGGTTTCCAGGCGCGTTTCAAAGGTGCGCAAATTGCGATTGTTTATGCCAAGCAGCGGCGCGCCGAGCACGATCGCACGGTCAAGTTCTGCTGCATCATGCACCTCGATGAGCGCATCCATACCCAACGCGGTTGCAGCGGCGTAAAGCTCTGCTGCCAGAGCATCATCGACCGCTGCCATGATGATCAGGATACAGTCTGCGCCCCAGGCGCGTGCCTCCGCCACCTGGTAGGTGTCATAGAGAAAATCTTTGCGAAGTACCGGCAGGGATACCGCCTCGCGCGCTGCAATCATGAAATCAGGATGACCTTGAAAGGATGGTGTGTCGGTTAATACAGACAGACAGGCCGCGCCGCCAGCGGCATAGGCTTTGGCGTGCGCTGGTGGGTCAAAATCGTCTCGGATTAGGCCTTTGCTTGGCGATGCTTTCTTGATCTCGGCAATCAGGCCATAAGTGCCAGCTGTCTTATGGGCTTGAAGCGCCGTTAAAAAGCCGCGTGGCGTGCTTTGCGTTTTGATGGCTTCATCAAGTTGGCTGCGTGAAACAGCCGCTTTGGCCACCGAGATTTCCTCGCGCTTATAGGCCTCAATCTTTTGCAGAATATCAGCCATTTTTATGCGTCCTTGTTGGAAACGCTAACCAGCTTGTTTAAAGTTTCCAGTGCCTTACCAGACGCCAAAACATCGCCAGCTTTGATGATTCCCTTGTCGAGTGTTGTTACATCGCCCGCAACGCACAGCGCGGCAGCTGCATTCATTTTAACGATATCTGCATAGGCGCCAGGCTCACCCGATAGCACGGCGCGCAGGGCACTGGCGTTATGGTCAGCGTCGCCGCCAACCAGCTCGCGCTCATCTACCAGATCTATCCCGTGATCACGTGGATCAATAGCGCCCATACGCACATCGCCTTCTTCCAGCTTGGCCAGATGCGTGATGCCAGTTGTGGTAATTTCGTCCATGCCATCGGTGCCGTACACCACCCATGCGGCTTCGCAGCCCAGTGTCTTCAACGTTTCAGCAAGTGGCACCAACCAGCGTTCATCATACACACCCAACAACTGGCGCTTGACGCGGGCCGGGTTGGACAGCGGGCCAATGAGATTGAAGATGGTGCGCTGGCCAAGCTCGGCACGCGTTGGGCCAACATGCTTCATGGCCGAATGGTGCATGGGGGCAAACATGAAGCCAATGCCGGCCGTTTCGATGCAGTTGGCTATTTGGTCCGGGCCGATATCAATGTTCACGCCAAGCGCTTTGAGCACGTCTGCTGCGCCGGACTGCGATGACACAGCGCGGTTACCGTGCTTGGCCACCGGCACACCGCATGCGGCAACCGTAAGGGCCGTTGTGGTGGACACATTATAGCTGCCTTTGCCATCACCGCCGGTGCCTACAATGTCCATTGCGTGCGAGGCCAATGGCTCGGGCAACTCAACTGGCGTCATCTTCGCGCGCATGACCGATACCGCGCCAGCAAGCTCGTCAATCGTCTCGCCGCGTACTTTCAGCGCGATCAGCAAGGCTGCGATCTGTGCCATCGATAGCTCACCAGACATGATGCTTGTAAAAGCTGTTTCAGCCTCATCACGGCTCAGCTCGCCACCAGAGCAAACCTTGGTAAGGAGCGGTTTGATTGCGTTAGACATTTTTGTTCCGGTGATCGTTAAAGCGTGTCGCGAGTGCCACGAAGTTGGCCAGCATACGCTCCCCATGCTCTGAGGCTATGCTTTCAGGATGAAATTGCACGCCATGCACGGGGTGCTTGTTGTGAGAGATTGCCATGATCTCACCATCGGCTGATCGGGCGGTGATGGAAAGATCAACCGGCAAGCTGCCCGCTTCAACAGCCAGCGAATGGTAGCGGGTTGCTTCAAACGGCCCGTTAATCCCGGCAAAAATGGGGGCTTCTATCGCCGGTGTTACCGTGGAGACTTTGCCGTGCATCAGTTTGGCTGCTGGAATCACTTTGCCGCCATAGGCCTGGCCCATGGACTGCATGCCCAAGCAAACACCAAAAATTGGTGTTGTGCTGCCAAGCCGTTCAATGAGCCCTAGGCAAATACCAGCCTCATTGGGCGTTTTTGGCCCTGGCGAAAGCAAAAGTGCTTCTATCTCGCCTGATGCGCGCTTGGCAGCAATGTCTTCAACTGTGGTGGCATCATTGCGCACCACATCCATGGAAACGCCGGTTGCGCCAAGGCAATGCACCAAATTGTAGGTGAAGCTGTCATAGTTATCGATGACGAGGTAGGTGCCAGGCATGTCTATTGCCCTCGCTGCGATGTGGCAGCAAAGCGCACGGCTTCTTCAGCAGCGCGGAACAGCGCCTTCGCTTTATTCTCGCACTCAGCCTGTTCTGAATCTGGATCGCTATCGGCCACGATCCCTGCTCCGGCTTGCACATACATCACGCCATCTTTCACAATGGCTGTGCGCAACACAATGCAGGTGTCCATAGCGCCGCTGGCATCAAAGTAACCCACGCAACCTGCATAAATGCCGCGTTTGTCTTTTTCTAGCTCGTCAATGATTTCCATCGCTCGCACTTTTGGTGCGCCCGATACGGTGCCTGCGGGAAAACCTGCGCCCAGCGCATCCAGTGCATCGAAACGCGCCTCATCCAGTTCACCAACCACATTGGAGACAATGTGCATGACGTGGGAGTAGCGCTCAATGAAGTATTGGTCGGTCACCTTCACAGTGCCAAGTTTGGAAACGCGCCCCACATCATTGCGCCCCAAATCAAGCAGCATCAGGTGCTCAGCGCGTTCTTTGGGGTCGGCCAGAAGCTCGTTCGCCAAGGCGTTGTCTTCGGCGAGCGTTGCGCCGCGCTTGCGAGTGCCAGCAATGGGGCGAATGGTAACTTCACCATCACGGGCACGCACCAATATCTCCGGACTGGAGCCGACAATCGTGAAGCCATCAAAGGCCAGATAATAGAGGAATGGCGCAGGGTTGGTGCGCCGCAGAGCACGATAGAGCGCAAAGTGTGGCAGCGGGAAAGGCGTTTCAAACCGTTGCGAAAGCACAACCTGAAAAATGTCGCCTGCCGTGATGTAGTCTTTGGCCTTTGCCACCATCGCTTTGTAGTCATCAGGCGTTGTGTTCGACATCATCGATGGCATCGGCACATCGACAGGTGCAGAGCCATGTCCTAGCGGTGTTTCCAGCTTTTCAACAGCTTGGGTTAGCCGGTCTAGGGCGCGCGTATGCGCCGTTTTGGCATCAAGTGTAGCGCTTGGCCTAACAGGTGTTACGACGGTGATTTCATCGCGAACGGCGTCAAACACAATGATCACCGTAGGCCGCATGAGCAGAATATCTGGCGTGCCCAAACGGTCTGGATTGATATCTTCAAGCTTTTCAATCAGGCGCACGGTGTCATAACCAAGATAGCCAAAAACGCCGGCAGACATCGGGGGTAGATCGTCCGGCAGATCAATCCGGCTGTCTTCAATCAGTGTGCGCAACGCATCAAGCGCGGGTGCGTCCAGCTCATCAAATGGACCGGTGACGCCATCCGCGCTCATTGTTGCCATGGCAGCGCGTGGCCCATCGGCCCGGAACAGAAGATCTGGGGCAAAGCCAATCATAGAGTAGCGCCCTCGCACCGCGCCACCTTCCACTGATTCAAGCAGGAACGCGTTGCGCGCGGACCCTGCAAGTTTCAGCATAGCAGAAACCGGCGTTTCAAGGTCAGCTACAAGGCGTGTGTAGACCACCTGGGCTTGACCAGCAGCATAGGTCGCTTCAAAGGCGTCTTGGGTAGGAAAAACCTGCATGTTGGAAGATTTTAGAGGCTACAAGCCGCTACCCGTTGTCAGTTGTGTGAGCAATTCTTGGTTTACTCGTACGCCGAGTGAAGCCTGGAGCGCGCCAACATATTGGGTAAGGATTGTATCTTCCAGCGAAGGGCCAAGATTCTCGGCAAGTTGCTGTACATCTGCGGCACTTTGAAAGAATGCAGGCCGGGTCACATCATCGACCACAAACACAAGGCGCGTTAGCGTTTCGCCATCTAGGTTGGGTGGGCCTTCCACATCACCAAAGTGCCCTTCGCCGCCCTCAAAGGCTGCCACTGTCGCAGGGCCGCCAAGTTCGTCCGGTGCTTCGCCACGCGTGAAGGGGGCTGTTGTTGCGATGGCCAGATCTTCTGCAATCGACAGCGTTTGCAGTACGCGTCCACGCTCCATTTGCGAGACCAAATCTTCTGCCTTGGCGCGTAGCAATTCATCAAGTTGCTCGGCTGACCAGTCGGCTAGAACTCTGTCGCGAGCCTCCTCGAAGGTCAGGTCACGCGCGTCTTCAATGCCGGTAACCTCGTACCATAAGAAACCGCCATCATTTGTATCAATGGCGTTGTTCTCCAGCCCAACATCACTTTCGAAAGTTTCCGCGATAAGCGAGGCCGTAGGTGGCAAGTCCACTGCGTTGCCTTCACGATCAAAGCCATTGGAATCGATTGCTTCAACGGTAGTGACATCCAGCTCAAAACGCGATGCGACCTCTCCAATCGGATCACCACCAGCGCGCGTGTCTTCAATCGCATCATAAAGCGCAAAAATTTCATCGCGCGCAGCTGCATTGGCAAGCTCTTGGCGCAGGCGCTCTTCAACCTCTTCAAGCGGCGTTACGCTGTCTTCGATAATTTCATTCACCACCATGATGATGTTACCAAAGCGGCCCTCGATCACATCTGTTGGGCCAGGGGCGTCAACGGCGAAGGCCGCATCACCAGCAGCAGCATCCAGAATGGCCGAGCGCTGAACCGCGCCAAGCTGTGTGGCTGTAAAGTCGAGCGCTTCATCACTCTGCAGTGTGTCTAGAGCATCACCGTCTGCTAGGCGTTGGCGGGCTGTGTTGGCTTGATCAACGTCTTGAAACAAAAGCTGCGTGATGTTGCGCTGGCCTGAGCTGGTGAGGGTTTCAATCTCTGCTTCATAGGCATCTTGCACCTCCTGGGCGCTGATTGCATTTGGATCGGCCAAGTCAGCTTCCGAAAGGGTCATAAAGGCGATGCTACGATATTCTGGTGCGCGATAGTCCCCAGAGCGTTCGTTATAAAAGGCGCGCAGGTCTTCTTCGGTGGCAGCAGGGCGTTCGCCCAAGGATGCTTCATCTAGCGTCAGGAAAGAAACGGTGCGCAGTTCGTTGGCATAGGTGTTGGCAACTTCCAGCATGGTTGTTGCTGGTGCCATACCGCCGACTAGGCCTTGGGCAAGCTGTTGGCGGGCCGCGAAGGAGCGCGTGTCTGCGACAAAATCATCTTCAGTGATGCCGTAAGAGCGCAGCACTTGTTGGAAAAATTGGCGATTGAAGCCACCGGTTTGTAAGAAGATTGGGTCGCTGGCGATCCGCTCAGCCAATCGACTGTCCGAAACACCGATTTTGAGGCGCTCGGCTTCGGAATCAAGGGCTGCTTCGGAGGCGAGTTGACCAATTAGCTGGCGATCCAAGCCAAACATACGGGCTTGCTCCAACGTTAGGTTGGTGCCCAATTGCTGGCTCAACTGACTAATCTGTCGTTGCAACGCAATCTGAAAGGTTTCAGCACTGATCTCAGAGTCGCCAACAGCGAGTACGGTACGCTGGCCAATATTGCCAATGAAGCCCCCAAAGCCCAGGCCTGCGACCACTGCTATCGAAACAACAATGAGAAAAACCTTTGCAATCGTGGACCTGGCGCCCTCACGTAAGGCTGTCAGCATCTCTGTAAGTCCTTGTTTTTGAATATTATTCGCGCAAATCACGCCATTTGGCGCGACTATAGTCAGCCCGCACTTGCCGTGCAAGCACTACACATGCCAATGCAAGCCTTTGCCACATGTGGCTAAACCTGCTAGCAGGCCGCTCATTCTTTCACGACAGTTGGAAACACGAATGCCTACTGATGGTATACGCCCGCTTGTAGCAGGCAATTGGAAAATGAATGGTCTGCGCCGCGGCATGGACACCATTGATGCGCTCAAAGCTCACGCACAAGATGGATTGCTGGAGCATATTGATATGCTTATCTGTCCTCCGGCAACGCTGATCTCCCTATCGGTCAAGAGCGTGGACACTATGCCAATCCATGTGGGCGGTCAGACATGTCACCCGGCTGAAAGCGGTGCGCATACAGGCGATATTGCGCCAGAGATGCTGCATGACCTTGGCGCAAGCTATGTGCTCACCGGTCACTCTGAGCGCCGTACAGACCATGGCGAAAGCGATGGTGATGTGCATGCCCAAACACTGGGCGCATGGCGCGCCGGGCTTTGTGCCGTGGTGTGTGTTGGCGAAACCAAAGACGAGCGTGAAGCGGGTAACGAAATTTCTATTGTTGCGGGTCAAATCGCTGGGTCGGTTCCCGATGGGGCGAGCGCTGAAAACACCGTGGTTGCATATGAGCCCGTTTGGGCCATCGGAACGGGTTTAACGCCAACTGTTGCTGATATTGCAGCTATGCACGATGCCATTCGCACAGAATTGATGGCACGCTTTGCTGATCAGGGCGCAAAGATGCGCATTCTTTATGGGGGCTCAGTTAAGCCCGGCAATGCTGCCGAAGTTTTGGCGCCCAACAATGTCGATGGCGCACTGGTTGGTGGTGCGAGCCTTAGCGCATCTGATTTTTCAGGGATCGCCTCAGCTGTTGCGCAGATGGTGAAGTAGCTGCAATGCATCTTTGCACCATGGGAAATGTTGGTGTAAGGGACCTCAAACTTGGCTGTCAGGCGATCTTTTGCGTTGCTTGTCGGCCTAAACTCTTGATCCAAGTCTTTCTCGACCTCATGTGACGTGCTTGCGGCGTTTTGCCGATAAGCAGTTTGAGCTTCGTTTGGACGTGCTGCCGGAATTGTTATGGAAACTTTGGAAACAGTCCTCATTGTGATCCACCTGCTCGTGGTGATCGCCCTTGTTGCCGTTGTGCTTTTGCAGCGGTCCGAGGGTGGTGGCCTAGGCATCGGCGGTGGTGGTGGCGGCGGAGGTGGAAACTTCATGTCCACGCGTAGCACGGCCAATGTGCTTTCGCGCGCGACCGGCTTTCTGGCGCTTGGTTTCTTTATCACCTCCATTTCGCTTACCGTTATTGCCCAAACTGGCGGCGGTGGGTCTTCCATTTTGGATCAAATTCCCGATGCGCAGCCAACTGGCGCAGATACCACGCTGCTTGAGCAGATTGGTGGGGAAACGGATGCTGTCGTTCCAGACGATGAAACACCGGCAGAACCGCAAATTCCCACGACGCAGTAAAGCGTGACTCCAATCAATTTTTAATGGCCCGTCCTTGCTGCGGGCCATTTTTCTTTTGGGGACAAACCGCGTGCATAGCTGCAATGCGCGAAAGGTCGGCTTTGGCCGCTTGTTAGCCCTCAATGCTTCGGTTAGTAGGTGAGTCCCATGGCGCGATATATTTTCATCACCGGCGGCGTGGTATCCTCCCTTGGCAAAGGCATTGCAGCAGCGGCTTTAGGCGCGCTTTTGCAGGCTCGTGGCTATAAGGTCCGCATCCGTAAACTTGACCCTTATCTCAATGTTGATCCTGGCACGATGTCGCCGACTCAACATGGCGAGGTGTTTGTGACAGACGATGGTGCGGAGACGGATCTGGATCTTGGTCACTATGAGCGCTTTACAGGGCGCTCTGCCAACCAGCGCGACAACATCACCACCGGTAAAATCTATCAGGATATCATCGCCAAGGAACGGCGCGGCGATTATCTCGGTGGGAGCGTGAAGGTGATCCCGCATGTGACCGATACAATCAAAGCCTTCGTGCTGGATGGCAATGAGGACTATGATTTCGTGATTTGCGAGATCGGTGGCACGGTTGGCGACATTGAAGCGCTGCCGTTTTTTGAAGCTATTCGCCAACTTGGAAATCAGCTGCCGCGTGGTGATACTGTTTACATGCACCTGACGCTTATGCCGTACATTCCCAGTGCTGGAGAGCTGAAAACCAAGCCGACTCAGCACTCCGTTAAAGAGCTGCGCTCTATCGGCATTCAGCCAGATATTTTGATGGTGCGGTGTGATCGTCCGATCCCGCCGGGTGAGCGGCGCAAGCTATCGTTGTTCTGCAATGTGCGAGAAGAAAGCGTGATCCCAGCGCTGGACGTTCCACATATCTATGATGTGCCAATAGCCTATCACAATGAAGGCTTGGACGATGAAGTGCTGGAGGCGTTTGGGATCACTGGCGCGCCTGCACCGGATTTGACACGTTGGCTGGAGATTTCAGACCGCGTGAAGAACACCGATGGTACCGTGAAGATTGCCGTGGTTGGCAAATACACTGAATTAAAAGACGCCTACAAGTCGCTTATCGAAGCGCTCACCCATGGCGGTATTGCCAATAAGGTGAAGGTTGAAATTGAGTGGCTTGAGGCGGAAATTTTCGAAGAAGAAGACCCAAGTCCTTACTTAGAGGGTGTGCACGGCATTCTTGTGCCCGGTGGCTTTGGTAAGCGTGGGGCAGAGGGCAAAATTGCCGCTGCAAGCTTTGCACGCACTCGCAGGGTTCCATACTTTGGTATTTGCTACGGCATGCAAATGGCTGTGCTTGACGCTGCACGCAATTTGGCCGGTATCAGCGAAGCTCGCTCCAGCGAGTTTGAGAATGAAGGCGGCCCAATTGTCGTTGGTTTGATGACGGAATGGCTGCGCGGTAATGCCTTGGAAAAGCGCGCTGCAGAAGGCGATCTGGGCGGCACGATGCGTCTTGGCGCTTACCAAGCGCATCTGGGCGATGGGACAAAGATTGCGAACATTTACGGCGAAGCCGATATTTCAGAGCGGCATCGTCACCGCTACGAGGTAAACATCGATTACCGCGAGAAACTGGAGCAGGCGGGGCTTGTTATGTCTGGATTGTCGCCTGATGGCGTGCTGCCAGAAACAATTGAGTATGCCGACCACCCTTGGTTTATCGGCGTGCAATATCATCCAGAGTTGAAGTCACGCCCATTTGAGCCGCATCCGCTGTTTGCCTCTTTCATCGAAGCGGCTATTGAACAAAGCAGATTGGTTTAGCTCTTTTTCAAGGCGCAGTTCATGACTCCGAAAAATGCCCTCGATCACGTCGTTGTTGGTGTGCCCGACCTAGTTTCCGCGCGCACACGTCTATCAGCGCTTGGTTTCCAGGTGCAGGACGATGCTCATCATCCCTTTGGCACCGGCAATTGCAATGTGTTCTTTGAAAACGGCACCTACTTTGAACCGCTGGCGGTAACGGACCGCGATGCAGAACTGGTGGCCATGAAGGGTACCAACCCTTTTGTGAAGCGCTACCATGCCTATCGTTTTCGCCATGGCTATGGGCCGATCATGGCTGCGTTCACCACCGATAGCGCACAGCGCATGAAGGAGACCTTTGAGCGCGAGGGAATAAGCGCGGGCGATATTTTGTCGTTTACGCGCAAACAGGCCATGCCTGATGGCAGCGAAACAACGATTGGTGTGCATCTGGCTGTATCAGCCAGCGACCGCGCGCCAGACATTACACTTTTTTGCTGCGAGCACCTGTCCCGCGACGTTTTATGGAAGCCGGAACGTACTGAGCATCCCAATGGTGCTAAGGGCGTTACGCGGCTGATTGCGGTTGAGACGAACCCTTCAGATTTTCAATATCTGTTTCAAACCGTAACCGGTGACCGTGAGCTTCGTACCACTTCCTTCACAATGGAAATGGACCTGCCGAACGCCAATGTGAACGTGGTCACACCCACGGCCTATACGGCGATGACGGGTGAAGTTCTGGAGCCAAGGGGGCGGGGACCACGCATTGAAGCGGTGGAGATGCTGTTTGCTAACCTTGATGCCATGCGTGCCCATTTGCGCCAGGCGGATGTTGCTTTCGTAGACCGTGATGACCACTTAGTCATTGCTCGCGACGATCCTTTTGCGCTCACCGTTATTGCGCGAGAGGGTTGAACATGCATCCGAACGCAATTGTTTCTGTTGGTGATGTCGTCTTTGCCAATGATGCGCCATTCTCACTGATTGCTGGCCCGTGCGCCATGGAAAGCCGTGAGCATGCTTTCCACATGGCGGGGTCTTTGAAAGAGATTTGCGCGCGCCTTGGCATCGGTCTCATCTTCAAAAGCAGTTACGACAAAGCTAACCGCACCAGCCTGTCTGCTGGCCGTGGCATTGGCCTGGAAACCGCGATGGGCGTGTTTGCTGACATCAAATCACAGCTTGGGCTACCTGTGCTCACTGATGTGCATGAAGCAGCCCAATGCGCCGAAGTGGGTAAGGTGGTGGATGTGCTGCAAATCCCAGCCTTCCTTTGCCGCCAGACGGATTTGCTGATTGCTGCTGCCAACACGGGGCGTGTGGTCAATGTTAAAAAGGGTCAGTTTCTGGCTCCTTGGGACATGCAGAATGTGCTCGACAAACTAACCGGCTCCGGCAACCCCAATGTGATGCTGACCGAGCGTGGCGCGAGCTTTGGCTATAATACGCTTGTGGTGGATATGCGCGGCTTACCAACGATGGCTGCCATGGGCGCACCGGTCATTTTTGACGCAACACACTCCGTACAGCAGCCTGGCGGGCAGGGTGGGTCCACAGGTGGGCAGCGCGAATTTGTTGAGCCGTTGTCAAAGGCAGCCTTGGCTACGAGCATTGCCGGTTTGTTTATTGAAAGCCATGACAATCCAGATAGTGCGCCATCAGATGGACCCAACATGATCCGTCTTGATGAGATGGAAGGGCTGCTTACTCGTCTTATGGCCATTGATAATGCTGCCAAAGGGTAGCAGCTATGCAACTGATGGGGTAGCGGGCTTGCAACTTCTGTCTTAGTGCTTGGACGAAACGAAAACGCTTTCACAAATATTTGTATTCTAGGGACATTCGGGGGACCACCATGACAGCCATCGTCGATATTCATGCACGCCAAATTTTTGACAGCCGCGGCAATCCAACTGTTGAGGTTGATGTGGAGCTGGAAAACGGTGTTGTGGGCCGAGCTGCGGTGCCATCCGGTGCATCCACTGGTGCACATGAAGCTGTTGAGCTGCGCGATGGTGGTGATGCCTACAAAGGCAAGGGCGTTACCAAAGCTGTTGATCATGTAAATATCGATATCTGCGAAGAGCTTCTTGGCTTAGATGCCGAAGCGCAGATTGAAATTGATCAAGCGATGATTGATCTTGATGGTACGCCCAACAAAGCGCGCCTTGGCGCAAATGCCATTCTAGGTGTTTCGCTAGCAACAGCGAAAGCTGCAGCCATTTCGTCTGGCTTGCCACTTTACCGCTATGTAGGCGGCCCGTCGGCCAGTGTTTTGCCTGTGCCTATGATGAACATCATCAATGGTGGCGAGCATGCCGATAACCCGATCGATTTCCAGGAATTCATGATCATGCCAGTGGGTGCGCAAAGCCTTGCCCACGCGGTGCAGATTGGCACTGAGATTTTCCACACGCTCAAAAGCGCGCTTTCCAAAGCAGGCCAGAACACCAATGTTGGTGATGAGGGCGGCTTTGCACCAAATCTTGATACGCAAGGTGCGCTTGGATTTATCATGAAGGCTGTGGAAGATGCCGGCTACAAACCTGGCGATGATGTTATGCTGGCGCTTGATGTTGCATCCACCGAATTCTTTGACGGTACGAACTACAACATGAAGGGTGAGGGCAAAGTGCTTTCGCCAGATCACATGGTCGACTTCTTGGCCGATCTTTCGGCCAACTACCCCATTATTTCAATCGAAGATGGCATGGCTGAAGATGATTGGGGCGGTTGGAATGCGCTAACTGCTAAGATCGGCGACAAGGTTCAACTGGTTGGTGATGATCTGTTCGTCACAAATCCAACGCGCTTGGCAATGGGTATTGAGCAAAAATCGGCTAATTCTATCCTGGTTAAGGTCAACCAAATCGGCACATTGACCGAAACATTGACCGCGGTGAACATGGCGCACCGCGCAGGCTTTACAGCTGTTATGTCTCACAGGTCTGGTGAAACTGAAGATGCGACGATTGCTGACTTGGCTGTGGCAACAAATTGCGGCCAGATCAAAACCGGGTCGCTGGCTCGCTCTGACCGGCTGGCCAAATATAACCAGCTTATCCGTATTGAGGAAGAGTTGGGCGCATCAGCAACTTATGAAGGTCGGGGTATCCTGAAAGGGTAATGTCGGCTCTTTGCAGCTCATAATGAGCCCGGTCAGATAACTGGCCGGGCTTTTTTGTGTCTTGCACTTTTTGTTAACCACGCCGCTTAAGTGGGCACTAACCGTAGGCATGGTGTTATTGGCGCAGTTCCACAAAGCACGCGTGCCATGCTCACTCGTTTTAAGCCCCGTACCCGCCGTACCATCTACGCTTTTCGAGCAGCCCTGCTTCTGTTTGGCGTTTATTTTGGCTACCATGCTTTCCACGGAAACCATGGTTTGCTGGCCTATGCGCAGGTGCAGTCGCGGGTTGTTGGCCTTGAACGTGAGCGCGATGTGTTGGCGCTTCGCCAAGCGCATCTAGAAGCGCGCGTGTCCGCCTTGCGTGATGATGCGCTGGATGGAGACCTGGTTGATGAGCGTGCGCGTCATGCCTTGGCATTGATTGAACCAAGCGAACGTATCATCCGGCGTTAAGCGGTTTGGTAGCGCTTCCGGATCCATTCTAAGTAATTAATACGTTTTCAGTTAAATTGAATAAGTGTATTGATTTGACGACGAAAAATGGCGCGCCCTTCGCCTGAAGTCGCTCTTTCTTCCTTGAAAAAAAACGGTTAGAAACATTGCCATAATTGGCAAATCATGGCCGCTGAACGAGCTATGAATGCTGGTCGATATCGTTTGAGGAAAACCCAAGGAGCCCGCATATGGCGCGTGCAGCCAGTTCCGCATCTAAGACTCCCACCAAAACCGCAAGAAAGTCGACAAGTCGACGGGCCTCAAAGGCCAGTCCAGCGGTTGCTGATTTCACAAAGGAACAAGAGCTCGCGGCCTACCGCGAAATGCTTTCAATCCGCCGCTTTGAAGAAAAGGCGGGACAACTATACGGTATGGGTCTGATTGGGGGCTTTTGCCACCTTTATATCGGGCAAGAAGCCGTTGTTGTGGGCATGCAGATGGCCATGATCGAAGGCGATCAGGTGATCACCAGTTACCGTGACCACGGCCACATGTTGGCAACGGGTATGCAGGCGCGCGGTGTTATGGCCGAGCTGACCGGCCGTGAGGGTGGTTACTCTCGCGGTAAGGGCGGCTCCATGCACATGTTCTCTCGCGAGAAGCATTTCTATGGCGGCCACGGTATTGTGGGTGCGCAGGTTTCACTTGGCACCGGTTTGGCATTCGCCAACAACTACCGGGACAATGGCAATGTCAGCGTCACCTACTTTGGCGATGGATCGGCCAACCAGGGGCAGGTCTATGAGAGCTTCAACATGGCCAAGCTTTGGGCCCTGCCTGTTGTTTATATTATTGAGAACAACAAGTACGCGATGGGCACGAGCATTGAGCGTTCATCGTCCACTACAGACCTTTCGCAGCGCGGCGTTTCTTTCGGAATTCCCGGTGAGCAGGTTGATGGCATGGATGTGCGGGCTGTTTACGCTGCCGGACAGAAGGCGCTGGAGCATGCGCGTTCTGGTAAAGGCCCATACATTCTGGAAATGATGACCTATCGCTATCGTGGACATTCCATGTCCGACCCGGCGAAATATCGCACCAAGGACGAGGTGCAGAAAATGCGCGCCGAGCACGATCCAATTGAGCAGGTGAAAGCCCGTTTGATGGATAAGGACTGGGCCAGCGAAGACGATTTGAAAGCGCTCGATAAAGACGTGCGCGCCGTCGTTACCGAGGCTGCCGAGTTCGCGCAAAGCTCACCAGAGCCCGCGCTTTCTGAACTTTACACAGACATCACGCTTTAAGGGGAGGGTGTAAAATGCCGATTGATATTTTGATGCCTGCGCTCTCGCCAACGATGGAAGAGGGCAAGCTTGCCAAATGGCTTAAAGCTGAGGGCGACAGTGTTGCTTCCGGCGATGTTATCGCCGAAATTGAAACCGATAAAGCGACCATGGAAGTGGAAGCGGTGGACGAGGGCGTGATTGGCAAGATCATGATCGCTGAGGGCACCGACGCGGTGAAGGTGAATGAGGTCATCGCCGTGCTTTTGGAAGAAGGTGAAGATGCTTCTGCCATGTCTGCCTCTGGCGCTCCGTCGCAAGCGACGACCGCTTCAGAGGAGACTCCAGCGCCAGCGCCAAGTGTGCCTGCTGCACCTTCTGCGCCAGTGGAAAGCGTCACCGTTGCTGATCCCGACATTCCTGCGGGTACCGAAATGGTCTCGACCACGGTGCGTGAGGCGCTCAATGCAGCCATGTCTGAAGAGATGCGCGCTGACGAAGATGTTTT